>NZ_AKWZ02000010.1:0-338000 GCF_000306235.2 Leptospira fainei serovar Hurstbridge str. BUT 6
CCCGGGCATCCCCCGTATGCCCTTTCTTACTTGACCATATTACGAAACCCGCATCCCTGCAACGAGATGCGAACTGTAATCCGCCAAGCCCTCTAACCCCCAGAAGTTTTTCCGGGCGCCAGTAAAAGGGCTGCATCTTTCGATATTATTGTAGAATGAGAGTAGCTAATCTAATTTCTTTTCAATACTAGATATCCGAGATCATTCGACCAGGTGAACTCACTCACTGGCCTAATCTCAGCTTTATATTTCTCATTCGCAGTTATAGATGTTGTAAAAGAACTGTTCTCTTCCCTATAAACTCTGGTGAAAAAGGAAATTTCCGTTTTCACCAAGGCCTTCGGTTTTGCCAAAGCTATTAGCCATGGCCGAGAAGACCAAAATACGAAATCCACCTAACCGGTCAAACCGTTTTTATAAGATTTTTCGCTCGAACCAACTGATTTTTATGTCGTCCTCCCTTTTTATGAGACATAATTATAAGACTTTAAACGTGGGTTTATAAGCGGAAAAGAGAATTCGAGACATAGGTTTAAAGTATAATAATAATCTACTATACTCTGAAATCACGCCACAATCTCTTCAAGAGCATAGCACGGCGATCCATCAAATTTTAATTTTACGACGAATTTTCAGCGCGCTTTTGCAAATGCAGTTAGATAGGTCCGCTCTTTCTAATACGAAGAGGTTTCATTTTGTAAAATCGATCGAGTCGAACATCTTCATCCAGATCCCGACGGTTTTGCCTCTTGAAAAATTCTTGTGGATCAACCTAAAGCAAGCATTCTGACCAAAACCCATTCCGATGAAACTCAGCCGCTCTCTTAACCTTTACGATTCCATATCATTGATGTTTAGCTCTATGGTCGGGCCTGGAGTGTTTATTACGACCGGCTATATTCTGAGCCAAACACCGAACCCGAACCTTGCACTGCTTTGTTGGATTTTGGGAGGGTTATTAGCCGTAGCCGGCGCGATGAGCTATGCCAAATCCGCAAGCATCTTCCCTTACGCGGGAGGAGATTACGTTTATCTAAAGGAAGCTTATTCTCCCATCGTGGCGTTCTCGAGCGGTTGGCTTTCCCTCTCCGTTAATTTTTCAGCCTCTATTTCCTTATCCGCCATCGCATTTTCCAAAACTTTCTTCTCCTTGATGGATCCTAGCTGGGATATGTATTTCTTCGAAGCCAAATTTCTCGGGATAGCCTTCTCCATAGGAAGCGCTCAGTTACTGGGGATGTCCGCGATATTCTTCTTTACCATTGTCAATTTCTTCGGAATCGGCATGGCATCCCGCATTCAGAATTTCTTCACTACGTTTAAAATCTTAGGCTTAGTCGCTTTTGTCGTATTGGGGCTGACGGTCGGAAATTATAAATTAGAATACTTTCAAGCCTTCCCACTCCTCCCTGCCGGATTAAACGATTGGAGTTATTTATTGGCAGGAGTAATTCCGGTGACTTTTTCCTATTTAGGATGGAACATGATCACTTACGTAGCCGAGGAGGTAAAGGATCCGGATAAGAATATTTATAAATCCGTCTTAGTCTCTTGTACCCTAGTCACGCTTCTTTACGTTTTGATTAACTTTCTGTATTTAAGCTCGGCGCCTAGCAGTCTTTTGGCGGGCGACGAAAAAATCGGAGTTACTGCTGCCGGTTTTTTATTCGGGAAGGAGGTCACCTTAATCGTGACTGCCTTCATCTGCTGGGTATTTATGGGAGGAATCTCGGCATATATCATCGGAGGATCGAGAATTTATTTTGCCATGGCGAGAGACGGTTATTTCTTTCCCAGCATGGCAAAATTGCATTCCAAATATAAGAGCCCTTATATGTCGCTGGCCTTTCAATGCGGATATGCTTGCTTATTCTCGTTAGTCAAAGAAATCGAATCCTTACTCTATTTGATCACCTGCTCTACGCTTCTATTGGCGACGATCACGGCCTACACGCCGATCTTATTCGAAAAAAGAAATTTCAAGACCAAATTCAAAATTCCCGGCTACCCATATTCCACCTATCTGTATATCGCATCGAATATCGCGATCATTATTACGCTTATATGGAGCAAGCCGGCCGAAGCTCTTTGGGGATTCGGATTTACTCTCCTGTCCGTTCCGATGTATTTTTATTTTAAATCGACCAAACATTCTGTCTCGCAGCCGATGCCCGCTTTCGATCCCGACTTACCGTCTCCTGAAATGGTTACGAGTCTCCTGCCCGAAAATGAACCCGTTCCTATTGCGAGTGGCGATACGGTATAAAATCGCTTGCTCCGCATCGGTCCCAAACTCAAACTTAAGATCCACGCCGCTTTGGGAATCTCATCCGTTTTACTCTTTGCGACAAAGGCGTTTCTACCTTTATTCAAAAATATTGAAATTCCTATTCTACTCCCCGTAACATTGGGAAGAATCGGCGCTATCGCCGGAGTTGCAGCCTTCCTTTCGGGAGGAGGTTTAGGCAAATTCCTTTCCGAGGAAAGATCGAAAGTCGCCGAGATACATATGATTTTGATGTTATCCGGCCTATTACTTCAAGTACCGTCGCTGTCGGACCCTGCTCCCAATCTTTTTATGAGTGCTACCGCCTGGATCGGGTTGTTTATCTTATGCGTCGGATGGATATACGGTCGCAGGATTTTTCGCAGAACTCTTTTTAAATTTCCCTGGGAAACGAAATAAAGTTCAGGCAATAAATATGCTTATCCTTACGAAACCTGCTTTAGCAAAACTTTCTGAAAATTCGAAACATACTGACGGATCTCGCTCTTTTCCCATCGATTCGAGTCGAAGTTTATGTTAATCACCAGTCTTCCTCTAAAAGTAGCCGCCGTCGTAAATAAAGTCTGAGTCAAAGAAGGATGGACAGTAAAGGAAATCTCGCCTATCCGTAGATTCGGGATCTCATAGTCAGGCAAAACGCCGACATTACTCAACACGCTAGTTTGCGGTGTCTTAGTCATCAAAGAAGAAAAGACGCGCAATCCGTCTTCTCTTTGTAAAAATTGTTCGGGAGGAGGAAGTAATTCGTAGAAGGCTCTTCCTTCCCTTCGATTCAAACGATTTTTTAAATCATCTTTAATTTGCTTAGCAAGAGACCAAAACGAAGTTCCGAATTTTAATTGTGTCGTCAAAAGCGTAATATATAGGCCTAAGGAAGAATCCCCGATGGATTGGCTCAAATAAGGACGTAAATCGGCCGGCGTAGAAAGATTCAATACGCCCGCGGTTCCGGCTCCGAACAAATTATAGAAAGATGAAATTTGAGCCGCACCAAGTATTCCGTGTAAAGATACTCCTTTTTCCCGTCCCTTTCGAATCAACTCCTGCAGCACGTCGGACTCGATTTGGAAACTAATAATTTCAGGATTCAACTCGTTGTCTTTTCTTGAAAAGCGAGGCAGAGATAGCGGTTTTTCCTTTAATTTTTCCTCGTTTGCCCGACCTTCCGCGGAATATAAATCCATTAAGGAAGGAAGTATTTGAGGAGAAGAAGAATGTTCTTTCCTTCCGAGCGAAAGAACCTCGAAGACATCCAGCAGAAAATACATGCCCGAACGTCCGTCCGCAATGCTATGATGAAAGACGATGGCGAAGGCCCAATCGCTCCCATCGTTCGATCGATAAAATACGGCGCGAATCAAAGGGGCCTCTCCTAACGAAAACGGGCGAATCGAATCCTTCGCCAATTTTGTCTTCCAATCCTGGGAGAGTTCTTCGATAACGAGAGGAATTTTTGCGTTAGGGTCCGTGATAAAACATAAATGGGGATCCGCTCCATACTTTCTCTCGATTGCAACGCGAGCTAAACCATGTCTCGATTGAACGGTATCCAACCCATAGCGAAGATCCTCCGCCTTTAAGTCGCCGCTACCGCTCGCCATGACAGCAAAGTTCATGGACGAAACATGATCATACAGCCAGAAATTGGCCTCCGCATGATCTAAAGACCTCATAAATTCAGTCTTATTTCTTTCCGATTCGGGTATGCCATGCATGAGAGCATCTTACACGAACCGGAGAATTTATGCCAGCTCAAGTTCGCCGGCCGTAGATTTTTCGTATCGATTCGCTCTAAGCATGCTTTCAAAATCGTTGAATCGAATTCCATATTTCTTTAAAATCGGTCTGACTGACGGGGCTACGGCTTGTCTCAAATAAAACGGTTGGCTGACCACGAAGTGATGAATTCCGTGCGTTGCGCCGAAATTAAAGCAAAATAAATGAAGAGGAAGAACGAGCCACGAATCCAGCACCTGAGTTTGCTGATACAACCCTTTTACATCTCCATAATAGTGCATGTTAGAAGAAACGATTTGAATAGCCGTCTGTCTTAACCAGCAAGGAATCAGATAAACAACCGCCGCCGTGTTTAATACATTATGAGCCGTTGCAACCCAACCCTTTTCTTGAATCGGCGAACCGATGACCCAATTCAGCACGGCAAACGATCCCCATATGAGAAACGAATACCATAACAAAAGAAAGATCGATCGAAACGGTCCTTTAATCGGCGATGATTTTATTTTTTTAAGATAATGAATCGCATCTTTCCGAATTTTGGGACCTTGAAGGACTACTGCCATAATCGGATCGACCATTACCAGGAAACGCTTCCAACCGAAAGGCATTCCATTGCTGATGAATCTCTCTTCGACATCTTCCGGATTTCCGGAAAGTTTATGGTGCAGTAAGTGGATTTCTTTTCTAAACCATGGGTTTACCGTGTTTGCACGAAAAAGCCAAACCAACCAAAAAAGAAAATTTTGCATTCTAGGACTTTCTTTAAAATAAATGCTGTGTATGAGATCATGCTCCATCTCGTGTAAAAACGAAGCAAGAATCCCGTTTCCGATAATACAGGCCCAAAACGGAATTAAGCCTGCGATATAAAGTCCCGCTAGGAAAATCATTCCTGCTGCGGAACCGATCGTTATACCGAAACCGATCGCATTCTGATATTTTAAAAAAGCAAATCGCTTTCTAAACTTTGAATCGGAGTAACGAATCCATTTGATAATTCGTTTTGCTTTCTCCTTATCGGTCAATGCGTCGATCTTACTTTTTTTTTCTATCGCCACTGAAACCATACCCTTCTCCCAAATTTCATCTGGCCTAAGTATCGCACAGGTTTCGCGGGCTTGTCGTTCCATTCTATAAACCGGCACCAAAACGACCGTTGCAAATGATAGTCTGAAACGGATTAAGTCGAATTCTTTTCACGAAATTCGGACGGAGGTAATCCCACCTGTTTGATAAACGCCCGGTGGAAGGAAGTTTTGCTACGAAAACCCACTTCATAGCCGATATCCAGTATGGATCGGTCCGTTTCTTTTTTTAAAAGTTCGCAGGCTTCCCGAATTCGATATTCGTTCACAAAGGCCGAAAAGTTCTTACCCATTTCCTGATTGATCAATTCCGATAATTGATGAGAAGAAAGAGCTAGTTCTTCCGCAAGCGTCGCTAAACTCAAATCTTCGTCTCGATAAAGTTTTTCGGTCTCCATCGCGAGCCGCAAATTTTCCCGTAACGTTTCCATATCCATTCCCTGCAAAAGGGATCTGGAATACTTTCGAATGGTTTCCCTTGCGACTTTTTGCAAATTCTGAAAATAGGCGGGATACTTTCGACCGATCAAATAAGAAATGCAAAGACTTAATGTCATCATATCCGCACTGACCAGAAGAAATACGGGATTCTTGCCGATTAGATAAAAAGCTCCGACCGAATGATTCGCGATCGTAGCCAAAACGATATACAAAAGAACCCTGGCCGTCCATTCCTCGCGCAGGACCGCGATCTTAAACAGCATTTGCGCCCCCTTTAGAAGTCCTAAAATGTAACCCGCAAGCACGATTAAAGGTACGTAAAATATCAGATCGAATAGACTGCGAGTCGAAACGAATTTTTGAAAACCGTTTTGTAATTCCGAGAGATTCAAAAAGAAAACGATTCCGTAAGCCGCCCAGATAATTCCCGGAAGAATAAAATGTTTTTGGCCTAATCCGAGTGCGGAATCTTCAAATTCGGAATCTTGAATAATCTTATGAATTCCGTATAGAATCGGCCCGAGAGATCCTAGTACGGGAATATGTAATAAGACGACTCTCGGGATTTCATTAAAGTATCCCAAAACCATGCAGAGACCGGTTCCTTCCAAAATCCCTAAGGAAAGAAATAGTAAGGCCAATAATCTATTTAGCGCAGTCTTCCTCTCAATGACCGATTGACCGATACAAAGCAGAAGTCCGAGATAAGTGCCGAATATTGCGAATGTAACTAGGGCCCAGAACGACCAGTGACTGCCCATAAAATCTTCACTCATAAAAAAATTGTTCGGCATTCACAAGCTTTATCCATCGGTCGTGCAAACTGTCAACCATCCTAATAGCGGCAAATGGAACTTCATTTTACGAAAATCATATTCGAGCATAAGATATCATGATCAAGAAGAATAATCTAAGAAAGGACGCCAATTCCCTTACAATATTTTTTTCTCGATTTTCCGAATCAAATTCCTTCGGATCACTCGTAAACGTCGACGAACAACATTCGGAAATAACGAATTCTTCTTGTAGGAAACGATGAGATCTAAAGGGTAGTTTCGATCTGAGAGGGCCTACATGGATTTCACATTAACAAATGATGAACAAGAGTTCATCGATTCTTTTCGGACATTTTGCAGGAAGGAAATAGCGCCCTATGCGGAGGAATTAGATAAGAAAAAGGAGCTGCCAAGGACCCACTATACGAAATTGGCGGAAGCGGGCTATCTGGGCTTAATGCACGAGGAAGAATATGGAGGCCAAGGGGCAGGATTGTTTCTGAGCACACTTGCGATGGAAGTGGTTTCCGAGTACTGCGGAAGTACATTTTTCAGTGTAGGGGCTACAGGGGGATTATTCGGCCTGCCTCTCAAGCATTTCGGAACCAAGGAACAGAAAAAGAAATTTCTGCCGGAAATTATTTCCGCAAAGAAAATTGGATCTCTCGGCGTCACCGAACCCGATTCGGGATCGGACGTCGCATCCATTAAAACGGTCGCAAAACAATCCGGAAGCGATCGATACCTTCTTACCGGACAAAAAACATATATCACTAATGCACCTAATGCGGATTATTGCTTGGTTCTAGCCAGGGCATTGGATTCGTCGGGAAAAGAAAAAGGACTTACGCATTTCATCGTGGACCTGCATAGTAAAGGGGTAAGCCGTTCTCTTGCGATGGATAAAATGGGACTGCGAGCCTCTCCCACCGGAGCTCTCTTCTTCGAAGATGTGGAAATTCCCGAAGAAAATATTTTGGGAAAATTAGGAAAGGGTTTCAGACAAACCATGCAGACATTCAATACGGAGCGCTTATCCTTGGCGGCCTACTCGCTTGGAGTCATGCGCGCCTGTTTGTCGGATTCCAAGTCGTTCGCATCTTCACGTAAAAGTTTCGGGAAATCCATTTCGCACCATCAAGGTGTATCCTTTTTGTTGGCGGAAATCTATACTAAACTGGAAGCGTCAAAATGGTTAACGTATAATGTGGCTTGGGAAAGCGAAGCTGCGGAACGAGAAGGAAAAGGCAATATGTCCTTGTCCGGAAAATGTGCCGCCTGCAAGTTATTTGCGACGACTTCCGCTCGAGAAGTCACAAACCTTGCCGTCCAAGTTCACGGAGGCGCAGGGTTTATGGACGAATACCGGGTTTCCAGATTGTATAGGGATGTCCGTTTAGGTGAAATCGGGGGAGGAACAAGCGAGATTCAAAAATTAATAATTTCCGGAAGCTTAATGAAACAGGACATTTAGTAGGCGGAGAAGACCGATTTACTTTCCGATTTTCTCCTCCAAATATTCGTTAATTTCCGGATCGTTATCCTCTATCAACTGCCAAAAAGAAAAGCCTCGTATTTTAAATTTTTCTAAAATATTCATCTTCGCTTCGAACGCGGTCCGATTCATGTAAAAAGCGACGCGATCGCAGCCTCCTAAGCGGTACCATAAAGACGGATCGGTGTAAATATGCCCTTCATGACGGTAAAGATACGGTCGAAGAAATATCCAATCGGAAGCTTTCGATTGAGTTTGATAAATCTTCAAAACGTCCGTCGGTTGTTCGATTCTGGGATTCCAATGATCTCGAATGAATTTCGCTCTGGAATAATATACTGATTTGGAAGGAATATCGCAGTTTAACGGCCAATCATACCCGTATGTGGGAATTGCCATATATAATTTGTCCGCCGGAATTCGAGCCACCGCATATTCAAGGATGCGTTCTATCCACCAATCCGGAGCTTGAGGTCCAGGACCCGGAAATCCATTCTTTCTAGGATGCAATTCATACGCCATTATCTTCACTTTATCCGCGATTCTTCCTAAGAATTCGTAGTCGTGAGAAAGCTGGCCCCGATACGCCTCAAAAAAATCGACCTGTATCGGTGCACGCAGGCCTTTGCAAGGAAATGCGGATTTCTTTTCCGAGACCGTCTTCGGGTGTATCGAAACGGAAAGTAGTTTATTTCGTTTCTGTAATTCTCCCTTAAGCACGATCAAAAACTCTTCGAATGACTCCTTCTTCTCGCAAGTCATCCCTTCGTAATCGATATCGATACCGTCGTAGCCGTACGTTTCGATTTCATTGATTATATTTTTAATATGAAAATCCCTTACTTTGAGATTTCCGTTCAACCCGATCGCATCGGAGATTTTTTCAAAATCGTTCTCCCAACGAAAAATCGTAGGTATAATCAACGTTTTCGGAGAAACGAGACGAAACCACATGACTCTCTCGGCAATTTCATGCGGTTTCCAGACGGAATGAATTCTTCCCGTATTGCTCCGCCCGCCTTCCAAACTGTAAAGGAAAGGGTGCAATTCATCATACAAATGAATGTATTTGAGCATGGCCCAAAAATCTTGAGACCAAGTCGAAGCAAATACCCTCTTGGCTTCAATCTCCTTAGCCTTATCCGCATCCCTTTTATCTTTCCAAAGAACGATTCCAAAAAATGAAAAAAGAAAGAGTCCGAAAATCAAGGATCCGATGAAAATAATTCGAATGTTTTTACCAGGAGATTTCAAACGAAATGCCAGATTTCCGCAAAATCTCCAGAGAGACAATAAGAATCGAAGGCGTCCCTACGCGGGATTCCGTGCAGGCCTAAAATTTTCTCTTTTCCCTGTCCGTTAAGCGACCCATGAGGATAGAATCTATATAACCTTGGATAGAAGATAGGATGTTCAAATAAGGCAAATCTGTTAGCAATTTGGAAGCAGTACTTTATATAGATCGGAGTTGAAAATAGGGCGGTTTATTTTCACGAGAAAACTATAAGAAGCCGCATACCGAAACGCTTAAATACTCTAGTATTGCTAAGAATTCGAGCATTTTAAAATCGATTAGAAAATTTGAATTGGTGAATATTAAAAATGAAATTGAATACTAAGAATGTACTGCAAATTCTCTTCTTACTGCTTTTGCTTTTATTCATAAATTGCCCAGGCGGCGGAGGCGGAGGTTTAAATCCCCTGATTTTCCTATTAGCTGGCGGCTCTAATAACTCTTCGACAAGCCATATCGGAAACGGTCCTCCACGAAATGTCCTGGTTACTTGGCAAGCAAACCGGGAAAAATCCGTAAATTCAATCGGCGGTGGCTACCAAGCCTGCTACGGAATCACTCCGGCTTACCAAGCTTCCAGCGCAGTTTGCAAGACTGTTCCGTACGCAAGCGGATCGACGGCTCCGACCAGCGCTACCCTGTCCATCCCGGGAGGAAGCGCGGTTTACATCTACGTGTTCGGGTTCTCCACTCTAAATCCGTCCGGCGTTCCCGCTGCAATTCCCAGGCTAACCGTAGTGAATTAATTTTTTCGAATATAAAGGCGTTACCAATGATAATTAAAAGTCGTACCATATTAAGGATTCTAATACTTCTCATTCTAGGAATTATTTTTTCGGGACAAAAGCCTATCCAAAATCTGTTTGGAGGATTCGCCAAAAAACCCGAGTATGTTCCGGGGGAAATTATCGTTAAATTTAAAACGGGAACCTCTATTAGCTCGTTAGTCTTTCAAAAAGGCGGAAAGCTTTTATCGAATCTAGGTCATTCTCAAGTCACGCATATCAAACTACAGTCAGGAGAATCCGTGGAGAGCGCCGTTCAAACCTATGCAAATGACCCGAATGTCGAATTTGCGGAACCTAATTATATTTACAGAACCCAATCTCCGAATGATACCTCGTATGGAAACCTCTGGGGATTAAAAAATACCGGTCAGACTATCGCGGCAGGCAGCACGGTAAATCCCGAGTTCTATACGGATACGAACGGAAATCCGACAGCAAATCCGGGAACATCAGGAAAGGATATCAGCGCCGAGTCAGCTTGGACTCTACAGACCGATTGCAGTTCCGCGATCGTTGCAGTCGTCGATTCCGGAATCAACTATAATCACCAGGATTTAACGAATGAAATGTGGAGCCCGAGTGGAACCTGCTTCGATGAAAATGGCGGGACTACTACGACGGGAGGCTCCTGTCCGAATCATGGCTGGAATTATGCGGGAACTCGAACCGCGAATGATCCCATGGATTATACCGGACACGGAACTCATGTCGCCGGTACCATCGGAGCGCAGGGAAATAACGGCATAGGTACGACCGGTGTTTGTCAGACGAGTAAACTGATGGCCGTACGCGTTATGGATGAAACCGGTTCAGGTAGTACGACTAATATCATTAAGGGAATTAATTTCGCCGTAAATAACGGAGCGAAAGTGATCAACATGAGTCTCGGAGGCCCTGGATACAGCTCCAGTTTTTATACTGCGATTCAAAATGCACTGAACCATGATGTAGTGGTGGTTGTCGCAGCCGGAAATTCAGGCTTGGATCATGCGAGCGGTTCCAACGCAAGTTACCCCTGCGATTTCAATCTATCGAATCTAGTTTGCGTTGCGGCCTTAGACCAAAACTTTAGCATATCGAATTTTTCCGATTTTAATACGTCCGCTTCCGGCTCAACCGTGGCGGTCGGCGCTCCCGGAACGAATATCATGAGCACTTGGCCGGGAAATATGAGCGTTTTTTCTCAATCGACTCCGAGCCAAGACTTCTCTACTTGGACGATCACCGGAACCGATTGGAGAGTGAAGAACTGTACGATAGGAGGAAAAACATTTACGAACTTACTAATGTTTACATCCTCGATCGACACGGTCAACGCGTGTGATTTCTGGTCGTCGGCCTCATACTATCGACAAGCTTCTTCCGGAAATAATATTTACAAAACATTCTCTATTCCGTTCACGGTGGCCGCGGCAACCCTTGCCATCGATTATTACGAAGGGCTCCTAAATACGGATAATTTCAATGTTTACGCCGGAACGAACAGCGGCTCGTTTCCGACCTCCTTAGTAATATCAAAGGTCGGTATCGGTGGTATAGATTATAAAAGTCCAACCTATAATCTCTCTTCAATTTGCAATTCCACAACTTGCACGGTCGGTTTAAATTTTACTTCCCCCGGTAGCGGCGTAATCGGTGTTGGAGCCGGGATCGGAGTCGACTATTATAGCTTGACTGTCCTAGGAAATGATACGACTCATTACGGCATTATCAATGGAACATCGATGGCTTCCCCGCATGTCGCCGGCATCGCTGCCTTAGTAAGAGCGTACAATCCGAACTATACTTATTCTGATACGGTGAACGCGATTTTATATGGAGGTGTCACGAATAGTTCTCTGCAAGGGAAAACGAAAACTGGAAATGCTGCGAACGCGTACGGATCTTTAAAGTATATCAATGCTCCAAGCGGCATAACGGCAACGGTGCAGTAGTAAAATCAACGAATGGGACGGTGCGTCCGAAATTTTCGCGCGCACTTAAGCTTATAGCGAAATCCCTTGTTTCTTCAGAATATCCAACGCAGTCTGGCGTAGAATCGGATGAACCGTGAAGTCCTCCGGGTCCGGGGATTTTGATGTAGATTGAGGAGCCTTAAATTTGTCAGGACCGATCCATTCGGACAAGGCCCAGAGCATTCGTTGAAAAATCTCGTCGATTCTCTTTTGGTATCCGGCCTTTTTATAATAGCCGTAAGCGAGAATGGGCAGCTTTCTCTCAAACATGAAGTAATCACCGAGGCGGATCAGCCCGTCTTTGTATTCTGTCTTCAAAAAGCACTCTCTCGCTTTGCGGATATCGCCTTCATTAAAGGCCTGATTACCGACCCGAATGAGTTCCATCCTTTCCTTTGGATCCATACCAGTAATATCGTCCAAAAAAAAAGATTCGCAACCGATTTTTCCTCGGCTTTCCTTGCTGAAAAGGAACCCTGGAAGGAACGATTAAAGTCTATAAGGGGAATTCCGGCAAATTAGCCTCCCTGAGGAAGAATCCACCCAATGAGCGAATTGAAAGTCGGCGCGAAGGCGCCTAGTTTTACGGGAATAAACCAGTCCGGTGAAAAGATAGAATTAAAGAATCTATTAGGAAAAAAGGGACTAGTCCTATATTTTTATCCCAAAGACCAAACTCCCGGCTGCACTACTGAAGCCTGCGATTTTCGGGACAATTTTGCCCGCCTCAAAAAAGAAGGATTCAATGTCGTGGGTGTTTCGAAAGATTCGATTAAATCCCATCAGAAATTTATTGAAAAGCAAGAACTCAACTTTACTTTGATCTCCGACGAGGACGGGAGTATCTGCGAAAAATACGGGGTCTGGCAGCTGAAGAAATTTATGGGCAGAGAGTTTATGGGTATCATAAGAACGACTTTGCTGATCGGGCCCGATCTTAAAATATTGAAAATTTACCCAAAGGTCAGTGTAAAAGGCCATGTGGATGAGATACTCGCCGATATCAAGGCTCTGGAGAAGAAATGAAATTAGAAAAATCCAAAATTCATTTTGCAATTGGAAAGAATACTTCGAAAAACATATATAAAATCATTCCGGTATCGAAAGATCACCTGCCGAAGGAACTCGAAGCGAAATTCTCCGAGCAGGTCAAATCCTCCATTTTTACCGGGGAAGCCGGCCAATCACTGGTCGATGAGTCCGACAGAATCATTTATCTCGGTTTGGGAGATTCAGCAAAGATAAGCGTTCGAAGCGTTGCTCAATTGTTTTTTTCCTTCGGGGAGAAACTCAGAAAATGGGACGGAGTCGGATTGGAGATCAAGCTTCCTAGATTTCTTACGAAAAATTTGTCTCCCGTTTTACTGGCCTATCAAATCGCCAATTCAATCGATTTGGGCGCCTTTCCGTTAAACGTATTAACGAAAGACTTCAAGGAAAAAAAACTGAAATTCGGTTCGGTCACATTTTTGCCCGAGGACTCGAATGTCGAGAAAGCCGCTTCACAAGGTTTAGAGAAATCGAAAGCAGTTAGCAAGTACGTTAACGGAAGTCGCTTTATTGCCCATTTACCCGCAAATCATTTTACTCCGGAAGAATTCGTAGTTCGGTCTCGGGATATTGCTAAAGAGAACGGATTAAAGATTACCGTATTCGACGAGCCCCAGCTAAAGAAGGAAAAGATGGGGGGAATTCTCGCCGTCTCGCAAGGATCGGATAAGAAACCGAAAATGATTATTCTGGAATACCATCCGGTAAAGCCCAAAACCAAGAAGAAATTGGCTTTGATCGGAAAGGGCCTCACGTTCGATTCGGGAGGAATCAGCATCAAACCCGCGCAGGACATGCATGAAATGAAATACGATATGTGCGGAGCGGCCGCGGTGATTCATGCTATCGGAGCGATTGCGGAATTAGGAATCGGTATACCAGTAATCGCAGCGATCGGAGTCGCTGAAAACATGCCGGACGCCGCCGCTTTGAAACCGGGAGACGTTTACACTGCGCATAACGGTCTAACAGTCGAGGTTCAGAATACCGATGCGGAAGGACGTTTGGTACTCGGGGATGTCCTTTCCTACATAGGGAAAAAATTCAAACCGGACTATATGGTAGATTTGGCAACTTTAACCGGGGCGATCATTATCTCTCTCGGACACGAGGCCGCCGGAGTTATGAGCAATTCTGAAAAACTCACGGAACTCTTAAACGAAGCATCTACTTCTTCGGATGAGCGAACCTGGAATCTTCCTCTTTGGGACGAATACGGAGAAGATTTAAAAAGCGATATAGCTGATTTACGGAATGTCGCAGGGCGTCCCGGGGGAAGTCTTTCCGCAGGAAAATACTTGGAACGATTTGTCGATTCAGGTATCGAGTGGGCCCATATAGATATCGCAGGAACTGCATGGAGAAAAAAATCCTCCGGCACCCAAATTGGAAATGGGCCGAGCGGTTACGGCGTCCGCCTTTTAGTCGATCTTGCAGAAAAATTAGAGAAAAGCAAATAGTACCGACCTGCCGTAATTGATCATAAATACCAATTACGGCGTTTATTCCGTCGTGCATTCTCTCCGTATGTGACATAATTGGAAAACCGACTCGAGTACTAACTATGGGAATTTAGCTCGACCCATAGTGCACCGCAAAAAGAATGGCCAAAGATAGTGCACCGCACAATCAAAAGGAGGTTGGGACTACTATGAACCAGCCTAAGATTCGAAAACGACACTTCTTTATTACGCTCCTTCCCCTGCTCTACCAATCCTTGGTAGCGCCGATTGCGGGATCCCTAACTGAAAATTGGATTTTAAACAAAAGTCGGACCGAAACAGATTCCGTAAAACAGTTCATTCAAGAGCGTAGACCCTCAATATCCCCATCCGAGCTGGAATTATTGACCAAAACGATACTACTCGAGGCGGCAAAGATCGACGATACCGCCTGCGGGACTTATTGTTCTGAGGGCGAAAAAGTAGGTCTGCTACTAGGACTTATTCAAGTTGAATCCGAATTCTCTAGAAAAGCCAGATCCAAAAAAAATGCCCGCGGTTATATGCAGGTTCTCCCTTCCACCGGAGCTTGGATCGGTTCCTTGGAAGGTTTGAAGGTGCGCGACTTTCACCTCTTCGAGACCGAAATTAATATCCGTTTAGGGGTTTCCTATCTGAATCATTTATTAGAAACCCAAGAAGGCGATGTTCGTAAGGCGTTATTAGCTTATAATGCCGGCCCGGCAGCGGTAAAAAAATGGGGAGGAGTGCGTCAATATGCGGAAGACGTATTTTCCATTCAGGAAGAATACTTAGGATTTCGGAATTAGAAGAGTTTCACATCCATTCAATGCATTTTAAGAGCAACTCATGTGTTCGTTCCTTCGAGGCATGGAACGGATACCCGTGTCCGGGTAAAACCCATTCGAATTCGATGTCGATCAACGATTGCATGGATTTTTTCTGTTCTGACCAGGAATACCAACAAGCGTTTCGAAACGCGATTAATCGTTCCCGCCCGGGATCGAATGCAAGGTGATCCCCCGTAAATAGATATTTGTCCGAATATAGAAGGACGGAATGCCCTCTGGTATGGCCGGGCGTGGGAATGATCAGAAGGTCATCATCCAAACGAAAACTCTCTTTTCCTTTAACGATTATCTCAGGTTGACCGACCGCGACTGCATCCTCTTCGTGAATAATTCGATCGCAATGAAATTCTTCCTTAAATTTCTCATGATCGGCCACATCGTCTCTGTGGGTAAGATAATGGTATCGCACTCCTCCCAACGAATGTATCTTTTCCGCCAACGAAGGAACGAATCGAGGGGAGTCGATTAAGACATTTCCTGTCTCTCTAACGATTAAGTACGAAAAGGCGCCGAAAGACGCTCGAGAATGATAGCCGCAGTGAAACACATTTTCTTGAATCAATGACGGAAAAGATTGCTTAGCTTCTTGGAGATCCGTTCGCTCCTGCGTTCCGATAGATGTAGTCGGACAAGAAAGTAAAGCCCGCAACGCTTCCAAGGATTCACTTTCGTTCGATGGCTGTTTCTGAACATACGAAGCGCCGCCAGACTCCGAAAAAACTTCGGGCGCCAAAATTCTGCACGTTTCGCAATCAATGCAGGAAGAATCCACATAGAAATTCCCGGAAACATTCTCGCTTCTTCTTTTAGAGACGGTCGCCATATAATTTAGACTGCATTCCTTTTGAAAGGGTTACCATTAGGAGAATAGAAGACGGATTCGAAATTTACGGGTCTTACTTAACCCAATCGTTCGAATTAAAGTATTTATCTTCCAATAATTTTAATTCTCCCGTTCGAGTCATTTCAGAAAGAAAAAAATCGAAATTGCGCAAATAGATGAGATCAATTTTAGGAAGTAGCGCCGAGATATGATCTTCCTGTACGGCTTCTAGTAACGGACGATAATTGGAAGCCAACGAAGGCTGCAATTGAAGAATTCCTTTAATATGGTACGCTTCCGCCACAAGGCAATTTGCCGTTCCTTCTTTCACCGCCTTCCAAGCGTCGTCTATACTTCCATAAGTAAAAATTCTTGAATTCGGAAAGGCATGCAAAAGATATTCATGGCTTCCGGAAAAAGCCCGCACGGCAAAGCTTATGCCGCTCAAATCCCCAAGGTCTTTTACGCTTCGAAAATACTGAGTCGTGATGATATTTCCTTCCGGAGGAGGAGGCAAAGCCGACTTTCGGATAAGCGCTGCCGGCGTTGAAATTAAATAAGGTCTACTGAATTTTATCTTTTTAGATCGCTCGAGTGTTGTCGTTAATCCCGAGAGAGCCAAATCGACTTCTCCCTTTTGAACCGCTTCCGCGAAGTCCTCGAATTCCGGTTTAGGAACAAAAATATATTTAACGCCAAGAAAATCCGCGTATTTTTTTCCAAGCTCCGCGTCGAACCCGGGAAAGCCGTCTTTCGGATTGTCGATGTAAAAAGGGGCGAAATTGCGATTTCCGGTTATCTTAATTTCTCCTCTCCGCTGGATATCCTGGAGCCGGGAAAAAGCGGAATCGCTTTGCGCCATCATTAAGGGCCCGGAAAGGAAAAAATACAATCCGGACAAAAAAACAAAAAATCTCAAAAACCGAACAGTAAGAGTAACGGGAAAAAACATACCTACCGCAAAAATATAATCGAACCCGAACAGTTCCGCAACGGAAAAATTTCGTTCTGAATAATTACGGATTTCGGATATTCTCCGCAAGCTCTTGCGAATATCCGAAAGGTTCCGCGGAAAATCCGATTTCCATTTCGATTAATCCCTTTGCAACTCCGGTATTTGCGAAAAGAATTCTAGGCATTCCGGATTGAAAAGGGCATCCTTATTCGGAATCGGTTGCCGTTGAACAGCACGCTTAACCGCGATTTCGACCTTTTTCATATTTCGAGTGTACGGTATGTCCGGTACCTCTAGTATTTTTGCCGGGACATGCCGAGGAGAGACTTTATTCTTGATCTCCTTCCGGATAAAATTTTCGAATTCGGAAGTCAGACTCTTACCCGCGCTCATCTTTAAAAAAAGGACAACCCGGACGTCGTCTTTCCAATCTTGTCCAATTACGACCGAATCGGCTATTTCAGGAATCGTTTCGAGCAAGGTATATAAATCGGCGGTGCCGATCCTGACTCCTCCCGGATTTAAGGTAGCGTCCGATCGACCGTAGACGATCATTCCTCCGTGCTCGGTAATTTCCGCAAAATCGCCATGTCGCCAGATTTCGGGAAAAACGTCGAAATATGCACTCCTATATTTTTCCCCGTCGGAATCGGCCCAAAATTCCAGCGGCATGGAAGGAAAGGGTTGAGTGCAAACCAATTCTCCTTTGCCTTTGCTCATTCTGTTTCCCGCATCGTCAAAAATTTGAACCGACATCCCGAGTCCCAAACATTGAAGTTCTCCTTCATACACAGGTAAATTAGGATTTCCTAATGCGAAGCAACCGTTCAAATCCGTTCCCCCCGAGATTGAGGAAAGTCTAACGTCTTTTTTCCAGGATTCGTATACGTATCTAAAACCGTATCCCGGTAGGGGAGAACCGGTGGAGAGAATCGCATTTAAGTGCGATAAATTTTGAGTCGGTAGAAATTTATCCTTTTCCAGGCTTAAAATATATTTGGCGCCGACTCCGAAAACGTTGGTCTTCTTTTCGGATGCGTATTTAAATAAGACGTTATGATCGGGGTAAAAAGGATTTCCGTCAAAAAGCTGAACTGTCGCACCGATGGATAGAGAGCTAACGAGCCAATTCCACATCATCCATCCACAGGTCGTATAATAGAAAATCCGATCTTCCTCGTTCAGATTAGTGTGCAAGGCAAGTTCTTTCCAGTGATTGAGAAATACACCCGTTCCTTGGACCATGCATTTCGGAAGTCCGGTCGTTCCGGAAGAATACATTATATAAACGGGATGATCGAAAGAAAGTTGTTCGAATCGAGGACTTTTTCCAAGGAACGCATTCGACGCATCATTGAGGGACATGGCATTCGAGGGGAAGTTATCCAATCGTTCGCTCGGATTCGTATTCTGAACGGAAGGGTAACTCGAAACTAAGATAACTCTTAGATCTGAAAGTTGTTCCGATATTTCCTTAACGATGGTTGCTAATGGAAGACTCTTTCCCTTAAACTCGTAACGATCCGTCGTAATCAAGACTTTCGGCCGAATCTGCCCGAATCTATCCAGGACGCCCTTCGCGCCGAAATCGGGAGAACAGGAAGACCATACCGCACCCACCGCAGTGGCGGAAAGCATCGCGACGACAGTATCGGGAACATTGGGCATCAAACCGGCAATTCTATCCCCGGGCAAAATACCTATCGATCTAAAATACTCGGATAAGGCTCCAACCCGTTGCCAAAGTTCGGAAAACGTAAGATCTTCTGCGGCTCCGCTTTCTCCAGCATAAGTAATTGCGAGTTTTTCGTCTTTTCTGCGTAATAAATTTTCCGCAAAGTTCAACTTTGCGCCGGGGAAAAATCTAGCTTCCCGAAACGTTTTACCTTTCCGCAGAATTTCCTCGTAAGGGTAGGAATGGATAACGGGAGCATACTGCCAGAGGAGTTCCCAGAAATCCGCAGAGGAAGTTACGGACCAGGAATGCAATTCCGGATAGCTAGGGAATGATTTACCCGTTTTTTTTTCGACAAACCGTTGAAAGTCCGTCATTCGAGAATTAGCAATCTGTTCGGTATTTGGGTTCCAAATCGGTTCGTTCATATTCGGCACGTAATGCTTGAGAAAAATCCCGCTTTGGTCAACAGGAATTTGGTTGAGTAAGTAGAGTGAATAACTTAACTATGTGGCGTGGAGAATTTCCTTGTTCAATATTCTGACCCAATTTGACCTTCCGACTCTTTTATTTTTATGCGCAAGCATTCTGTACGCCGGACACGGTTTCCTACATCAATTGATCGTCGGAGGAGCGATTTCGGTTTTCCAACATCCCGATGAAAGACAATCTCGGTTAATTTTAATGATTTGGATTGCGACCGGCGGGTTTATGAGTTTCTTAGGTCTACTCCCGACGACTCTGCTACTTTTATTCGGCCCGGAACCGGCACCAGTGAAAGCCGTTCTATGGACGAATTTTATTGCCCTCAGTTTTTTAGCATTCCATTCCCTTATATGCGGACTGAAGCAGCTACCTAAACCGCTTAGAGTAGGTTTTTATTTTACTCTGGCATTTGCGGTGGCGCATCTTGCCTTTTTAATTCTGCACGGAAAAATATAAAAAATGTCAACCTTGCGCGGGTTCAAAAAAAGCCAGATTCTCGGGACCTTCGTGGATCACGATTCTTTCCACTTTTCCTTCCGCCCCGTGCACGCTTTCTTTGAGACCGCTATAAAACCAACGAGCCAGATTTTCCGATGTGGGGTTGGTTTTCTTAAAATCACTATGCTCGTTAATCAGAATATGGTCCAATTCTGCGACTAGTGCCCTGAGCCTCTTTTTCGAGGTGAGAAAATCGAAACTAATCCCGTCTTCCCCTATATTTTTTTTTCCGGACAAATAAACTTCAACTTTAAAGGAATGGCCGTGAATCGGCTCATCGGAACCGTCTGGGAAATATTTATAAAGAAAATGCGAGGATTCGAAGCGTTCCTCAATCCGGATATAGAATTTGCCTGCTTCTCGAAAAAACATGGAATTGACTAACGGTCCGGGAGTCTATATACTGGAAGGAAACCCGTACTAATAGGAGATTTTCCACATGTCGGAAGCGGTCAAGCCAAGATTTTATAAGGAAATGACGGTGGGTGAAGCGATTGCTTTACATCCGGAAGCCGGCCTCGTTTTTTCCAGCTATCACTTAGGCGGTTGTTCTCATTGTTCCATCAATGAACTGGAGACGATCGAGCAAGTTTGCATGGGCTACGGAGTAGAAGTTGAAGTACTCATCGAAAGCCTAAACAATCTAATGGAAGACGGAGAAGAATAACTTCTCCGCGCATTTCTTATCTCAACTAATTTTTTTCCCGATCTCCTTGTTGGAGGTCCCACCGAATCCTGTTCGGAAAATCGATTGAAAGAAAATGGGCTTTATGATATAGAAGGCGCGGCTTCTCCCACTAAGCCCTCCTCCACCACCCGAACCTGGGTGGGGGCCTTCGGCCCAAAAGGCGGAACGGTCATTCCGCAAACATTGAACCTAAATTAATCTTGCTCGGCAATGTAGTAGTATCTTGTCCCGGCTTTTCGAAAATATTTCGTAATTTCCCGAGTCCAACCGTCCGCCGTTTTTAAACGACGTCTAAACGTATCCTCGGGAATGCGAAACGTATCACCCAAAGTATCATAACGAAAAAAGCGAATTCCTTTTGCATTACGAATCATTAATAGGTTTCCCGGTTCGTTCTCCCAATGCCTTTCCCCTTCCCAAGTAAAGTAGATTGACCGACTGGGAAAGACGGGATATTTTTTCCCTTCATACAGGACCCTGTCCTTGCTTCTATCAACGTTTCGAAAAATTTTTTTGGGACCGCTTTTAACGATAAAGTTAATGGTCCCGCAACGGAAGGTTAGAAATAGGGGGATGCCTGAAAAAGTCATTCCTTCAATTCCGAACGAGGGTGCAAATTGAGGTTCCAACGAACCGGAGCTTCTAACGATACGATCCAATTTCGTTCTCATAGAATCGTCTAAAAATTCTACGGTATCGTCTTTCCTGATTTTTTCTAACTGTCGGTAAATAATGTCGAACTCGCGCTTTTCATAGGCTTTGTTCTTCACAAAACCGTCCAGCTGGCGTTTTAAGTTAGCCAATCTCGCTCGAAAATAAGGAGTATCGTTCCTGCTGGCGACGTCGAACATTTCTTCCCATAAAGTTTCCAGTTCGCGTACTTCCGTATTTCTATCGAAAGTGCTCTTTTCAACTTCCTCTAGTATGTAGCGAAATCTGCGTTTTAAATCGAAAAGAAATCGGGAATCCTTAACTCGTTCCATGGGTAGTCCTATTATTATCGGCCCATCTCTAAGAATGGGAAAATATGTTTAGACGGGATTTTCTAATAACCGAATCAGTTTGCGTGTTTTCGCATCTTAATCGAAAGAATAATTCCGGCAGCGATCATCGACATAATTAGGTGTGAACCTCCGTAACTCATGAATGACAAAGGAATTCCGGTTACGGGCATCAACCCCAAGACAATCCCGATATTGATCGCCATATGATAAAAAAGCAAGGCAACAATGCCGGAAGCCAGTAAAGATCCGAAACGGTCCTTACTTTCATAACTGATCTGCAAACCTCGTAGAGGAATGGAGAATAAGAAGAAAAGCAAAAAGACGGAACCGATAAATCCTGTCTGCTCCGCCCAAGAAGCAAAGATAAAATCCGTACTCGATTCGGGGACATGAGGAATTTTTCCTTCGGTCATTTCGGCGTTCAGGAACCCTTTTCCGACTAGTTTTCCCGAGCCGACCGCCGGTTTGGATGCGCGCAATTGATAACCCGCTCCTTGTTTAAATTCATCGGGATTAAGGAACGCCGTTAAACGAATTACCTGATTCTCACGAAAGGGAACCGTCTTCATAACGACGACCGCGGAAAGGATGCTGATCCCGACGATTCCCAGTGGTATATAATACGTTCTTAAAGTTTTTGCACCCCGCGCGATACGGAGCAAAATCATGATCACACTCAGTACGATTAAAGTTCCGCCTACTCCGATCAATAATCCCTGGTTGGATAAAAGTTTAAAAACAAAACTCGCTTCCAAATCGATGACCTGATCGACAGCTTCTCGCAGCGAGCTCAATGTCTTAGGTGATAGGTTTGCTCCGGTAACCTCTTTTTCGTCAAGGACCTGCCAAACCTTTCCCCCAAGTCGATTCACGATGGATAATAAATCCGTTTTTCCGGTCCTCTGCAAGAAGGCCAGAATGTCGTTTAACAAAGTTAAACGCGAATACTCCACATACATCGGAATTAATAGGGAAATGCCGCCCAAAGTCAAGAATGAGCTAATATGGAGATAATCGGCGCCTCCCAAGAACAACATCGTAAATAGAATCGGAAGAAAGGAAACTGCCGTTCCGAAATCGGGTTGTAAAAGAATCAGCGCCATCGGAACGAGTACGATGACGAAAGGAATAATCAAAACCGTGATTTTCTTCATTTCCTTTTCTCGAAGTACGAGATATTGTCCAAGAAGAATTACCGTGGATAATTTTGCGAATTCCGAAGCCTGAATTCCGACAGGTCCGATTTTCAACCAGGAACGGGCTCCGCGGCCGGAAGGTAAGTAACCTATTCCAGGAATTAATGTTAACACTAGAAGAAATATTACAAATAAGTAAATGAAGAGCGCATACGAACCGATCAACTGATAGTTCACGCGGGAGATGAACCACATAGCAACCAACCCGATGAGAAAGTAAAGAAACTGTCTCGCCCATTTATGAGCGAAAAGCCCCGATCCTTGGTCGTCGAAATTGAATTCCTGAGAATACAAAGTAAGAACGCTGCATAAAACGACTATAACTACCGAGATCACGAGAAAGTAGTCGATGCGATCGATGGATCTATCTGACATCATTGGATTTCTCCGGAAGAACGGGGGCGCCTGGTTCAGGAGCTTCCACAACTCGTTTAAAACTGCCGGGTGGAAAAGCGGCTCTAAACATTTCTCTTGCTACCGGAGCCGCGCCAGCGGCTCCACCGATACCGTATTCGACGAAGACTGCGATTAAAATCTGTTCGCTTACGGGGGCGCTGGCCGGTGCATACCCTACAAACCAAGCATGATTCGATCCCGACGCGCCTCTTCTTCGAGTTTGTGCTGTTCCGGTTTTTCCGGCAATATCAGGCAATCCCGGTTTGTTAAGAACGTAAGACGCCGTTCCGCTTTTGACTACCAAACGTAACCCCGTCTTAATCGCTTCGACGGTAGAAGGTTGTATCGGAATGTCTCTTAATATTTGCGGTTCAGTACGATTGATAATCGAATTATCGACGGGATCGCGAATTTCGCTCACCGTATAGGGCTGATAGATTTGTCCTCTATTTAGCAAGCCTGCGTAAAAAAGCGCCATTCCTAACGGAGTTACGGACATAAAGCCTTGTCCTATGGAAAGATTGATCGTATCCCCGTCGAACCATTTCGTTCCATATGTCCGTTTCTTCCATGCCGAAGAGGGAACGAAGCCCTGCTTTTCGTCCGGAAGATCGATATTGGATTTTGCATCTAATCCGAATAGACGAGAATAGGTTAAGATCGGATCGGACCCCAATTTATAGCCTAGATTGTAAAAGTAAACCGAGCAGGACTTCTGTAGAGCGTGAGCCAAATCGTTCGTTCCGTGACCGCCTTTTTCCCAGCATAAGAAAATCTGATCGGGAACTCCCGCAAAGGTGGATTTTAATACGAAACTTCCGTTACAACTGTATGTTGTCTCGGGGGTATAATCCACTTTATGACCGCTTTCCAATGCGGCTAAGGCAACTAACGTTTTGTATGTGGAAGCGGGAGGAAATTTCGATTGTATCGCTAAATTTAAAAATCCGCCGTTCGAATCTACGCGTCTATAATGCGCCGTTCGTTCGGATCGATTTTTACCGGATAGGACGTTAGGATCGAAGCTAGGATTCGAAGCCATCGCCAATACTTCCCCGGTAGCGGGACGCATCGCGATTGCCGTACCTCTCGTTCCCTTCAACGCTTTATAGGCGGCGATCTGTATATCTTTATCGATCGTAAGGATCAGGTTATTCCCTGGAGTCGAATGTTCCACGACTCTCTCCTCTTCGATATTGCCTTCGGAACTGCGCTTCTGGATTCGAAAACCGTCGGTTCCACGCAATCGCTCGTCGTATTCCAATTCCAGTCCGCTCTTACCGAGCCATTGATAGGATTTAATCTCCCGCGTTAAGAGATCTGTCTTGGACGGTTTTCCGATATATCCCGTGACATGCGCGAGAGCGGGACCCATTTTATAGATGCGTCGAGGCGACGGGACCAAAATTACGTATTTCGAAATCGTATCGAATACCGAAATCCTTTCCTGTTGCGCCTTGCTAATCGCCTCAAGCAAGACGAAGGGTTTTTTAGATTTGATATTCTTGGAAAATCTCGGTTCGATCAGATCCTCTTCGTAGTATGACATCGGAATCGAAAGCGTTCTTGCGAATTCATGTAAGAAATTCCGAACTTTTGACGGATCGTATTTTAAGAGCGATGTATTTAAGACGGCATCCAAACTGGAATAATTGGAGACCAATGCCATGGAAGTCTCGGGAGTAAGAAAGTTCCGATCGAACATTTCTCCGCGTGCTGCCGGAATCGTCTCACTCTTTCGAACGAATTTTTCCGCTTTTAAGGAGTTATTCGTCCCTTGAACAATTTGCAGATTAAAAAGCTGGATCACAAAGGAGGCTAACGTAAATACCACAAAGCCCGAAAATACGTAAAGCCGAACTCGAAAGCTCCTCTCTAGTTTAAACTCTGTGGATGTGGGAGATCCTCCGAGCACTTAAGCCTCCACTTGTTCCAATCTGTATAATTTACCGAGTAAATAAAAGAACAACGGAGCTATGATCGCGTTGTAAATCGACGTACTGAAAATAGAATAGCTTAAATTCTCGTGAAAGAAAAGCGAAAATAGGAAATAAGTGGCCACTCTAGTAATTAACGTAATGACCAAAGAATAAAGGGTTATAGAAAGATAATTCTCATGGTATGCCGATCTTGCGAATTTACCGATCAAATATCCCATCACGCAGAATGTTAAGGAGTGCAATCCGATCTTGTAAGTCATTACATTCCCGACGATCTCCCCGCCCAAACCGGAATCGGAGAGTAATCCGCCAAAAAAACCGATCCAAATCCCAGCCATTGCACCCTTGCGAAGCGCGAAGAAAAGAACAAACAAGACCATAAAGTCCGGCTTATTTCCCCACATTTCCAATGCATTTGTCCCGTTTAGGAAATGAGATATGAAAATTCCCGCGGCGATGACTATATATTCGAGGATCATTCGTTCTGCTCCTCTTCGGAGAAGCCTGAGCCTCCCTCCACCTTAGGTTTTACAGGTTTCCTATTCTGAGGTTGAGGAGGAATTGTTCCGCCTTGTACTGGAGGAACCGGATTCTTTGGTTCCCGGTCTTCTTTAGGATAATTTAACTCCCCGAAATAAGGATTTTCAATATTAATATTCTGACCTTCAGGCCAAGTCTCGGCCCATTTTTCCGGAAGTTTCATTACGATAGTAACCGACTCCAGCATATCGAATCGAACGAAAGGTTTCAAAAATGCGGTTTTGAAACTTCCGTTTCTAGGACCTTCTTCCGTAATGATCCCGACAGGAATCCCCGGAGGAAATACTCCCGAAGATCCGGAGGAATACACTGCCTTTCCGATTTTACTTAACGATTCCGTATATTGGATCATTTCGGTCGGCCCCATCGGATAATCTCCGAATACTCTCGGATCGATAACGATGCCGCTATCGATATAGTTCATCAAGGCTTCCGTTCCGCGTCCTGAGTTCCCGGAAAGACTTGCCCATAAATTGCTGTCAGGAATGGAAACGCCCATATTAAAATTGGAATTGATTAAGGGTTGAACGACTGCCGATCCTCCGGTGACAGCAATCACCTTACCGACAAGCGCCTCGATTATTTCTCCCTTCTGATCCACCGAACGCGCCGTGACAGGCATATAAGGTTTAATCCCCGCCTCGGAACCTTTGTCGATGATGATCGTTCTATAAATCGAATTCAAACGAACGGACAGAACTTCCGCTTTGACGCTGGTAAATTTCTGCCTCGTATTAAAATGCAATTCTCGGCGGAGCGTTTCGTTCTCCCTGCCTAAGCGATCCAGGTCTTGCGGAAGAAGTTTATATTCATCCATAGCGGCGACGCAAGCGTCTCGTTCCTGCCTGACCGTTTCGAATGACTCAAGTTTTGTATAAGCTCCCTTAAAGAAGGAACCGATTCCGTCGATTGAACCCGAAACCGTGTCCCCCACCCTCTGAAAGCTGGCAATTCCTCGCACTAACACATTACTTTTGAATGTGAGAGATAATAAGGAGAATAGAATACAAAAGAGGAGGGAGACGGTTTCCTTACTCTTACTGACCTGGATCCAAAGCATGTAACGTTTAGCAACCCGCCCGGCCTTAGATCGCTCGGACCGGCGACTCGGGCGCGATGTCCCCCGAAGGAACCCTTAACGGATTCCTGGTTTTATATATTTCAACTCGTCTAGATATTTTCCGGTACCTAAAACAACGCAAGTTAGAGGATTCTCTGCTCGAAAAACGGGCACCCCGGTTTCCTTTGAAAGATAAGTTTCAAGTCCTCTTAAAAGGCATCCGCCTCCAGTCAGAACGATTCCTCGCTCTACGATATCGGAAGCGAGTTCGGGAGGAGTCCGTTCCAGAACTCTCTTGATTCCATCTAGAATTTCGTCGGTGGGTTCTTTGAGAGCCTTACGAATTTCGTTTGATTCCAACTCTAAAGTCCTTGGAAGGCCGGAAATCGCATCCCTACCTTTCACCTCCATGGTCTCCGTTTTCTTTTCAGGATAGGCATTACCGATGGTAAGCTTGATATCTTCCGCAGTCCTTTCCCCTACTACGAGGTTGTATTGGTTGCGCAAATATTTGATGATTGCTTCGTCAAATTCGTCCCCGCCAGTTCGGATCGATTCCGCGATTACCATTCCGCCGAGAGAAATCACCGCGATTTCGGTCGTTCCTCCTCCGATATCAACGATCATATTTCCGGCCGGTTCATTAATCGGAATGTTTGCACCGATCGCAGCCGCTAAGGCTTCTTCTATCAGGAAGATTTCGCGAGCACCTGCTTGTTCTGCGGATTCCCGGACGGCACGTCGCTCCACCTCAGTAATTCCCGAAGGAACTCCGATCACGATTCTTGGCTTCACGAATGTGGTCCGATTATGAACCTTCGCGATGAAGTAACGAATCATTTTTTCCACGGTTTCGAAGTCGGCGATCACTCCGTCCTTCATCGGCCGTATTGCGACGATTTCGCCGGGTGTTCTACCCAGCATTCTTTTGGCTTCCTGTCCTACCGCCAAAACCTTTCCGGTGGCAGCGTGCACCGCTACTACGGAAGGCTCGGAGAGTACGATCCCCTGGCCTTTCACGTGAACCAGCGTGTTCGCGGTTCCGAGGTCGATTCCCATATCATTGGAAAATAGTCCGTAGAGCTTATCGAATATCATTACTTTCCCTTTCTGCCACTTTCGGGGGCTTTCTCTTTGTTATTATCTGCGAAGATTGGAAAAATCATCAGGATTTTTCCGTCGTTGATCCAATTCAATATTTCTCGCGCAAGTCGTACGGGCAATTCCAAAACAAAAAAAACGAAAAACAAATTGGAAACACTACGGGCCTAGTGAAACTTAGCGGAAATTATGGTCCGGGCAAACACCCTCGCTGCCATCGATCTTGGCACAAACTCCTTTCATATGATCGTGGTCCGGGTCCGTGAAAACGGCACCTTCGAAGCCCTGACCAGAGAAAAAGAAAATGTCCGTTTAGGAAGCGGTTTGGAAGAAGGCGGCGAAATCGACCCGCCTGCATTTCGGCGTGCCATCGAATGTTTAAAACGCTTCAAGATCATTGCCGAAAACTCCAAAGCCGAAATCCGTGCCGTAGCCACTTCCGCATTGAGGGAAGCCTCCAATCGGACCGCCTTTCAGGAAGCCGCCTGGAAAGAGGCAGGAATCCGAATCGATGTGATTAGCGGATATGAGGAAGCACGCTTAATTTACTTCGGAGTTTTGCAAGGACTGCCGGTTTTCGACAAAAAGATACTGATGATCGACATCGGCGGCGGAAGTACGGAGATACTAGTCGGTTACCGGGGAGACATCCTTTTTTCAAAGAGCTTTAAATTAGGCGCGATCCGGCTTACCGAGAAATTCCTGAAATCGGATCCCCTCTCCTCTTCCGAAATAAGGAAGTGTAAATTGTATATCGAGGAGATGATTCTTCCGTTTCGTAAAGTGCTGAGGGACCTCCATCCGGAAGTGATCATCGGTTCTTCAGGGACCGTTCAGGCGGTCGCAGGAATCATTCGCTCCTTTGACGGGGAACAGGAAGAACGCCCTCTAAATCATTTTAGATT
Organism: Leptospira fainei serovar Hurstbridge str. BUT 6; assembly: GCF_000306235.2. Taxonomy (NCBI): domain Bacteria; kingdom Pseudomonadati; phylum Spirochaetota; class Leptospiria; order Leptospirales; family Leptospiraceae; genus Leptospira; species Leptospira fainei. Next base: position 28,493 of record NZ_AKWZ02000010.1, read on the forward strand.
TTCCTCCGGAGAATTCCGAAAAGCCAAGAATCTGGTATTAGAGGCTGATTCTTCTAAAAAAAGGGCAAAGTTGCCGGGACTCGATTCTAAACGTTCGGATATTATCGTGGGTGGGATCCTGATTTTGGAAGAGCTATTTCAACAATTGGATCTTCCGAATTTGATCGTCTCGGAGTTAGCGCTTCGGGAAGGAATCATTTACGACACGATTCGGAAATGGGAGCATTTCCAGGACGATGAACATTCCCGGCATTTGGACGATATTCGGCAAAAATCCGTTCATAATCTCTTGGTTTCCTTTACTAGGGACGAGGTATACGCCAGACATGTCGCCAAACTCGCGCTGGATTTATTCGATCAGTTAAAATCCGTTCATAATCTTGGAAACGAGGAACGAGAATTGCTGGAGGCCGCTGCTCTGTTGCACGAAGTCGGATTGTTTATCTCGCATTCGGCATATCATAAACATAGCTATTATTTGATCCGAAACTCCGAAGCTATGCTAGGATTTACCTGGGGAGAAATTGAAATCATCGCCTTGACCGCAAGATATCACAGGAAAAGCGGCCCGAAAGTGAAACATAGGGAATTCCAACGCTTGGGATATCGAGAGCAAGAGGTCGTCTTAAAACTTTCAGGTATCCTGAGAATTGCGAGCGCTTGCAATCGAAATCGGCAAGGCTTGATCAAATCGATCAAGTGCCAATCGCGAAAAAATCAGGTAATCTTTACCTTAAATGCAAAAGCAGGATATGACAAAAGTTTGGAGCTTTGGGCCTGCGAAGAACAAGCCGAAGCATTCGAGTCGGCGTATGGACTTGTTCCTTTATTTCAATGAGAATCCGATTCCAAACCGTCACTTGGCTTCTACCAAAAAACTCTCCGATCCGCTAGGTTTCGGAACGTTCGCCCGTTTTTTATATTAGAAATTTCGAAAGTCGAACCGCCTTTGGATGATCGGGAGCAAGCATCGAAACGTCGGACAGAAGTTGGAGCGCGCGTTCGATTTTTCCATCGCATCTACATTTACAAAAAAATTTAAACTACGATGAAAATTCCATGAAAGACGGAGAGAGACATAGCGATGCGAATAATTAAAAATCCAGCTCTCGGAAGAACATCAAACGGATGGCGGTTGGGCGGGAACCTGATCGACCCAAAGAGGTCGACTCCCGACGATATCTCCGCCGATACGTAAAAGTAAAATATACCGACCTTCTCTTGGGAAAACCGCATGCGGAATCGGGATCCCGATTTCGACAGGCTCCGCGCCGTTATTAACTCGAATGGTACCTCCTACGCCCATTATTTTCTCGCTCGTATCCGCAAATTCAAGTTCGAGAGTAAATTCATGGTCGCCCGGAGTTAGATTCGTGACGCATATATAAATTCCCCAAGGCGGGAAAACGACCGGGAATTGCTGCGCAAAGAATTTGGTAAATGTTCCGATAATTCCCCGTTTGCCGTTATCTTCGGTTATCACTCGATCCGCAAAGAGAAGAGCCAGAAGTACAGGTTCGCTTGCATTTGCATTCATAGTATTAACGGTTACCTAGCGCCCGCTTATCAAATGAGCGAAACATAATATTCGCAGACGAAGTTTTAAAGATAAAATTCTATTAAAAAACCGAAGGCCTCCGAAAGATTCGGAGGCCTAACTTGTTTTTAGTAAAGAAACGCATCCTGAACAAGTTGATCCTGTTCTTGAAGATGGACTTTCATGTGACCGGCTGCAGGACTTGGAGATTCTTTTCGGCCTGCATATTTCAATCGAGAGGACGAAGGAAGGAGTTCTTCCAAACGATCCCTTATGAAAAACCATGCACCTTGATTCTTAGGTTCTTCCTGGCACCATACGAACGTTTTCGCGTTCTTATAAGTTCTTAAAATCGCCTCGATTTCCTTATTCGGAAACGGGTACATTTGTTCCACGCGAATTAATGCCGTATTTTGAACTTTATTTTCTTCGCGATATTTTAATAAATCGTAATAAACTTTTCCGAAACTGAACACGACTTTTTCGACTTTATCCGGCTTTAAATCGCCAGAGTCAGGCAGAACTTCTTTGAAAGCTCCTTTTAGCAGATCTTCGATAGGAGATAAGGCTCCCGGAAAACGCAAGAGCGATTTCGGCGTAAAGATGATCAAAGGTTTACGGAAATTTCTCAGCATCTGCCGTCTGAGCAAATGGAAGTATTGCGCCGCATTCGTACAATTCGCGATCTGCATATTATTGTCGGCAGAAAGTTGTAGGAATCTCTCAATACGGCCGGAGCTGTGTTCAGGCCCCTGCCCTTCGTATCCGTGCGGTAGCAATATGGTTAAACCGGATAACCTTTGCCATTTTACTTCGGAGCTTGAAAGGAATTGATCGAAGATCACCTGAGTATTATTGGCAAAGTCCCCGAACTGTGCTTCCCAAATAACCAATGCATTCGGATCCGACAGCGAGTAGCCGTATTCAAATCCCAGAACGGAAAATTCTGAAAGCGATGAATTCACGATCTCGGCCTTAGCCTGCTTGTCGGAAATGTGATTCAACCCCACGTATTTTTCGCCGGAATTGATATCGACTAGAACCGCATGGCGATGCGAGAAAGTACCTCTCTGGCTGTCCTGACCTGAAAGCCTGATTCTAAAACCGTTTTCCAGAATCGAACCGAAAGAAAGCGCCTCTGCCATTCCCCAATCCAGGGGATTTTTTCCTTCAGCCATTTCCGTTCTACTTTGAAGTAGTTTAACTAATTTCGGATTGGGAGTAAATCCTTCAGGAACGGTCGTAATCGCATGAACGATTCGATTCATCTGCTCCGCAAGAACGGAAGTAGCGGTTCCACTATCCAAAGGATCCTTGGAGTAACGGGCCCAAACTCCGCGCATCGTATCGACCTTCATCTTGATGTCCTGCTCTTTAGCTCTTTGGAAGGAATCTTCCAAACCTTGCTGAGAGCCGTTCTTAATGAAATCGACTTCGTCTTTAGTTATATCCCCATCCGCCAGTAATTTCTTTTCATACAGTTGGGCGGTTGGAAGATGGCTTTTGATCACCGCATACATTTTCGGCTGGGTGAATGCAGGTTCGTCGGTTTCATTATGTCCAAGCCGGCGATAGCATATTAAATCGATGATAAAATCCTTTTTAAACTTCTGGCGGTATTCCATCCCGAGTTTAGTGACTCGGTAAACCGCTTCCGGATCATCACCGTTGACGTGAACGATCGGGATCTGATACCCTTTTGCCAAGTCGGTAGCGTATAACGTCGATCTCGATTCGTTCGGCAGTGTAGTAAAGCCGATCTGGTTATTGATTACGATATGAAACGTTCCACCGGTGGTATAACCTTCCAAATTCATTAAGTTAATGGTCTCTGCCACCACGCCTTGCCCCGCAAAAGCAGCGTCTCCGTGGATAGTCACCGGCATATACTTAGAACGATCAGTATCGTCGTACTGCTCCTGACGGGCGCGAACCGATCCGGTTACGACCGGATTTACTGCTTCCAAATGGCTCGGGTTAAAAGCTAAAGATAGCTTTACTTCCTTACCTGCAGTGGTCATTTTACTGTTGGAATAACCTAAGTGGTATTTTACGTCGGCGTAGCTAACCGCGCCTTTTTCCGCCTTCTCTTCGAATTCGGCAAAAACCAAGGAAGCCGGTTTTTCAATTACATTAACAAGTACGTTTAAACGACCTCTATGAGCCATACCGATAACGAGCCCGTCCATTTTAAAATGACCGGCCTCCTCAACGATCGTATCTAGCATAGGAATCATGCTTTCTCCTCCCTCTAAGGAGAAGCGCTTTTTACCTACGTATTTTTTAGCGAGAAAGGTTTCGAAGTGATCGGCTTGGAAAAGTTTTTCAAAGAGGCGGAGACGGATACTTTTAGATAGGGGAGCATGGAAATCGACGGATTCGACTTGTTTTTGCAACCATTCTCGCTCTTCGTCGTTTACAAGATAATATTGTTCATACCCGATGGTACTACAATAGGTCTTTTCGAACCAGTCGATGACGTCTCTAAGCTTTGCCCTTCCAAGACTTGCATTATTGGTGTCGACGACCGTATCCAAGTCCGCCTGGGTTAAGTTCCCCAGTTTAGCGTCTATGAACTTGCGGTTCGGTTTAGAAATTCCTAATGGATCTAAATCGGCTGCGAGGTGCCCCTGCCTTCTATAGGCGTTAAGAAGGTTAATGATACCCATTTCACGAAAAGTACCCGCCTGGGCGTCCGTAAACGAAGTCGCCACGGCTCCTTTTCCGTTTCCATTACCGTTCGTAGCTCCATTCGTTCCGTTACCCGAATATACTCCGTTGGTCTCAACTTCTTGGAAAAAAAGCGCCCATTCCTTGTCCAAAGACTGCGGATCTTTCTTAAACTTTTCGTAAAGTTCTTCCAGGAGAACTCCGTTCTCTCCGTATAATGCCATTAATTGTTCGATTTTCATAATGAAAACTCCCTATGCGTGAATCGCCCACTTATCGACGGCCATGGCCGCCTCTTTTACAACTTCAGATAAGGTAGGATGTGCATGAAACGATCTTGCAATATCTTCGGCTGAAGCGCCGAATTCCACTGCGACCGCTAATTCGGCGATCATGTCCGAGGCTCTAGGCCCGAAGACAAAAGCTCCCAAAATCTTATCCGTTTTTTTATCCGCCAATATCTTGACTTGGCCTTCCGCCTCGTTCATCGCTTTTGCTCTTGCATTCGGCTTAAATAAAGACTTTCCGGTTTTGTATTCGACACCTGCAGCCTTGAGTTCCTCTTCTCCCTTTCCGACCCAAGCCAATTCCGGCCAAGTATACATTATGGAGGGAACGGCAAAATAATTCACGTGGCCGGATTGACCGGCGATTAATTCCGCCAGGGCGACTCCTTCTTCCTCGGCCTTATGCGCCAACATCGGACCGTCGATCACATCGCCAATTGCATAGATACCGGGAATGTTCGTCCGGAAATGGGAATCCACTTTAATGCGTTTCCTTTCGGTCAATTGGACCCCGGCGTCCTCTAATCCGATCCCCTCGATATACGGCCGGCGTCCGATCGCAACTAAAACAACATCCGCGTCCAGCTCGGATTCTTTTCCGTCAGGTGCAGCAATTTTAACTTTCACGCCGCTTTTACTTGAGGCGGCGCCTAAGACTTTATGCTCGAATAAGAAGTTAAATCCCTGACCTTCCAAACTTCTCTGAAGTAGGTTCCCGAAGGATTTATCCACATTGGTTAATAAACCTGGTAGCAATTCGACTACGGTAACTTCCGAACCTAAACGTTGCCAAACGGATCCTAATTCGAGTCCGATAACTCCGGCGCCTATGATAACCAGCTTTTTCGGGATTACTCGCAGATTGATCGCGTGATCCGAAGTAATGATGGTTTTTCCGTCCACAGGAAGACTTGGAATGTCGATGGGAACGGATCCTGTCGCCAATACGATATGCTTTGCGGATAGGATTTCCTGTTTTCCGTCGGCAAGAGAAACTTCTACTTTTCCTCCACCCAATAATTTACCGAAGCCTTCGTAACGAATGATCTTATTCTTTTTCATCAAGTAGTCCACGCCGTCGGTGACTTCCTTAACGATCCCATTTTTACGTTCCATCAACTTATTAAGATCGAGTGTAACCTTACCGACTCCGATTCCATGATCCTGGGTTTTATGGAGAACCTTATGGTATTCTTCCGAAGAGTCCAATAATGCTTTAGAAGGAATACATCCCACGTTTAGGCAGGTTCCTCCTAGGGTTTTTCTTTTCTCGATGATTCCGGTTTTTAAGCCCAGTTGCGCCGCCCGGATCGCGTTTACATAACCGCCGGGTCCCGAACCGATAACTAGTACGTCGAATTCTTCCGCCATTTCTATCGATTCCCTATACTTCCAGAAGGAGTCGAGTGGGATCCTCGATCGCTTCTTTTACTTTAACCAGGAAAGTCACCGCTTCTTTGCCGTCCACAATCCTGTGATCGTAAGAAAGAGCCAAATACATCATCGGGCGAATCACAATCTGGTCGTTAACCACGACGGCCCGTTTTACAATATTATGAAGCCCTAAAATTCCGCTTTGGGGCGGGTTCAAGATCGGAGTCGACATCATCGATCCGTAGATTCCTCCGTTCGAAATCGTAAATGTTCCCCCTTCCATTTCGGAAAGTTCGATTTTCCCGTCTTTTACCTTATTGGCAAGGCGGGCGATTTCGGATTCGATCTGTGCAAAACTCAGCAGATCCGCATCTCTAACGATCGGAACAACGAGGCCTTTTGGTCCTCCGACGGCGACTCCGATATCGTAATAATTCTTATAAACGGTGTCGGTTCCTCGTATTTCAGCGTTGATAGCCGGAATAATTTTCAAGGCGCCTATGACGGCCTTCGTGAAGAAACTCATAAAACCTAATCCGATATTATGAGTATCCTTGAACTTATCCTTATATTTATTTCTAAGATCCATCACCGCACTCATGTCCACTTCGTTAAACGTGGTAAGATGCGCCGCATTATGTTGTGCGGAAACCAAACGATTTGCGATCGTCTGGCGAAGCTTGGTCATAGGAACAACGTTCTCGCGAGGTAAATTCCCTCTACTTGCAGCCGGAATCGCTTTAGGAATCTCTTTTGCAGGAGAAGATTGAACCGGAGCAGTCACTGTCGCGTTAGTCGCCTTACTAGCGACTGCAGTCAACACATCCTCTTTCGTAATTTGCCCGTTTTTTCCCGTACCGCGAATCGAAGCCGGGTTCAAACCGTTATCATCGATCAACTTTCTGACGGCCGGTGGAAGCGTTTCGTTAACGGTTCCGGTATTACTTGTTATCGGTGCTGAAGTTGTTTTGGCTGTTTCTGGAGAAGAGGAGGAGGGGGAAGGAGAGCTTGAGGCAGAGGCGGTTGGGTCGATGAGTCCGATGACTTCTTTGATTTTAACCGTTTCCCCGGGCTTTTTATTTATCTTCTGGAGGACTCCCGCCGACGGGGCCGGGACTTCCATGGTCACCTTATCGGTTTCCAGTTCTACGAGGACTTCATCCTGTTCTACTCGTTCGCCTTCTTTTTTAACCCAATTTGCTATGGTAGCTTCCGTAATGGATTCGCCCATTTCGGGAACCTTGATCTCTATCGACATCTTGATCCTGCGGAGGCAGTTATCCGTCCCATTCTGAGACCGCCTCCATTTCACTTTCCGTAAGCCGAAAAATTCTGTAAAGCGGTTCTTGGCAAAACTGTGTTTTGATGAAAATAACCTTCTTCCTATTCAATTCGACGGTAAAATATCGACTGGCAAAGACGATTTCCATCAACTCGGGGCCTCGATTGGAAAAAAATTCCAATCGTAGGAAAATCGAACTATGGCAAAGAATAAGCGAACTCAATCTCGATCGAGCTTAAACTAGTGAAAATCGATCGCTTGAGTCCCTTTAGTCCGTTTTAGGTTTAAATTTCCTCTCGGTTTTTCCGATCTCTTCGTCGCTGATCTGATATTCTTGTTGTAAGAATTCGCGGAAATCTATCGATCTATGATGATCGCGATCCCCATCGCATTGTCGATTTCCTTGTACGGACTTCGTTACGCCGGCGACAGTAATCGGTTTCAAGCTTAAATTTTGCGTCATCGGACAAACTCCCGGTTTCGGAGTCAGTCCGTTATAAGCGCAGGTTCCCCCACCCTGAACTTCGTCCGGAGGAGGATCTTCCCCGTGTTCGTTTCCAAAAAGAGGATACCCTTGCCCGCCATAGAATCGATTGTACATTCTACCCCAGATAGGAACGGCCAGAACCGATGCGGCTTGTCCTCTTCCTAACGAAATCGAGCTTTTATCAAAGCCCATCCAAATCACTGTAGTAAGCTTCGGATCGAATCCGCAATACCAGGCGTTGGTAAACGAAGAAGTCGATCCCGTTTTACCTGCGGCAAAACCTTTATAATTTCCTTTTTCCGGATTTCTTAGTCCGTCGGTGGCCGTTCCTGCCATTGCGACCATCATCAACATTCTGCGCAGAATATAGGAAGTCCCTTCGCTAATTACTTGAATGGATCCGTCTTCCCGTTCCCTCTCCAACTCTTGTCGAACTTTCTCTTCTTCGTTGTAAATTACGTTTCCGGATTGATCGATCACGTACCGGACTGCGAAGGGAATTACGTTCCTGCCTTTGTTTGCGATAATCGAATACCCGATTGCCATCTCGTAAGGAGTCAATTCCGCGATTCCGAGCGCAAGCGCGGGACTGGAAGGAAAACGACTCTTATCAGCTTTTGTTAAACGAGATGCAAAATCTATGACTGCATCGGCGCCTGTTCTCAGGAGAACCTGCACGGACACGATGTTAAGTGAGAGCGATAGAGCCCTTGAGAGTGGGACCATCCCTTGGAAATCTCCGTCAAAATCCTGAGGAGACCAGCCTTCTCCCTCTTCCGTCAAAGTCGTTAGAGGAGCGTCCATGATTCCGGTTCCGGAACCCACTACCCTCTCGGCAATCGCAGCGCCATAAACGAAAGGTTTAAACGAAGAGCCCGTTTGTCGTCGAGCCTGCACTGCGCGGTTAAATTGATTCTTGGGCGTGAATTCGTACCCGCCGACCATAGTTTGTATATAGCCGTTCGTATGATCGATCGTAATCGCAGCGCCTTCGACGTGGAGATTCTTTCCGAATATTGCGGATCGCTTTTGGAATTCCGTAAAGGAAGCGGATTCGTTATCGGCTTCGGGTGTAAGGAGAGTCAGCAAATCTGCGGCGTCAATCAGCTCCTTTTCCAGCGCCACTCGGAAGTTCGCCTTGTCGTCCAATTTACTTACGAAGGGAACTCCTACCGGAAAAACGGAACCTAAAAGTCCGTACAGTCCGACAAGCCCCCGATCGGCCCCGCCGGCGTAATTCACCGTTACCCCGGAAACGAGGTCATCGTGTTTTTTTAACGCCCTACGAAGTTCTTCCTGGGCGATTTCTTGTTTTCGGACATCCAGCGTCGTATAAATTTTTAGACCGCCGTTATAAAGCCGATCTTCCCCCAATACCTTTAATAATTTCTGTCTTACGAATTCCGTAAAATGCGGAGCTCGATTCAATTTGGTTCCCCAAGTCGACTGGGATGGAGATTGTGTGATTACGACAGGCCAGTATTTTTCCCAAAATTCGTCGTGAATGAACTGAACCTTATCGGTAGGAATAAATCCTTGGCCCGCCATTAATTTCAGAACTTCCAAATGGGCGCGTTTAGCCGCGGCAGGATTCTTGTAAGGAGAATAGTCGACAGGGGCCTTGGGTAATCGCGCCAGCAGGGCCGCTTCGGCTACGTCTAAATCCGTTACGTCCTTATGGAAATAAACGTCTGCTGCCGACGCCAAACCGGTAGTTCCATGCCCTAAATAGATTAAGTTAAAATAAATTTCTAGGATTTCTTCCTTGGAATATTCCTGCTCGATCTGTAGAGTAAAGAGGGCTTCCACGAACTTACGGATAAACGATCGCTTTCTGTTCTGCAGAACCGTCTTTGCGAGCTGCTGGGTTAAGGTGGAGCCGCCTTGCTTGATTCTTCCTGAAAGTACGTTCACAATAGCGGCACGGCTAATCGCCATGAAGTCGATGCCGAAGTGATTAAAGAAGTTGTTATCTTCTACGGATAAGAAAGCCTGCACGACATGAGGAGGAATATCTTGGTATTTGAGTAGCTGCTGTTTATGACGATACAGTTCTGCGAATACGATTCCGTTATTATCATAAAGACGGGTTGGAGTCGTCGGTTGATAAGAAGCGAGCATTGCAAGCTCACCCCCCTCGTCCACTTCCGAAAGTATATAGCCGAAAAACAATCCGCCTGCTAAAGCGATCCCGAGCAGGATTTTGGTCGTCCGATGGATTCCGTCGCTAAAAATAGTCATACGAGTTCGAATTTCATTCCTTCCCGAGCTAGGATAATGGATAGGTCCTTAGTACCAAGATTTTCAGCATGGGTTTTGGCGTCATCCAAGATGATGGCTAAAATTTCGTCGGAATACGCTGGTTCATGGTGAGTCAAGGCAAGAGTTTTAACTTCCCAATTCGACGCACAATTAACCGCCATCGTATAGGAAGTATGTCCCCAATCGAATTTTTGAAATGAATCATCCAGAGTGTATTGCGAGTCCAGGAGCAGCAAATCGGCTCCGAAGAAAAATGGTTTTTGCTGCGCTACCAGCGGCAAATCTTCTCCGGTATATTCCGCGTCCGTCGCAAAAACGAAGCTTTTTCCATTTTCAGTAAACTTGTAAGCAACGGATCCACCGGGGTGTTTGAGTGGAAGCCATTCGATCTTCATTCCTCCGATTTCAATGGCTTCGTCGATTTTAAGATGATGGAAACTACATTGACCGGCAAATCGCTCGAACGATACGGGAAAAAATCTAGGCTCCTGCTGGTAATAAAGCCGATCTTCTAAATCTTTATTCGGGGAATAAAGAGTGAATCTGTTTCCAGGAATGTAAAAAGGTTTAAAGAAAGGGATTCCCTGAATATGGTCCCAATGAGTATGGGTGAAAAAAATGGACAATTCTCCGGTTCCCTTTCCGAACTCGCCTTGAATGAGTTCATCCCCGAGCACCCTTACTCCGGTTCCCATATCTATCAAAACGGAATCACCCGAGGAAGAGCGGACCTTAATGCAAGTCGTATTCCCGCCTGTAACGGAAGTCAGGTAATCGGGTAAAGTTTCCATCCAAGTTTCGGGGGATGAAAACGCTTTGCCTTCGGAAGCTTCCGCCATCTTGAGAATCGTTAAAATCTTCTCCCTATATTCGGGGGTCCGCAAGGGGGAAGGGATCGATCCACGGACGCCGTACAGCTGAATTTCCACTCTAATAGGAACAGGTACCAAACCGGCCACGGACTGTCAAAGGAAACAAAAATCGGGATTTAGGTTGTCTGCCGAACGGATTTGAGAAAACTAGGAGGGGTATGGCATACTACTCCGGTGGATTCGGCATTGAAGTTACTCCAGTAGTTCGCAGGCTTCTTTTTTTGAACCTGGGAGTTTTCGTTTTAGAATTTATACTGAAATTAGCTTCTCCGCAAATTCTAGGTCTTTTTCTGGGAATGTTCGGGTTGGTCCCGGATTTCGTACTGCACAAATTTTTCATCTGGCAGGTCCTGACCTACGCCTTTCTCCATGATCCAAACTCCATTTTTCATATTCTATTTAATATGCTCTCGCTCTGGATGTTCGGTTCGACATTAGAGGCATACTGGGGAAGTAAGAATTTTCTAAAATTCTATTTGGTTTCCTGCATCGGAGGCGGAATCGTTCCTCTATTTGCCCATCTTTTGGGATTCCCCCAAGGAACGATTGTCGGAGCTTCAGGAGGTTTATACGGACTTCTTATCGCTTTCGCTCTGATCTGGCCCAACAGAGAATTGTATTACTTCGCTATCTTTCCGATTAAAGCCAAATATTTCGTTTTGATTCTCCTACTTTTAATCGGGTTCACTTCCTCTTCCAGCGGCGTCGCAGTTACGGCTCATGCCGGCGGTGCCCTTTTCGGCGCCTTGTATTTCTTTTATAATAATAAATTAAAATATAAATTAGGATTTAGCTTACCTTCCTTCTCTCTTTCTCGCTGGTTTCAAAAAAGAAAAATGAAGCGCTGGCAGGAGGAGATGCACAGTCGGGAGAAGGCGAAGGACGAAGTCGATCGCCTTTTGGAGAAAATCTCCAGAGACGGAATGCATTCCTTGAGTAGAAAGGAAAAGAAATTTCTAAAGGAAGCCTCGACGAAATATTACGATTCCAAGGAATGATCGATACTTCCATTCCGTTCTCGATCTCATTCTGCAAATGCAAACCTTCTTTCTAGACCAACGATCTCTCCGTACCCCGTATTATAATCTCGCACTGGAAGAAGCTTTAGCTTTGCGACTCGTCGAGGAAGGCTATATTGGCGGAATTCGATTTTGGGAAAGTCCTCGTTCCATCATAATCGGGCTATCCGAGGATCCGCGTATTACGGTCGGAAAAAATATAACGGAATCTTTCCTTCGATTCGCGTCCACCCGCGCCTTACCGAAAAAGCCGAACAAGGAAGGGATGCCGTATCTAGCGAGAAGAGCAAGCGGCGGAGGTACGGTCGTCCACGAACCCGGTTGGAATCTAAATTTTAGTTTGTTTGTCTCTATCAAAGAAAAGCCGGAACTCTTTCCCGTTGGGAATTCCTATAAGATCCTCCTTGGAATCGCGTCGAAGGCATTATCTTTACAGGGAATAGAAAGTAAATCGATGGGGAAATCGGATCTTGCTTTGGAAGAAAGCGATTCTGCATGGAGAAAGATTTCGGGAAACGCTCAATTCAGAAAGAAAGATTGCATCGTCCAACATGGGACGCTTATTTTAGATCCTCGGTTGATCCAGCTAGTTTCCGATTTGCTTCCCCATCCTCCGGAGGAGCCTGAATATCGAAACGGCAGAAGACACAAAGAATTTGTCACCTCTCTTCCCGAACGTTTCTCCGAGGCAAAATTCAAGCGGGACTTCACCCTTTTATTTGCGGATTATCTGGGGGTGAAAAATATGGGTACTGGAATAAGCCGATCCTTTCGTAAAAGCGTGATTCTTGAAACGAATAGGCTATTTCGAGAAAAGTACGTCTCGTTGGAGTTCATCACCGGCGAACGGTAAACTACGGCGTGCAAAGAAATATCACCGAGGAACCGATGAAATACCTTCCACAACAGGACCCTGAAATCTTTAAAGCCATCCAGGCGGAAGATAAGCGCCAGGAAGAAAACCTGGAAATGATCGCGTCCGAGAACTTCGTATCCCGAGCGGTTCTAGAGGCATATACGTCCACTCTTACGAATAAATACGCTGAAGGTTATCCCGGAAAAAGATACTATAACGGTTGCGTAAACGCTGATGCCGTCGAGTCTATCGCGATCGATCGAGCAAAAAAGTTATTCGGTGCCGAATATGCAAACGTTCAGCCCCACTCCGGGGCGCAAGCGAATATGGCCATATTTCTGGCTACGTTAGAACCGGGCGATTCTTTCTTGGGAATGAATCTGGCTCACGGAGGGCATTTGACTCACGGGTCCCCGGTGAACATCAGCGGTCGATATTATAAACCCATTCCGTACGGAGTGGATCCGAAGACGGAGACGATAGATTACGATTCGATCGCCTCGCTAGCAAAAGAACATAAGCCGAAGTTAATCGTCGCAGGAGCATCCGCCTACTCTCGTACGATCGATTTCGCTAAATTCGGAGAAATCGCAAAAAGCGTCGGGGCCAAGTTGATGGCCGATATCGCACATATTTCGGGTTTAGTGGCAACAGGCTACCATCCCTCTCCTGTCGGGATCTTTGACTTCGTGACGACAACGACTCATAAAACTTTGCGAGGCCCGAGAGGGGGCTTGATTCTCTCGAATAGCGAGAATGAAAAAATTCTGAACTCTAGAGTGTTTCCAGGAATCCAAGGCGGACCTCTCATGCACGTGATTGCGGCAAAAGCGGTTTCTTTTGGAGAAGCCTTAGCGCCGGAATATAAAACCTATATCGAGACCGTTCTCGCTAACGCTAAAGTTCTTGCGGAAGTTTTTGTGAAGCGAGGTTTTAGGGTCGTTAGTGGCGGAACCGACAACCATTTGGTTCTCTTGGATGTGTCCGTGAAAGGGCTTACCGGAGCACAAGCGGCGGATGGATTGGACGAGATAGGTGTTACGGTAAATAAGAACGCGATTCCTTTTGATAAGAATCCTCCGGCGGTCGCCTCTGGAATTAGGCTTGGAACGCCTGCACTCACCACACGGGGCCTCAAACCGACCGATATCGAAAAAGTGGGAAATTTGATAAGCGACTTCTTGGAAAATCCGAACGACCATAAGACGATAGAAAAAGTAAAAGGCGGCGTACGGGAATTGACTCAGCAATTTCCTATGGATCGTTTCCGCTTAGACTGAACGCCGCAATCTGTTTGCGAATCGGAACCTATCCGAGTGCAAAACCTCGTCGGACTTTGCACTTGCACCTTTCCTCTAGCCTGTCTCGCTCGCGCACAGAATTCCATCTCATCTCGAACGAAAAACGAGTCGATGTCATAAACTGACCGTGACATCCGGGTAATTCTGGAATTAGGATTTTTTGAAAAAGAAGGAGCCCAAATCGGAATTCGTTCAGGCGATCTGATTAAGAACTATTTGGTTTTTTTGATAAGGTCGAACGTTAGTGGCGCCAAGTCCCGAAACTTACGGCGCCTCTTAAGGAATTTTTCGACCTATCTTATTTTGTTTCCTTACATTCCGTTCTCCACTTGAGAATGCCTGCGACATCCGCCTTGGTTGCGGCTTGGCACTCTTCGAACGAACTGAAATTTCCTATCGTTGAATAGCCTCTCGTGGCGTACAACCAAAGAACCCAAACACTCAACACCAACATTAACTTCTTCATGCGAATTGTCCTCCGAACAACAATCTTTTCTTAAGTTAGGTCAAATTCCTTTTCGCACCGGTCCCGTTAAGAACCTTGAGTGCCCGAATTTTGGAAGTTCGTTTATAGAACTCGAATCGGTAATTTATAATAATATGACGGAGTGTAGCAAATCCGCATTACTAAAGTTTAAATAATTTTTTACCGATAAAAATTTTTATTAAACGAATCAATAGAACGATCGTATAAAATAAATTATTCGGTATGCCCCGTCTAGATAAAAAGGGTTAGGCCCCTTACGGACCGGAAAGCATCTAGCATTAATTTATTGATAGTCCGAACCCATCTCGTTTGAAATCGCCTACCTTTTGTACAGTTCAAAAAAGACCAAAATTTCATCGGCGGATCCGGAACGTTAAAGCGCATAACCGTACGCTAAATAATTGTTTCTTATCTCGGCCGTTTCAGTAATTTATTCATCGAGCGAGGCATAACATGAACAAGCAGATTGCGATCGTAACCGGAGCGAGCAGAGGCATCGGAAAGCAGGTATCAAAAGAATTGGCGGTATCGGGCATACATGTGCTTTGCTGCTCGCGAAAAATGGCGGATTCGGCAAAAACGGTTAAGGAAATTGAAGAGAACGGCGGGTCTGGCGAAGCTTGGGAGTTGGATGTTGCCGATTCGAATTCGGTAGAGAAGTTTCTTCGTGAAGTATTAAAAAAACATTCCAAAATCGATATATTAGTGAATAACGCCGGGATTTACTTGGACAGTGGAAACATCGAAACTGCTTCGCTCGAAAATTTTAATAAAACCTTAAATACGAATCTCACCGGACCGTTTATGTTATCGAAAGAAATTCTCCCGATTATGAAAAAGAATAAATTCGGTCGAATTGTTAACGTAAGTTCCGGACTAGGACAATTGTCCGATATGGGAGCGGGTTACGCCGCATATCGAATTTCGAAGGCGGGATTGAATGCTTTGACTAGAATTTTGGATTCCGAAGCCGGAAATCACGATATTAAGGCAAATTCGATTTGTCCAGGCTGGGTTCGAACCGATATGGGCGGCGCTAGTGCGAGCCGATCCGTTGAAAAGGGAGCTGAAACGATTGTTTGGGCTGCGCTTTTAGGAGATGACGGCCCCCGAGGAAAATTCCTTCGCGATAAAAAGGAAATCCCTTGGTGAGTGGGAGAAGGCTTAAGTTCCATATTCGCGAACTTCGACCGAGACCGTTATTTCTTAAATAATTGCTTAATCCTATCCACAAACTCGCGCCCTACGGGTAGATTTGTTTCGTCTTCGTTCTTTAGAAAAAGTGAATATGACCCTCCCGGTTGAGATTTTGTTGCGGCGATAAACGCTTTATTAACTATATATTTCCTGTGAATCCGAAGGAAGTCTTCCTTAGAAAGTTTTTTTTCGAAATCACCTAATAATCGAGGAGTTTCAAAATCCCCGTTCTTCGTGTGTAATATGGAATGTTTGCCGTTTGCAGTTAAATAAAAAACGTCGGAAGAAAGCACCCGGTGAATCAACCCTTTCTCCCTGAAAATTAGTACCGGATCCATTTGCCCTTCCGGTCTTTGCTTTGAAATCGCCCTCAACCTCAATTGTTCGAGAGCTCTTGTCATACAAGCATCGAATCTCTCTTTCGAATACGGCTTTAAAAGGTAATCGCATGCACCGACTTCAAAAGCTTTTAAAGTATGCTCACGATATGCCGTTGTAAAGATCACGACAGGCATTGTGGAACCGGATTCTTCCAAAACCTGAAGTCCTGTTTTTTCCGGAAGGTTAATATCCAGAAAAACAAGATCAAAATCCCCCTTGGAAAGCAGGTCGACCGCCTGCACTCCTGTCCGAGCGATTCCCGAAACTTCGCAATTTTTCCAATGCTGCAAATAATTTCTAAGTAAATCCCGCGCAGGGACTTCGTCCTCGACCACAAGAACTTTGTAAAGTTCGCTCATCCCAGAGCCTCGTATTCCAATAATAGAGTATTCTTTCCTAATCTTTTTTCCAAATTTAGTTCCGCCTTTCCGAAATTATATTCTAGTCGGGATTGAATATTCTCCAAAGTTCTGGAAAATTCCGATTTTTTTCTCTCAGTCGGAATTCCGGCGACTACAGGTTTTCCTTTTCCATTATCCACAATCGTTATCCGAACTCTCCCGTCGGCAGTCTCCGCGAATAGTTCCAGCTTTCCAGGTTCGGACAAAGATTCCAATCCGTGCTTAAAGCTGTTTTCTACGAGTGGCTGCAAGGTTAACGGGGGAATACGAAGTCTGGAAAAATCGCCGGTCAGCCTAGTTTGAACCGTAAGAGAATCCGAAAACCGAAGGCGCTGTAATTCCAGGTAATTAACCGTAAATTTCCATTCTTCCTCGAAAGGGATTAAGCGATCGTAAATCCTATCGGATAAAAAACGATACGTGTCCGCCAGAATTATCAGGGCATCGTCCGCCTTTTTAGGATCGGTCACAAGCAGAGCATGAACGGTATTCAACGTGTTAAACAGATAATGAGGATCCATCCGGCTCTGGAGGGTTCGATATTGAATATCCTTTAATTCGGACTCGGTCTTCTTCTTTCTCTCTATAAGCAATTGCATGGATTTTTCGAGAAAAGAAATAAATATCGCTAGGATTAAACTTCCTAAAAGAATATTGTAAGAACCGCCGTGCGGCCTTTCCAAACCGTCCCCTGCAAGCAGAAGGACATGGAGTATGCCCCCCGCCGCAACGCCGAATACGGCGGCAAAACCGGAAGCGATTACTAAGAAAGCGCCGGTGCTAAAAGGCCCCCATCTTTTACTATTAATGAATTCCACTGCAAATTCAACGATGGAACAGACCGAATGAGTAGTAACTTGCGTCGCCAAAAATACTTTCCAAAAAGGGGATGGAGAGTTGTGAGCGACTAACAGAGAGTTCATCGTCCCTAGCACGGTATTGATCGTAAACCAGAACACAATTTTGAATACTCGTATTCTGAAATCCATTCCCTTCCCCATTGCTCAATATCTTAACGAATCTTTCCCCTAGTCGATTCGCTTTTTTGCCCATCATTCCATCGGAAGTAGCGTTTATTCCGGAAATGGATTTTTAACAGGAAATCATGTAGACTAGGCGGTTTTATAGAAAGTCTAGTAGACAGCAGAAGGAAATTTCGATTACGTTAGCAGGAAATAATTTCTCTCTCTTACGCCATTCGTAGGAAAATCTCAGGGGGCTACCTTGAAAATTCGAAATATTACAAAGCTAACTCTTATCGCCGTCTCCTTCTCGATCCCGATTATGATCAGCGCCGAAGAAATTGTAACAACCAAAAAAGACGAACCGGACGGGTTTTACGGCTTAAAAGTGAATGGCGTTGTTTCGGGATCGTACGGACAACGACTCAGGGATAAAGCCTCCGGTATTTCCAACGCATATCCAAACGACGAAACCGGCTTTTCCACTCCCTGGACCTTATTAATGATCAATAAGGAATGGAAGGAAACCGGAATCGGTTTGGAATTATGGGGGGAGTTGCTTCGAGCCAGTCAATTTTCCGCGGATACTAAAGTCGACGGTGGAACAAAATCGAATCCTTATACTCTAGGAATCCGGCATGCACTCATAAGAAAAACCTGGGAAACGAATTTGGGTACCTATTCACTTACTTTCGGAATGCAGGAACTCCCTCACACTTATACCCAATGGAAGAACTATTGGCAATGGCGATATGTGGATAAGGGACCTCTGGAAAGTTTAGGATTCGCCCAAGCTCCTGCCGATATCGGCGTTGGAGCGAACGGAAAATGGGATTCCATTTCGGCGCAGATAATATTCTCCAATGGAGAAGGATATCGACAGAGCCAAAATACGGATTCTTCCGCAATCGATGTTTCATCAAGAATATCTTATGAACCTAAGATAGATGAAAATACGCGGTTCGGAATACATTTCTTCTCGAGACAGGCCAATTTTGCCGGAGCGGCCGGAACCGATTGTAGAAAAGGAACGACCTGCTTACCGACCGATAATAATCCGGCCACTATTTTGCAAAAAGATATCCGCGCGTTGCAAAGCACTTCCTATGCCGTCGAAGCCGACTTCGATAAGAGAAAATTAATCAATTTCGGACTCGGTTGGGTTTGGAGAAAGCAGTATGGCGGAGCGATCGTAGATCGAGCAAAACCTCTATCCCCTCCACTTTCGCCGGGAGTCGACTCTACCGGTACGGCCGCATACGCCTGGTTGGCGTTAGGCTGGGATTCGATACGCATCATAGGAAGAATGGAAGGCGGCGCCGGACATGACGGAGTTTTAGCCGCAGATCGGGCCAAAATCAAGGATATACTCCCTGGAGTTCCCGAATCCGTAGGCTGGTCCCAAGTTCCGGGCAGCCCTGTCCGAGGTTCGTCCGGTTATTCCTCTCATGCGTCGTATCGAAAAGGTTCGGTATTCATCGAATGGATCGTTTCGGATACGATCAAACTTTCCTTCGGATACTCTGAAAGCAGGAACAGAGACGTAAACGGAGGTCGCGAAAAAACTTATGTGGATCAAACAGGAACCGTCCGAACCTCGGCGGATTATCTTGGACAATATGCCTCCAATACCGGAAACCCGATTTCATCGTACGGGCAGCTCGGTAAAGAATGGGCGTTTTGGACAACCGTGGAATTTTAATGGAGAGCAATAGAACATGAAACGGAAAATATTTTTAGCGATATCG
Organism: Leptospira fainei serovar Hurstbridge str. BUT 6; assembly: GCF_000306235.2. Taxonomy (NCBI): domain Bacteria; kingdom Pseudomonadati; phylum Spirochaetota; class Leptospiria; order Leptospirales; family Leptospiraceae; genus Leptospira; species Leptospira fainei. Next base: position 47,616 of record NZ_AKWZ02000010.1, read on the forward strand.
TTCGGATTAACGTTTGGAGCCTTAGTCGTTCTTAGCCAAGGAACGAGCGATAAAGATGCGAGAGCATCGTTCCTCGTCGGCAAAGTACAGGTTCAAAAGTCCGGAAGCGGCCCTTGGACGCAGTTAAAATTAGGGGAAACGGTTAACGAAGGGGACATTCTTTCCACAGGAAACGCATCGAAAGCCACCTTATTGTATCGAGGCTCCGAATTTCGCATCCTTCCGAATTCAAGATTGAAGCTGACTAAACTTCATAACGACACCAAGGATGGGAACCTCGAAGTTCAAAACGGATTCGCATGGTTTCATGTCGTAAAGTTGAACGGAAAGAAATTCGAAGTTTCGACTCCGACAAACACTGCCGGAGTTAGGGGAACGTCTTTTTCGGCTTTCTATGAGGCGAAATCTAAAGATTCAGGATTTTGTACTTGCGAAGGAAAAGTCGCGCTGACCGGAAACGGTGAAAAAGAGGAAGGAACAGTTCAGGAAAAAGGAAACGGCGGATATTATCCAGGAGAAGGCGGAGCGCCCAAGAGAACCTCGTATGAAGGGATAATCGTGAAATTCAAAGCATTTCCGCCTTTTAAAGAATTAATAAAAAAGAATATATCGCTTAAAAACTGCCTGTCCTGTCATACTCCTCAAGGCTGGACTCATGAGCAAACGATCCCGATGGACGAAACCTACGGAGCTGCAAAGTAACGGAAAAAGGATATTTCGGGTTTTACCTACCCGTAATATAATCTAGTTCCCCACACTTTCTATATTCTTCTTTTACAGTCAGGCGGTACGCACCGCCTCGACTTCCTTCCTTATCTTAAGGACAGCTTATCGTATTTCCCGGATTAGTCGCATACGCCCCTTGAAATTGCAGACCCGCGAATAGGAACGGATAAGTCTGCGTGCTTGGAATCGGTTGAGTCAATAGTTTAATCTTATCCGTTGTGGTATTAAGACTGCAAGCCTGAGAAGCATTCGACGGGTTGGTCAACGTAGCCAAGGTAGCCTTAGAGGGAAGAGGAATCTGACCCAAAATGTTATTCACGAGAGGAATAATCAAAGATGGAATCAAGGGACTAACTACCGTCAGAACACCCTGAGGATCGATTCCAAAGGGATTGTACTGAGTTCCTTCCAAAATATCCAGAGTGTAAGACATACTAGAAGGATCGATAATTAAGCTGAGAGCATTCAGATTGCTGTAACCGGTTACGCCGGACGGTTGAATGAAGGGCGTAAACTTAATCGTTCCAAGCGCCTTAAAACTGGCTCTTGCCGTATTGATTAAATATTTCGGTCCGCTTGAAGGGACTCCATAAATCCTCAATTCAAGATCCGTAAAGTTCACTTCAAGCTGAGGGATAGCGGATCCTGAAGGAACCGGCTTCAAACTTCCGTTCGGTGCATGAATCGCCCAAAGATCGATTTCAACGCCATCATTACCGTTTACCGTGATCGTCTGACTTGGGTTGGAAGGATTCAAGCCGGTCAAACTGGGGAAACCCGGAGCCAAGATATTGATAATCGCGGAGGCTTGTAATAACGTTTTCGTTAACTGAAACAAGGCTCCGTTTCCAGCATAGGTTTGAATTTGGTTAATAAACGCCGCATTCAACGCTAAGTTAAAGGCTCCGTTCTGCCAAAGGCTATATGCGGCCTGAGTCACAGTGTCCGCACTCAAACCCAATAATAATCCCGGAGTCGCATTACTCTGAGAAAAGAGATAATTCTTCGCATTCTGAATCGCAGTAACTCCCGCAGCTCCGGCTGGCGCCGTGCTTACGAATCCGGTAGCGGCATTATGGCCGTGATAATTCGGATTTGCCGGAAGTAACCGACTGCTCGATTTCGCGACTAAAGCCACGTTTGCTGAAGCGACAATTCCTTTATTGGAACCGGACTGCTGCACTGCCGCATCCGAAGAAACTTGCAAAGAAAGAACTAGTGGGAAATTTGCCAACGGTGCAGGAAGATAATTGGGAAGATCCAATTCCAATCCCGGGTTATTCAAGGATTGAAGAACCGCATTCAAAGCGTTTACGGAAACGCGCTCTACGATATCCAATAAAAGCGATTGAGTGATCGCCGGAGTAACCTGAGGAACCGCGTTTGTGGCGATCATATTTGTGATCGGCCCTAGGAAGGATCCGAGTCCGCTCGTTGAATCTTGCAGGCTCATGGAGGCCGTATTCAAGTTCTGCCACCAAGGAGAAACATAGAAGTTACCCGTAATCGGATCGTTCGGATCGAAAGGATAAGCTCCGTTGGGAGATTTATTTGTACTCGTATAACGATTGATTTGAACGTTGATGTTCCCGCTTGAGTCGAACCAAGTTGTTGCCTTCGCTCTCGCGAGCCTCGGTGTATAAGGTCCGCTTCCGTTTACGGTCGAATTAGTGGTAAAATAGAAATCCTGTCCGTTTCCGATTAAGCAAGCTAAAACGGTACAATCGTGAGTCAGTCCTATGACCGCTAAGTCGATCACGGAATATTCTCCGTAAATATCGATTCCGATCGATCCGTTGCCTAGGACGTAAAAGGAATCCGTGATATTCGGAGTCGAATCCGGAGCCGTCGGAGGGATGCTAATTCCTGGAATAAAAACGTCCAAAGCCATGGGAAGATTCCCGAGCCCCAGAACGCTCGCAACCACATTGAACGCTCCTCCGTTCTGACTTCCACCGCAGTATCCGTCTCCGTATTGTCCGGAATTATCACCGTAATTGCGAATATAAGTAATCGAGCCCTGGTAATAATTGATACAACGAGAAGATAGATTCGAGGCGCTATTCGTAGAAGGATTCGAAGCAAAATCGTTAAAGGTCTGGTTGGCTACCTTGAAATCTGCGTGGGCAAACTTCTGTAGAATCTGTCCGAACAAAGCCATCGATTGCGCCTGGTCCATCACCGTCGTCGAGACACCTGTCAGTAATCCGTATGGACTTGCGTTTACCGGACCGTAATTAAAGGAGAAATATCTATTGAAGATCTCTCCGGTGGCCGTGATGATTTGGTAGTAGTAGGAATTCCCGCCTATAAACGCGTATAACCCCGGAGTCGAACTTAATCTTGCATCGGCGATTAGATCCAAATTGGACGCAACAGGACTAGACATGGAACAAGTGCCTGTGCATATAGTATACTGATCCGTAGAACCCATATGATTCAAAGTAATCGACTGAATCGGATTGGCGCCGCTGATCGGATTTGCAAAATTGCTAGTCACATAAAGGTGGGTATTCGTCGGAAATGTAATATCTTTTCCGCTGGTATTGCCCCAGCCTAACGAAACATTCGAGTAGGCTCCGATAGTAGCCGCAGTATTGATAAAATAATCCGGTTCCGTCGTAAATTGAACTTGGTATGGAATCAACGCCATTCCGTTAGAAGTCATTGAATTTGCAGTCAACGTAAACGTATAAGTCGTGTTAGCAGCCAGTTCCCTGTACGGATCGAAGATCAATCTTGTTCCGGAAGCCCAATGAAAGACTCCCCCTTTTCCGGGACCTGGAAGCGGATTGTTTAGAGAATCCAAAATCGAAAAGTCCGATTGAACGGACGCTTGGCTCATGGATTTTGAAAATCGAATTTCCAAGCTTTTATAGCGATTCACGCCTTGAAAAGAACTCACGAACAAAATTACACTCGGTCCGTTGGCTCCGAAATTTGCGGGCAATGAAGCGGGGGTGTCCAAAGGAGAATAAACGCTTCCGCTGACTCCCTGAGGAAGGCTTCCTCCCTGGTCGGTAACGATACCGAAAGAAGCGAGAAGGGAGGCAAACATTCCACCCCCTCCTTTTTTGGAGCCCGAACAAGATATCGTTAGAGTCCCCATCAGGAATATGCATATTCCGAGGTTTTTGAAGCCGATTTTATTTATATTGAAGCTTTCCATACTCTTTCCTCTCTAATCCGTCATCTCAAAGAAAACATTACATTCAAATCGTCGAAATAAGTCGAAGTCGGTTGGCCTGAGTTCCAGTTATCGTAAAAGTAATAACCTTCCGGGCTGAACTTTCTTCCGTTTTGATATATATCCGCAAGCTCTCCGATCAAGGTTCCCGCAGAATATAAGAACGACGTATTGTCGTATGCCTGGGTTTGAATCAGTTGAGAATTTAATAAAGTTTTAAAGTCTTGAAACAAATCCGTGACTGCAAAATTCGGATCCATATATGCGTTGGTTTCCAGGTAGGAGAAAAATGCTCCCGGGACGGCCAAATAATATCCCGTTCCGTACAAATTTTTGCCGTAAGGCGCGATTGCAGTCAGAACCGGCGGCAAACTTTGAGTTAATAAATTTGTGACCGTATAAGTTCCGGTATGATTCGGATGATTGAATAAGGACGCCAAAAGGTCCAAAGTATTCTGGATATCCGCATACGACGGTTGAATATTGATCAACAGATCGAGAAGAAAATCTAGAGACTTGACGACCGACCAACCTGACGAACTCGACATATAGTCTCTGATATTATTCGCAAAATTACCCACATCGTCCCAGGTGGAGTCATAGATATTGGCCGATCTCGGAGCAAAGTAAGTGGACCCTCCGCCGCATACGAATGTCGGATCGGGATTACAGAATAATTGCGGGTTCGGATATTCAACGATATGATCTCGGAACCAATAAATGACTCCGCCTTGGATATCGAATTTTGTCGGACAAAGTGTCTGGAATGAGGTATCGTCAGTGGCGCCGGCGCATTCGGATATCAGAAGTGTTTCCCCCATAATATTTTCCAATGCAGGGGCAATCAAAGCGAAGGAATCGGCGTGCGAAGCATCGCCCAATTGAGCCAAGAATTGAGCTAAGCCTGAAACCAATCTAGTCTTACTAATTAAGTTCAACATCCCGTCCTGAAAGCGTCTCGTATTCTCGGTCAGAATACTGAGAAAAGAACGGAACGTATCATCGGGTTGATAATCCGATACGCCTCCACTGGGGTTTCTCAATCCGTACGTAATACCGTTTATACGAATTTGATAAATGGAAGGAGGAGTCGGGTTGGTTACTGTTCCGTTCGTCGTATCCGGTCCATAGAATGCGTAAGGGCGCGAAAGAAGTTCCGCTAATCTAGATAAAATCGTGACTGGATTCTGAGGAGTAGCGGTCGTTTGACCGCTAACTTTATCTAATACTGATTTCGCTAATGCAGCCACAAATGGGGTAAACCGATTTCGATACGGCCAATAAACCGTGTCGTTCGCGTTGAATAAATCCGGAGTCACGGGAGCGGGCGAAGTAGTCGCCGTATTAATGGATGAACTCGTATCCGTGCTAGTTGCGGGTAAAAAGCCGAGTAACTGAAGTACGTAACCGTTTTGAGAAATAACCGGAGGAATCAAACCGTAACTGATGGTAGGTTGAGGAACCAAAAGTGACCATAATGCGGAATATACGACAGTAGGTCCCATATTTCCGCTGCTTGCAGGAACTCCTGTTCCGTCGGCTCCGTATCCCCACCCTTCTACCAACATAGCGGAATCGCCCGGAACGGAGGAGAAATACTGCAAATCCTGATGAACTGCGCTATAAACTTTCAGCATCTTGGTCGTGTCCGGTGAGTTACCGGTCGTGCTTCTCCACTGACCATTATAATTTCCGCATGTACCGGAAGATGCGGTCGCCAAAGGCCCGCAATTCGCGTTCAGGTTCAGCATTCCGACCAGACCGTTTCCGACGGCTGTGACGAATAAGGCTTCCGCAAACGCGACGGTCGCCGCCAATTTCGCACGAACAGGTAAAACTACGACAAAGCGTTTTTCATACAAAAGCCATTGTAGATTTTTGTAAAATGCTTCCTCATCCGAAGAAACCGCGCGCTGTGCGTCCGTCTTCGCAATTTCCGGAATCGTGTATTGCCCTGCTCCTGCTGTTCCGTTCGGAGTCGCGCATGTTGTTGCGGAATTGTACCCGCCGAGAGAAATGCATTTATTGGTGGAATTCGGATTGAGTTGAATATCGTATCTGTGCGTTTTCCAAGTCGGCTTATAGTTGTTCTCGCTCAGATCGGAATTTCTCGCGATCGATCCGTCCGGAGAAAGATAATTCCCGGCCCCATCCCTGCGATTCACGTTATAATAAGGGCCATATCCTTTGTAAGTGACTTTGACTAGCCAGTCGAGCATCCAAGGCAGAGTTTTGTTAAAAACTTTATCGTAAGGACCTGCGGTAGCGGACAAATCGATAGGATTGGTACTAGGAACCTGAGTCGCCCCACGAGACGCGTCTTCCATTAAGGAAAGGACCCGAGAATTCATTCCGATTTGATAAACGGACCCGTCCCGATAAACGTTATTGCTCGTACGACTCTGTTCCGAAATGTTCTTAAAGTTGAATGAATCCGACGAAGATATAACGGACATCATCGCGAATAATCCGTCCCCTAACGTGATCTCACCGCCGGTCATTCCAGTAATCCAGTCATTCGTCGTAACCGATGGATTCCAGGTGTATCCGTAATTATCCGCTAAATATAATATGAGAAAGAGTGTCTCCAATGCGGACACCGTTCCGCTATTCGCGTTGTAAGCCCGATCGAATCCGTTTCCGTCCACGCGAATTAAATTACCTAAGGATTGTTCGATAGGTCCTGATCCTGATTGTGAAGAAGCCAATAGAGTCGTAGGAAACCCGAGAGCATTTAAGTTAGTCGCGGAATCTTTTAAGAAATCGATGCCGTTATATCCGGCGCCTAACGCTGCATTTTTTGAAGGAACGACTAGGTCCCTCACGACTTGGAAAAAATCGGTAAACAAAACTCCTAACTCGGAGGAATGCAAGGTCCCGCCGGGAGCGTTATAGGCAGCGTTCGTGCTGTACGTGGTCGACTGTCCCGGAACGGCTACCGTGAAATACTTTACCAAATTTAGAATCAATTGTTTAAGGGTTGTCGCCGGGGAAGTCTGGTTCATGAAGCCGGCTTGGAAATTCATCATGTCACCGGCGCCGTATACGATATTAATGAATCCGTTCTTTAGCGCGTGAGTCGGATCGTTGACTGCGGACGGCGCAAAAAATCCGTTCATCAATCCCTGAACTCCTGAGCGAAAATTAGCGTTTGCAGTCAGTGCTTTGTACAGAAAATCTTCCGCTTTTTGCAGAAAGTTGATCGTGGTTTGTTTTTTCAGATCGTTCGCCGTCGTAGTGATGGACTGTTGAATCTGAAGATTAGAATTGGAATTGTATTCGTCGAGTAGAGCTTGTGCGGTAATCGGAATCAAATTGCGAACCACTGGGGATGGGTAATGGCGAATTTTTTCGATGATAGGCTGTACAGCAGCGTACGCACCAGGATTATTCGTTTGAATTTTATTGATTAGATCCGCACCTCCGGAAGCTAATGTCTGCATTGCCGGACGACTCTGAATCATCATCGCTTCGGTCGCCCGTAGCGTTCCCAAATTATCGGGCTGCGGGGCCTTTGCAAGCGAATCGCCTAACGCCTTATTGAAGCCGACAGGATCTAAATTCGTAAAAAAACTCTTAACGACGGGGAAAGGATTTAAGAAAGTAAATAGAGAAACACCGGTGTATGCGGTGGTATTATCATAAAATTTAGCGATTCCGTTCTTCTCCGTACCGGAGTGAGAACAACCGCCAGATAAGGTGAATATAAGCGAAAAAATAAGGATAAAACCGGATAATTTCGTCGAAATCGCCTGGGCGCTCCTGCGGTATCCTAGTGCTTTTCTTCGCATTTTCATCCCCATAGTCTCCATATAGAAACCAATTCGCTTTATTGAACGACCGTTATTGATAAAACTTCGATCGTTACCGCTTATGCCGCTTAGACCGAAATTATTCAAATCTTTTTTTATATCAATCGTTCGAATCGTGTATCAGTTGCTATACTTGTACATATTACAACGGTCTACACAACGATTTTTTTCATCATTTTAATGGTTTTTTTATCGAACGATTGTTTTTTTATTTCCAGACTAAGGTTCCAAATATTCCAATTATTTTCATATTTTCTCACTTACGGGAGACTTTCTTTTCTCTTAAGCGATAGCAATAATGTAATAATTTATTTCCAAACTTAGTCCTTGAGTACTGCGAACGGTTTTTCGGAAAGCCATACCCGAAACGAGGAAAGATAATTTTAAATATCGCCGGATATAAAAAAACCGCTCCAGTTTAGAAGAGCGGTTTTTTTCTAAGGTGAATCTCGTTCTAAATTAGGCCGGCTTCGCCTGCCTTTTCTTGTAGATTCCGTAGCCGATTGCCGCAAGCGCGAGTAATAGCCAAATATACCAAAATTTTACTAGCAAAATCGTTATCGCAGTGATAACGAACGCGACGATTCCCAATAGGAAAGAAATTGCCATCTTTCCGAATTCTCCGATCAGCGGAATAAAACTGAGTAAAGCCGTCAAAGGTCCGACAAGAAGATTCAGACTGATCCAAACGAGGACGAAACTTACTCCTCGTCCGATCCATTTCATCATTTTATCATCGTCCGCTATATCTTTCATGGTTTTTTGGAAGTCACCCACGGAAGCGTTTAAAAATAGATTATCTTCTTTACTCTTATACTTTCCGATAGAATGTCCCGAAACTGCGCCGACAAACGTCATATTTTCCGTCGGAACGGAGCGAACTTCAACGCTGACGCGCTCACAACCTTCAACTTCATCTTTCGAGCATTTCTCGTTTAAAAAGACGTATTCGTCCTTTAAAATTCCTTTGGTAAGATGCGAAGCTTCCGGAGCAACGGCAGGAACTTCGCTAGTATAATCCACTTCCTTTAAATTTACGGAATATGCTTTTCCATCCTCACCTTTTACTTTTCCTCCGGTTGCAAAAGTTTCCGCCTTCGCATGACTCACTTGATAGAACGGTTTGGATTTACATCCTGAAAGTTCGAAATTTTTAGGATTTTTAGGGGAGGAAGTCCATTCCAGTTTGCATGTGCGTACTTTCTTTTTATTCGTACCGCTCCCTTCTTCCTTCACTTCTTCGGTCCAAGCATACACTTCGGGAGTCTGCGAATAGGAGATATAATGGCCCTGCCTAACGAATTCACCTCCAAGAGAATCTGCCGTCAAAGTCCCGGTAACATAGGAAGGCAATCCTTCCTGTGCTTGAGCGGCAGGAACCGCCCCTTTGAGCGCAGCGCTAGCTTGCTCGCAAGTCTCAATTTGGTAGATGAGAAATAGAGAAACTGGAAATAATACGATCCCGGAGAGAATTCCTTTGAACGAATCTCCTAGTTGACCGAATACGCCTATACTCTCCGACGAGGACATCCCGTCCGAATTTTCGAATGCCATGATGTTGTCTCCTGAATTTGGGCTAAAAAGCGAAATCGCATGTTAACCCTATTTCAGGGAGTTAGGCAATTTATTTTTTCCATGAAATTAGAAGAAAAGAATTATTTTTACTAATTAAAACGGTCGTGCAAAAACGATTTAAAACAATTCCAGCCAGGCGGTTCGAATATCGGACTTCTCCATAAAATACGTGCCGATCAGCGCGGCATCCACGTACGGCCTAAATGCGTCCAGATCCTGTTTACTTTTTATTCCCGATTCTCCCACTTTTACTATATTAGGAGAAAGTTTATTTGCAACTTTTGGAACTAAATCCTTATGAATCGAGAAATCGTCCAAGTCTCTGGTATTGATTCCTACGATATTCGCACCGGCATCTCTCGCGATTTCGGCCTCTTCTTCGGTATGAATTTCCGTAAGGACACCCATGCCCAGTTTAGTGGCGGCAAGAATGAGATTCTTGAGCGTATCCGGATCCAAAATTCTAACGATTAAAAGTATCGCACCGGCTCCATATTCTCTGGCCTCGATTACTTGTCTTTCGTCTATTATAAAATCTTTACGCAACACCGGGATATTTACCTTTTCCGATACTTGCCGTAGATGCTCTAAAGAACCGCCGAAGTAATCGGTGTCTGTTAATACGGAAATTCCGGAAGCCCCGCATTCTTCGTACACTTTAGCGATTTGGGTCGGTTCATAGGTTTCCCGAATCGTTCCGGCAGAGGGACTCTTACGTTTACATTCGGCAATAATCGAAAATTTACGGGAGCGCAGCGACTGCCACAAACTCGGTCCTGAATACTTTACCGGGGTATATTCGGGAATCGTTTCCAATTCCCTTTTCTTTGTCTCGAGAATATCTCGTAAAACTCTGTGCAACCCCATTCAATTAGCTGCGGAACGACTTTAGAGCTTCATCCTCCGTCTCTCGAATATCGAAGAGAGAAGTAAGTTCAATCACATCAAAAATTCTTTTTACCGCAGGTTTGATTCCGCAAATTTTTAAGCCGCCTTCCTTTGCGTTCAGCTTCCTAAGAGTCGAGATACAAGCTCTAAATCCGGAAGAAGACATGTAATCGACGTCTTGCATATTCAAGATCACTTTTGTGTGTCCTTGATTGTCGATGAGATCGTTGAGATTCTCTTCGACTTCGTTAGCGATGGAGACGTCTAAACGCCCCTTGAGGTAAACAATGAGAACTCCGTCCTGTACCTTATGATCCAGCAAGGGAACCTACCCTAAGCGATAAATTAGAGACAATTCTGAGTCCGAAAAATAGCCTGTCAACCAAGTTCCCCCATATGGCAAATTTTCCTACCTCCCTAATGGGCCAGCGAGTCCTCGTTCTGGGCGGAGGTGTTTCCGGAATGGCTGCACTCCGTCTCCTTCGAGAAAGACAGGCCGTTCCCATCCTCTGCAATTCCCAACCCGTACCTTCCTTCACGGAAACGTACGTAGGTGAAGACGTTTCGTTAACTTCCCTACTTCCGTTGACCCTAATTGTCAAAAGTCCCGGATTATCTCCCGAGCATCCTATCATTCAACAGGCTCATTCGCTTTTCATTCCGGTTGTCTCCGAAGTGGAATTCGCGCGTACATTCTTTTTCGGTAAATTGATAGGGGTAACCGGAACCGACGGAAAATCCACTACGACGGCGCTAACATGCCATCTTCTATCAAAAGATTTTCCGGGAGCACAGGCCGGCGGAAATATCGGACATGCATTTAGCGATTTCTGCCTGGGCCCGATTCCACTCGCGGTTTTGGAACTGTCCAGTTACCAATTAGAGGATTCAGGACCTTTATCACTTGATGTTTCCGTAATTCTCAATTTGGCTCCGGATCATTTAGAACGTCATGGAACTTTGGATAACTATTTTGCTGCTAAAGCTAGAATTATCGATAAAAATAGTTCGAAACATACTCTAGTCGTTAGCTCCAAGTTATTCAGAGAACGAATTCAGCAAATGAATTGCCTCTGCAAAGTTAGCACGTTCGGCAGAGAAGAAGGAAATGATGCGAGAATTTTGGACGAAGAACGGATCATTCAGACTGCAAAAGCCGAATATGATGCAAAAACCTTTCTGCTGTTCGGCGGTCATAATCTGGAAAATTTGAGCGCTGCGATTCTTGCTGCGGAAGCAGCAGGAGGAAATCCTGCGAATATTCAGCAGGCCATTTCTAGTTTTGCGGGCCTACCCCATCGCTTCCAACAAGCGGGACGTGCAGCCGGGATAACGTTTATCAACGATTCTAAATCGACAAACCTTCATAGTATGCTCGCGGGAATGAGTACCTGGAAGGAAAAGAAAACCACATGTCTAATTCTTGGTGGAAGACCTAAATCGGAATCCTTCGAACCTCTAAGGCAATTTCTGAAATCCGGTATCGGCTGGGTGATTCTCTTGGGAGAAGCAAGAGCTGCCTGGGCCTCCGAAATTTCACCTCTTCTCGGAGATCATCTTGTTTCGGTGGAAAACTTGGAAGAGGCATTCTCCTGGCTCAAGACCGCGATTCGCTCCGGAAGAGCAAGATTGCAATCCGTAGTATTTTCCCCAGCCTGCGCCAGCTTCGATCAATATAAGAATTTTGAAGAGAGAGGGGAACATTTCTTAAGCTTAGTACGGCAGTGGGCGCAAGAGGAGCCCTGAAGCCTCTTTCAAAATCGCCGTTTAAGAGTTTGAAAACTATTTCGTCAGATGCGGATGGTGGGAAAGTCTTTCCCAAACTTTCGCCTCTACGAACATCTTCAGTAAATCGTTGTCCAAATGGTTGTCCTTAGATTCCATTTCCAGAATATCTAAGGCCCTATCGAGAGGGACGGCTTTTTTATACGGGCGATCCTTATCCGTCAACGCATCGAATATATCGGAGATGGTCATTATCCTGGATTGAACGGGAATATCATCTCCGGATAAGCCTCGCGGATAGCCGCTTCCGTTCAGTTTTTCATGGTGAGCGTGAGCTATTGCCGGAACCATTTTCAAATCGCTCGTCCAAGGAATTTTACTTAAAAATTGAAACGTATGCTCCACATGAGATTCGATTTCCTTTCTTTCGTCGAAATCCAACGATCCCTTCTTGATGGTTAAAAAACCGAATTCATAGGGAGAGAGCAAATCCATGCATTCGCCATCTGTCGTTGTATACTGTATTTTAGCTATGTCTTCCAAGAAATGCGAATTCGTTTCTTCTAATATAGAAGGTTCGTTCGATTGGCGAATGATCTGAAGCATGGAATTAAGACGCTTAAATTCTTCCGCTTTTTCGAATTCCAAGGACTTTTCAAAATCGACAAACCCGACGGTTCCGTGTCGTTTCAAATATTCAACTTTCTTTAAATTGAATCTGGATTCCAGGTCCTTGATCAAGAAACGAAAGCGCCAGTCTATTACGCTTAACTCCAGATCTTCTAGCTTTTTGGCCTTTACCAGGACTTTTTCCCGGACACCGACTTTGCCGAAATCGTGCAAAAGGGATGCATACCGAATTTCTTTTAATTGTTCCTTGCTGAATCTAATATCCTTATACTTGCCCGAGTTGGCGCGATCCACGGTCTCGGCTAGGCCCACCGTTAATAACGCGACTCTAAAAGAATGACCGCTAGTGGTCGGATCTCGCGCCTCGATAGCATTTACGGAAGCGGTGACAAATCCTTCGAATAAGGTTTCGATCTCCCTTAAAAGATAATTATTCTGAATCGCGACGGCGGCCTGCCCTGCTACACCCAGAACCAATTGCGAGGAATAATCGTCGAAGGGTTGGATATCCTCCCCTTTCATTTGCTCGGCGGTGAGTTTTTGATTGAAATTGCGTTTCCGATTGATTAGCTGCAAGACTCCGACCACTTCACCCCGATGATCTTTCATCGGAACCACAAGCATCGATTTCGTATGATAGTTCGTTAATACGTCAAAGTTCCCGTTAAAAGTAAATTCGGTTCCTTCCGGCAAATTATAGACATCCGGCAGATTCAAGACTTTTCCGGTTTCCGCGACGTAACCCGCGATACTAGCCTTATTGATCGGAAGTAAAAATTCTTCTCCTACGTTCAAAGCTGAAATTTTGAAACGTAAACTCTTAACGTAACTGATTTCATCTCTTTCCACCAGATACAAAGAACCGGAATCCGCATTACATATCTCCCTTGCGCTGAAGAGAATCTCACCCAACAATTTATCGAAATCCTTCTCGTTCGCGAGACTGATTCCGATCCGAGTGAGTCGATTGATTTCGTACTTTGCCGTGTTGATTCGGTGCAGCAAATCAAATTGGTCCGTCACCATCTGCAGGTGAACGAACGCATTCGCTAAATTCTTACATAGATGAAGGTCGGTCGCAGTGTCTGGAAGAATTCCGAAAATAAGATCGTCTTCTATTTCGGTCTGTCTATGTCCTTCATAGGTCAGTTCCGCATTCAAAATAAAACGGGCAAGGATAAGAGGATTTAAACGAAGTTGTTCTCGAATGCGTCGATGCTCTTCTTCCAGCGTAGGCGCAGATATATAAAAGACGATATTTACGAATTGCTCCGCGTCTCTGATTTCGGGAGAATCGTAAAAGTCCCGAAGAAGAAGAATATCCGGATTGAGTTTGTTCCGGAGAATAGTTAGTCTACGGTCTAAGATCCGATAATCCGTTACGATGTATTGCTTAAACTTGGACTCCATTCCTTAACGGCCCATCCTACGAGGATTCTATATTCATGAAAAGGAGAATTTTCTAAGCTTCAACTCGGGAGCTCCATCAGAAAAGAAGAACATACTGGAAATTCAGTATACTCGAGGGGAGCGACTTAGATCACATTCCATTCCTCATTGAGAAATTAGATCGAAAAAACGAAAAAAACCTCAAAGACTTAGCAAAATAAAAAGCGCTTCCCGCAAAATTTGCAAGAAGCGCTTAACTATCTTCGTCTAATCGTTGTTTAGGCGAATTAACGTTTCAATCCTAAAACTTCCTGCAACATCTGATCGGTTGTAGTGATCGTTCTTGAATTTGCCTGGAACCCTCTTTGGGTTACGATCATATCGGTAAATTGATCGGATAAATCCACATTGGACATTTCCAGTAATCCGGCGTTAATCTTCCCGCGCCCTGCGATTCCGGCTTCCCCGATCAAAGCTTCTCCCGAGTTGTTCGAAAAAGCGAACATAGTATCTCCGGCTTTATCTAGACCGGCTGGGTTATTAAACACTGCGGTAGCAATTCTAGCTAACGGTTGTTTTATGCCGTTGGAATAAACCCCGGTAATCGTTCCTGAATTATCGATCGAGAAGGATTCCAGGTAACCCATCGTATATCCGTCTTGCTTTACGGCTTTCGTCGTAAAATCCGAGGAGAACTGGGTAATTCCATCCACCATGCCGGATTCGCCCAACGCTAAATCGAAACTTTGGACCTGCGGGTTCCCGGGAAGACGAAACGATACTTTGGCGTTCAATTTTCCGGTATTCATCATATCCGCCCCGTCGGAGACATATACGATTTTTCCGTCAGGGGTGAATCCGAATTCAAGTTCGGTACTACCGGGGAGTTGGGTGTTTTGTCCACCGGTTCCTGCTACGTCTACGGAAAGTTGAGTTGCATCCGTTAAGGATACGCGTCCTTTCCAAGTATTTTCCCTGACTTTGTAGAATTCCATTTTCAGTTCGCGCTGCTCTCCCTGATCATCGAACACTTTGATCGTGGTTACATGGCCGCGTCTTTGTTTCGGATCGGGATCATTGATAAAAGCGGTAATTTCCTCGGGAGTTGCATCCGGAGGCACGGCAGGCACCGACGAGTTCAAGTTGGATCTGAAATCTATCTTGGAAGTTGCTCTCGCAGGTTCTTTAGAATATACCGGAATAATAATATCTTCCACGGAACCGGAGGAATTGATGAACTTATTCCCCTTTTCGTCCAGACGAGAATTCCATCCTTGAACTTTCAAACCGTTCGCGGGATTTACGTAGTATCCGTTTTTATCCAAGTTAAAAGCGCCCGCTCTCGTATAGAACTGCTTATCTCCGTCCTTCACGATGAAGAATCCTTCTCCGGAGATCGCCACGTCGGTATTCTTACCGGTCGTCTGTAAGGCGCCTTGCGTCATAATCTTATCGATTGCCGCAATTAAAGCTCCGAGACCCACTTGTTGCGGGTTCACCCCTCCGATATTTTCCTTCGGTTCGGAGGCACCTCGCAATTCTTGGGATATCATATCCTGAAACGTTACCCGTTCCGTTTTGAAACCGTGGGTGTTCACGTTGGAAATGTTGTTTCCGATCACATCCATCCTGACTTGGTGGTTTTTTAGACCGGAAACTCCCGAATACAGAGATCTCATCATAGCGTTTGTACCTCGATACTTTCTATCTTATTCATAATTACGTTCATTTGGTTTACCGGGAAAGCTCCAACCGGGAGCTCCCGAATTCCATTCTTCACCGGTCTCCTCTGCCGCTTGATTGGCGGAAGGAAGGTTTGATGTTGGAACTGCTGCAGTCGTTTGGTTTCCGTTTGAGGGAGAAGAGGGTACGCTTTTCGTGCTCGATTCGGCTTGATTCAAGACGCTCGGATCGGTAATAAGCGTAATCGCATCGATCTCGACGGTTCTTCCGTTCACTCGTACGAACGATTTTCCCTCTCCATCAAAAAAGAGAGCTCCGGCTAATCCGACTACGTTCTCTCCCGTTACGAAATCCGGCCCGGAGACGACTTTACCGACCAGCGAGAAGCTTTGACGATTGGTCATCTTCCCGATTCCTTGGGAAATATTATTCATCTGCTCCAACGAAGAGAATTGCGCCATCTGAGCGATAAAGTCCTGATCCTTAACCGGATTTGTAGGGTCTTGCGATGATAATTGCGTGATCAATAATTTAAGAAAATCATCTTTTCCTAAAGCCTTTGCGGTGGAACGAATCTCGATACCTTGGAGTCCGCTCTTTTCTTCCTTCTCCAATTTCTCGAAATGGTTCTTTAAATTGAAGCTTCTGTCTCCTTCGAGATAACGACTACGCGAGGCTTCGCTGCTTACAGCGTTTGTATCCGGCATTATGGTTTCCTCAAACTAAGACGTTTAAACGTCTCTCCGTATTCTTGTCGGCGGTTTGCGGAATTTCTGTAGAGTCAAGTTCGGAAAGCGACTCGGATTCTTGGTTCTTTTGCGCGGAGCCGAACGATAATCCTTCGGTTTCTCGATCGCGTGCGTCTCGAGAATCTCCGTCAAAGAAAGAGAATAATCCCGACTCCTCCACTTCGACGAGTAGCGACTCCAGAATAAGGCCTTGATCTTTAAAATCCTTCTTCAACTGTTCCAGATCGCCGGTAAACATCCGTTTTACTTCTTCCGATTCGACGAATATGCGGCCTTGAACTCGATCGTCTTCCACGCTGATGCGCAACGAAACTCGACCGAGCTCCTGCGGATTCAATCTAAGAGTCGCTTCCGATTTCCCGTTCTCTACGATATGTAATTTTGCACTTTGCACGAGCCTCTGGAAATTTTCCCGAGCGACTCCCCTATCCAAGGACGATGAATTCGTTGAACGGGCTTTGTCGGAAGAAGCGGATGCGCTCGCTGCTTCTTTTTCAATCATTCCCATTCCCGCTTTTAATAAGGTGAACGTGGTTTCGTTTCCTTGGCGCGAGAAAGATTCCGAATTTTGCCTATCTCTCCCTGTAGAATCTCCTTTCGAGGATGAATCTTCGGATGCCGAAACTTTCATCGATGACGATTTTGAAATCTGAGATAGTGATTCCGATTTCTTTTCTCTGGTGATTTTTACGTTCTCGGAATCTAAGGTAGGATTTTCTTTACCGACTTCTCGCAACGGTGAAAGCGATTTCTCTTCGTTGGCAGGTTTGGAGAATTTACGGGCCTCGTCCAAATTTCGGAGTCCATCTTCCAGACTCTCTTTTTCGGTCGGTCTTTGGACGCGAACTTCTTTTAAGTTCTTTTTTTCCTCGTTCTTCGGTGAACTTATAATATCCGTTTGTTCCTGTTTAGATTCTTTTACGGGAGTCTCTTCTTTCGTTTGCGATTTAACCGCTTTACGGGCGATCTGAAGTTGTGCAGGAGATGCTTCTTCCTCTTTGTCAAAGGAAATCGGTTTTTTAGGCTCTAAGCTTTGTAAGAAAGCGGTCATCCGAAGGATAAACGGCTCCTCTTCCTGGGTATCCGATTCCCAGTCCAATTCGGAAACCTCTTCCTTTATCTTTTCCGATTTTTCCGGGTTTTTAATCGTCTTTGAAGGTTGTGTGTCTTTGGCTTGAATAGATTCGGAAAACGAATTTAGAATCGAATAAATTTCCGTGAATTCTTTTTGCTCGTCGTTAAAGGAAGCTTCTTCGGGATCTTCGGACTCGACTTCCGAATCTCCTTTTTGTTCTTCGTCTATTTCATCAAAGAGACCTAGTTCCGAGGTCTTTATCGGAGATTCATTCGATTTAATTTCGCCTTCGGGTTTTTGGCCTTCTTCCAATGCCTGCTGAGAGCGCATTTGGATCGATTTCATTAAATCCATAAAATTAAGACCGGCATGGGGAGATTTTTCGGAAACTGTAGCGACGGACTTCGACTCCGAATTCGCTATTTTAACTTCTTCACGAGGAGATTGATCGGTTCGTATCTGCATACTTTGCCCCTTGCAGTATAAGGATCGAAATTTCGCCGAATTCCTTGATCTATTTATGGAATTATCTTCTTCCCTTTTACGATTATGTCGGCTAACAAAGGGCAAACAATCTTCAATTTACGAAAAATCACTAAAGTTCTAATCGGAAGTTTTTGGAAAAGAATGGAATTCCCCATCGCGAAAGTGTTCCATAGCGGACATGACACGATTTATTTCAGCGATTTTTATCGGCTCTTGTCTTTCGATCTTTGCTCTTAGTTGCAGCGGTACCCGCCCGACAAACATCGGAGTAAAGGACGGACGGCTCGCAGCTTGCCCGAATAGCCCGAATTGCGTTTCCAGCCAAATTCCGCCAACGGACGAAAAACATTCGATTGCTCCTTTAGTGTATCAAAGCAAACCTGAAGACGCGAAAAAGAAATTAGTAGAGGTTATTCGTTCTCTACCTAGAACGGAAATCGTAACCGAAAAGAACGACTATGTTTATGCCGAATTTACTTCGTTTACCATGCGTTATGTGGACGATGTGGAATTCTTTTTTGCACCCGATCAAAAGACCGTTCATGTACGCTCCGCATCGCGACTCGGATATTCGGATATGGGCGTGAATCGAAAACGAATTGAAACGATTCGAGAGCTGTTCGCGAAATAGTTATTTATTATTCTATTAGAGAATTATAAATAACTCTCCAATAGAATCTCTTATACTGAGGAATGGAGCGATTGTAGGGAACGGATCGTAAATCCCTTATCCCGCATTTCCACCATTCCTCGAATCAAAGCTTTTGCCGCGCTGGCAGTCGTAAGACAAGGGATCTTATAGCGAATGGCAGCCTGACGAATTGCAAAGCTATCGTCGCGGGTTACGCGACTCAAAGGCGTATTCAGTATCAGATGAATTTTGTTTTCGCGAATGTAATCTAGGGCCGTAGGGAATAGGTTATCGTACACTTTATTGATCTTCGAGGAAAGGACCCCGTTATCCGAGAGGTATTTGTGCGTGCCTTCGGTTGCGATCAAATTAAAACCTAAATTTGAAAGTTCCTTAATATACTTTAATAATTCTTTTTTATCTTTATCGTTTACCGAAACGAACACTGTCCCTTGAGAAGGAAGTTCCTCCCCGGCCATGTATTGGGATTTGAGAAACGCTTCCCCGGCTGTCTCCGCGATTCCCATCACTTCCCCTGTGGATCTCATTTCAGGACCTAAAATCGTGTCGACACCCGGAAATTTATTAAACGGTAGGACCGCCTCTTTTACGTTCACCATCGGAAAGCTCATTTCCTTCGGTAAGGGTAAACTCGACAAGGACTCTCCCATCATGATTCGAGTCGCGTATTTGACTATTGCATGACCTAATGCCTTCGATACGAACGGGACAGTCCTGGATGCTCTCGGATTCACTTCGATAACATAGAGTTGTTCTTCTTTGACCGCAAATTGTATATTGATCAAACCCTTTACTCGAAGCTCAAGTGCAAGAGCTCGAGTCGATTTGCGAATTTCTTCCATTACATGTACGGAAAGCGATTGAGGCGGAAGAATACAAGCCGAATCGCCGGAATGAATCCCCGCTTCCTCGATATGTTCCATGATCCCGGCAATGAAGACCTCTTTTCCGTCGCAGAGCGCATCGACATCGACCTCGACTGCGTCCTCTAAGAAGCTATCGATCAATAGAGGCCTGTCTTCGGAGATTTCTTCCGCCTTCTCCATATATCGATCCAACTCTCGTTCCTCGCTGATGATCAACATAGCTCTGCCACCCAACACGTAGCTGGGGCGCACTAAAATCGGATACGTGATCGACTTCGCGATCTTGCGAGCTTCCTCCATCGAAGTCGCAATGCCGTTTTTCGGAGAAACAAGTTTCAGTTTATCCAATACTTCCGCAAATCTCTTTCTATCTTCCGCTCTGTCGATGGAATCGGGGCTTGTTCCCAAAATCGGAATCCCTTTCCGTTCTAGATCTTTTGCGAGCTTAAGTGGAGTCTGTCCTCCGAATTGAATGATAACCCCCATCGGTTTTTCCTTTTGATAGATGTGGGTTACGTCTTCCAAAGTCAGAGGTTCGAAATACAATCGATCGGAAGTGTCATAATCGGTTGAAACCGTTTCAGGATTCGAATTCACCATGATGGATTCTACGCCTAGATCCTGAAGCGCAAAGGAGGCGTGACAACAACAGTAGTCGAACTCGATTCCCTGTCCGATGCGGTTAGGACCGCCGCCCAAAATAATCACCGATTTTTTATCGGTGACTTCGGTTTCGTCCTCTTGATCGTAAGAGGAGTAAAAATAAGGAGTGTAAGCTTCGAATTCTCCGGCGCAGGTGTCGATTCGCTTATACACAGGTTCTATTTTGGAAGAAACCAGCGTACGTTCTAAGATCATTTCCTCCGCTTTGAGGAGCGCGCTAATTTCGCCCTTCTTTTTATCCGGAGTAACGTTGGATGAAAGAATCGAATGTATTTCGTTCTTTTTCCTCAGATACGCCAATTGCCGGTTGGAGAATCCTAAACGCTTCATTTTGGGGAGAATCGAATATCCTTTTTCCAGAAACTCGCTTTCCGCAATTTGCAAATCTTCGAATTGATATAAGAACCAAGGATCGATTTTACAAAGCTCGTGAATTCTTTCGACCGAGTATCCTTCTTCAAGCGCTTTCTTTAAGTAAAAGATTCGTTTATCATTCGGTCTTCTTAAAAAGGCGTCGATTTTTTCCTTCTTTGCCGCGGATGAGAGAGAATGAAATTCTATTAGCTCCGCGAAATTTCCGTCCGATCCGAATCCGTAACGATCAGTTTCCAAGGATCGGATCGCTTTCTGAAAACTTTCCTTGAAAGTCCTTCCGATCGCCATCGATTCGCCGACCGCTTTCATCTGAACGCCTAAAGTATCGTCCGTGCCGGGAAATTTTTCGAAAGCAAAGCGCGGAATCTTGGTGACTACGTAATCTATCGAAGGTTCGAACGAAGCGGGAGTAACCCTAGTAATATCGTTTTTGATTTCGTCCAGCGAATAGCCGATCGAAAGTAGAGCCGCAATCTTTGCGATGGGAAACCCGGTGGCTTTGGAAGCTAACGCGGAAGACCTGGAAACGCGAGGATTCATTTCGATGACGATCACGTCTCCGTTAGCGGGGTTAACCGCAAACTGAATATTCGATCCGCCGGTTTCGACGCCGATTTCTCGGATGATCTTTATCGACATGTCCCGCAGATTTTGATATTCCTTATCGGAGAGCGTTTGTTGAGGCGCCACGGTGATCGAGTCGCCTGTATGAACTCCCATCGGGTCTATGTTTTCTATCGAACAAATAATGACGACGTTGTCGGCCAAATCTCTCATGACCTCCAACTCGAATTCTTTCCAACCTAGTACGGATTCTTCCAAAAGAACCTGACTGATCGGTGAGGCTTTCAATCCCTTACCGACGACTTCTTCAAAAGTCTCCTCGTCGTACGCGATTCCTCCTCCGGTTCCGCCCAGAGTAAAGGCGGGACGAACGATAAGCGGGAGGCCGATTCTCGTTTTGATCTCGGCGGCTTCTTTTAAATTATTGACTAGTCCTGAACGGGGAACGCTCACCCCGATCTTTTCCATTGCTATTTTGAATAGTTCGCGATCTTCCGCTTTCTTGATTGCGTCTACTTTCGCCCCGATAAGCTCTACGTTATATTTTTCGAGGATGCCGGCGTTATGACAGGCGATAGCCAAGTTCAAAGCGGTCTGACCGCCGACTGTCGGGAGAATCGCGTCCGGCTTTTCTTTTTCTAGAATTTTTTGAACGACAGAAACCGTCATAGGTTCCACGTAGGTTGCATCCGCAAGATCAGGATCGGTCATGATCGTGGCGGGATTTGAATTGAGAAGAATGACTCGAATTCCCTTTTCTTTCAGAGCTTTAGCAGCTTGAGTTCCTGAATAATCGAATTCACAAGCCTGGCCTATAACGATCGGCCCGGATCCTAGGATCAATACGGATTGGATATCTTCCCTTTTTGGCATATTATTTTACAGATTTTTCGTTCTCACTTGTACTTCAAGCATCAATTCGCGATAGGGAGGAAATAGTCCCCCGCTTTCTTCCACTTCCCGGAACCTACTAAAATTTTCTCTAATTCGCGCTTGAGATCCTCGCAGTAAATCGTCGAAATCCTTTTTTGGCTCCAGGGATCCTCAATTCGGTCGTAACACTCGTAGTCCACGCCTTCCGGTCTCGGGATATAAATTAGTTTACGATGTTTATCTTGGATCATCCTATGTTTCGCGAAGGTGATCGTTTCCTTTGCATAAGGATCGGAAATCGTAACACTGTCGCCGTCTTCAGGATCGATGGAATGAAGTTCTAATATATTCGGATAGCGGATCCTACTTTTTTGAAAGAAATGATCTCCACGATCCGAAAACCATATTCCGGTTTCGGAATAAATCTTGCGGGAATCCGACCAGTCTCCTCGAGCAGGCGCCTTTGATAGATCCCGTCCCGGGTAAACAATTCCGGACGGTTGGCGGATTCCTGCGATAGACAATAAAGTCGGAAATACGTCCAGAGAACTTGTGACGCCTTGAAATATTCCTGTCTTAGTTTCCGTTTCGAAATATTTCGGGAATTTTAAGAGCAACGGAACTTTCGTAACTCCTTCCCCTCGCAAATGCTCTCCGTGACCGTGGCTATGTACGTCTTCGAATAGGGATTCGCCGTGATCACTCGTTAAGAGAATTAAGGTATTATCATACAAATTTTTTTGCTTCAATTCATGAAGTATTTTTCCGACTGCGTCGTCAAAGGCCCTAAGCGAGGCTCGATAAATCGCGCGAATTTGTTCCTGTTCCTCTGGTCCCGGTTTTTTAGAATCGCTCGGATCCACGAATCGGAAATATTTGGACGGTCCGTAATAATTTGCGCTTCCTTCTTCCTTATAAAAAGGATAAGGAGGACTGTATGGAAAATGAGTAACGGAAGAAAAATATACCGCGAAAAAAGGTGATTTTCTTTCCTTAAAGACGCGAAATAAATCCGGCAAGATTCTATCATCGTCGCCTAATGTAGGTAAGGATCTCACCGAGGATAAATACTCTCCTCCGCCGAAGAACGCACCTGTCAGGATAGGAAGCAAATAAACCTGGGATTCAAGTGTCCTTTCCTGAGTAAGAGTTCCCGCATTGAAGTTAGGTGCGTAAATTTCTTCAAAACCCCAATTTGCGCGCGGAAAAATATCACCTGCGAAAGAAGAGACTACTGCGGTCCTATATCCTTTTTCACGGGCGAAAATACTTCCAAGAGTAGGGATCTTGACTCCGAGGGAAGATCTGTCCTTCTTATCGGGAAACATATCCTGTATACCGTGATCGAAGGAATAGCGGCCGCTAAGTAAATCAGCCCATGCAGGGAATGTTCTAGGAATAGTCGTATGGTGATCGATGAAAATTCTCGAATCTTTCGCTAATGCATCTATATTAGGTGTGAACCCCTCCCTCCCGGAAGCGTAACCTAATTGATCTTGGCGAATGCTATCGGCAGCAAGTATGAGAATATTCATATTAGGAAATTTTGTTATAGCCGAAGATACGCCCGTCTCCGCCGAAGATTTGTTCGCAAATTGCGGAGAAATTTTAACACAATATCCTAAGAAAAATCCGATCGCCAAAATGGAGGATAATAGGAATTCATATCTTCTCTTCTTGAATGACGGAGCCCAAGAATACGCCAAACTAGAAGCCAATACTCCGACGGCGGACCCAATCGAATGGAATCCGTAAAAGAAAAGTAAGAACAAAAGGAAACGAATCGCGGACTGTACTTTATTCTTTTCTAATAAATATTGAATCTTCCTGCCCATCTGTGTTAGAATCAAAACCGTCAATAAACTCAAGGGAAGCCAAGGAGGTATATGATCCGTAAGAAAATATAAAAACCCGAGCGCCCATGATTGGCGATAATAAAAGAATTCTCCGTAAACTTGAGGGTATTTCGAAACGGAGGCGCAAAACAATAAAAACAGACCTACCGCCAAAAATGAATACTGATATTCGGCACGGATCTTCTTTCCGTCAGAGTATCTGTCCCATTCGGGCCCAAGGAGTAATATGGAAAACGCGGAAAAAAAAGCGTATGATACGAATAAAACGCCACTCAGATCCTTCAAGATCAAAGGGATCAATCCGTAAATCAGAGATCGAAATTCGCTGATATCCACACCCATTACATGAAAAGAAGTGTTGACCGCGGCAAAAAAGACGGAAAGAGAAGCTACAAAAAGAAAAGCATGAAGCCAGGGATTCCCGGACTTAAATTGGTACTTTATAAATTTTTTAAATTTAAACCAGAACGCGGACATTCAGCACGTTCCTACCGAAGGGTCGAGGTTCAAAACCGTCCCAGTTTAAAGCTGTCGGAGATTGAATGGCGATTACGGCAACGCCGGATTCTTCCGCCACAATATCCTCAACCATCGCCTTGATTTTCGCTTCCTTCTTTTCCCAGAAAGAATACGGAGGATCGATAAAATACACCTTATGCGTTTGAGTCAGATCAAAATCCTTATGAAATCGAAACGCGTCCTTACGCAAGACGAGATGTTCCCTATCGAGCCGACTAAGAACTCCCTTTAAACTATCGTATCGATCCCACGCTAATTCCAAAAAAACCGCTTTTGCAAAACCGCGACTTAACGCTTCGATTCCGATTTGCCCGGAGCCCGCAAAAAGATCCAAGAAGGCAGCGTCGCTCAGATTCAATCGCCCTTGGAGTTGCAAAGATTCCAATATGTCAAAGAGTGATTTCTTGAAAATAGCTGGTGTAAAATTGCTTTTCCCCTCCGGAGAAACGGGGGATGGAATCACTCTCCCTTTCAAATCGCCGGTCTGAATCCGGAGGCCCTTTCCTTTTTTTGCAGGTTTCATTTTTCTTCCTTTGTCTTTTCGAGGCTGAATTCAAGAATTCGAATTCGTTTACCCAACTTGGAGTCCTTCGCGATTCCTTTTGCCTTTTCCAAAACGGAATCGGCAGACTGATAATCCTTGGAAGAATAAAGAATGCAAGCGTATGTGTAAATCCCTTCCTTATATCGAACGGAGGATTCCCCCTTTTCTAAGAAAATTTTACCCCAGCGAATACCGGATTCGTAGGCTTCCAATACCAGGGCACGCTCCAGAAAGAGATATACCGCGTTATAGAAAACACCGGGATGGTTTTTGTGTCGAGAGTAGATGCTCGTGAGAGTCTTGTCGATTTCCTCGATGTTCGGCTCCGAGGCGACGTATAAAAGGAGAATTTTATAGTCTACTTCTCCCTGTCTCAAAAGCGGACGGGAGACACGGACCAAAACGTCATAGTTTCCTTTTTTATAATATTCGTATACTTGATCGAAATCGACCGCGAACGCCGGAAACGTGAACAGACAAAAAAGTAGATAAATAAATAACGGCCCGGTTCCGCTGCGATTCATTTTAGACCGCGGCGGAACGGAAAGATTCAAAGTTCTATTACGTTCGAGGAGCCGCACATCGCGCAGATATAACTTTCCGGAGTATCGATGGCACTCTCGGGATCGCTCTCCCAACGGTGGTCGCAGTCCTCGCAGACATAGGTTACGGCCTCATCGTCGAGGAAGTCTTCCTCCCCGTCCGTGTCATAATCCTCGTCAAATTCGTAGTCATAGGGCATATTTACACGGAAACCAAGGGGGGTCAGGGAGTCAAGCGAGACTAATAATCAACGACCCAAAAAATACGTGAAAGGTCCGGGCTTCCGGGAGAAGTTGCCCGAAGGATGCTATATCAACCCCGTCATAGAAGTTACAAGAAAAAAGCAAATTATAAGCCTTTGGTATTCTTCTTGCTTATACTTGCACTCGCAGGGACAGCTTTCTTTTTTCGTCAAGATATTCGAAATTTGTTCGCCGGCGATCGCAGACTGCTACTCGAAAAGGAAAGAAAGATTCTGCAAGATGGAATCTTAAAAGCCGAACCGAAAGAAAATGAAATCAAAGAGTTTCGTTCTTTATCGAAAGATTTTGCTTCGACCAACCCGAAAGACGGAATCTCTTATCATTATCTGGCCCTTTCCGGATATTATGAATTTTTACTATTAGGATTTCGTTTCGATTCGGGAACGCTCTCCAAAATAGCTTATACCGGATTCGATCAATTTCTTTCCGAAGACGCTTCCTATCTTCCGCTTGTTGAGGATTCTTACCGTAATGCGCTCCGGGCTCAAGCGATCGATACTGAATTCAAGGAATCCACGGATAATCGCTACTTGATCGCATTCGGGGAAGCGGTTCGACAAAAACTAAGCCGCGCCGCCTTGAATAAATTATTAGTTTCCATCGATCCGACAAAGCTTAGCCCGGAATTACGCATCGGATATGCTTGGACTTGTCTCTTGGGAAGCTCGCTTTCGGGGAACACCGAATTTTTACGAACAACCCTCACGCAACCGGAGGTTTCCGGTCCGTTACTTCTTTCCGCAAGAGAAGCTGACTTTCTGACCGCACTTTCCGAATTCAGAGCCGGTCAATACGTTTCTTCCTTGGCCTTATTACGCAAAGTAAGAAATGCAAACGAAGATTTTTTAACCGGGAGCTCCAAAATTTTGGAAGCTAGAATTTTCTATTACCAGAATCTTCCGCCGAAAGCGTTGGCCTTACTCGAAGAATATTATCCGACTGCCGGAGATCGTAAAGAGGAAGTTCTGAATTTAGCGAAGGAAATTTTAGGAAAGAACCCGACGCTAAAGACAAACCTTCCGATCGAGGAATAATATGAGATTTTCCCTTATCGTTTTACTTTCTATCTTCGCGTTTTCTTGCGGAGTAAAACCGGTTCCTCCTCCCACAGGGACATTTTGCGATCCGCTAAAGAAAGAAAGGGAATGCATAATGTTGGATTTCAGAAACGGAAAAACCGTTTTCGAAGAGAAGGAATATTCCCTCAAATCCTCCAGCATTCTCAACTATTCTTTTACGGCAGGAGACATCGTTTACGAAATCGAAGTTTTAAACGAGAATCGAGTGAAAATAGTCGGAACGGACGGATCTCAAAAATTATTCCTTCGTTTAAAAGAGAAGGGAGAACGCAAACGGGAGTGGGCCAGGCTCTGGCAAGTGATCAAGGAAGGGTTAGGTCTAAAATAAACGAAGGAATAATTCTTATCGTCTAAATCCCGGAAAGATGAATCGAATTCCGAAAATCATTCCTTGCGATTTGACATCTTCGGGAACAGTTCCGAAATTTTGACCCCTTAAAGTGTCGATACAGGCTCTATCAACCATATCCTGGCCTTGGGAAGATACTAGTTTCGTATCGATTACCTGACCGGCGTCGTTTAACATGAATTGAACCCTGACTTCTCCGGGGATAATCGCCTCTCTAACGACAGTACCGGCTCCGTCACGATAACCGAAATTTCCTCCACCGGGCGGTGCAAAACTTCCTTCGATTTGGCGGAGCATTCGCTTGAAGTAATCGTATCCGGCAAGTTTCTTACGCGGAATCGAGAGAGATTGGCCGCCGTCCCAGCGAAAAAGAAAGTCCTGCTCAAACCGATAATTGAACGGTATTTTCGTCATTCTCCCGCTGGCGGAAGATTGGGTTGCCTGCTCCTGACTTTTCGTCTGCTCTTGTACCGGGTCATTTTTTAAGATGGCGACTTCGTAAACTTTCTCTTCCTCGGTTTTTGTTTGCGAGGATTTAGGATTCGCTTGTTGCGAGGGGCGTTTGATCAGGTTTCCCCAAATAAATTCACGATGGGGAGAATCGGTATGAAACCCTTCTTTCTTCGTTAATCCTCCCGACCCTGCCGCATCCACGTTTGACAACGCCTTGTATTCGTCCTTTACCCGACTATCCACAAAGTCCTGCTCCAAAAGAACTTCGTAAATCTTTTCGCGTTCGTCTCGATCGGTGACTTTCACCATGGGGTCTTCCCCGAGAATTTTCCAAAGGACGTTTCTAGTAAAGAGATGCGCGACCAGAAACGAAGCGAATGCAAACACCAAAAAAGAAGCGAAAAGAAGACGGCGATCGTCTTCGTCTATATTGGTCGGCTTGTCGATTTCTAGATTAAAAAAGGCCGGGAGCTGCATCTTCGTCCGTTCTAATTCCCTTTGGGGGATAAGATTTTTCCAATATTCTGTACGCTTTTTCCGTGGCAACTCTACCAGAAGGTGTTCGATTAATCAAGCCCACTCTGACCATATAGGATTCGTAATGGTCTTCCAGGGTGCGCTCTTCTTCGCCGACAACCGCGGCGATCGGCTTCAGCCCTACGGGTCCGCCTTTATACCGGTCTATCATACATTCCAATATTTGGCGATCCATTCTGTCCAATCCGTGTTCGTCGATTCCCAGTCTGCGAAAAGCTTCTTCGCAGGCCGGAATTCGAATTTTACGTTCGTCCTGGACTTCGGAAAAATCTCGGACTCTCTTTAAAAGATGATTCGCAATCCTAGGCGTCTTCCTAGATCGGCGGCCTATTTCCATTGCCGCCTCATTCTCGATTTCGTATCCTAAGATTTTCGCGGACCGGAGGACGATCTGTTTCATTTCTTCGTCGTCGTAGTATTCCAAACGACTATGAATTCCGAACCTGCTTTTTAGAGGATCGGAAATGAGGCCGCTGCGAGTCGTGGCACCGATCAGCGTAAACGGTTTTAACTTAATTTGAATGGTTTGTGCCGTGATCCCTTCTCCGACGAGAAGATCGATCATATAATTTTCCATCGCGGGGTATAGAATTTCTTCCACTTTACGCCCGAGCGAATGCACTTCGTCGATGAACAAAATATCCCGCTCTTCCAAATCGGTAAGAAGCTTTGCCAAGTCCGCGCCGCGAGTCAGAACCGGAGCCGAGGTAACTATAAGTCGAGCCCCCAATTCCTGAGCGATGATTCCCGCCAAAGTCGTTTTTCCTAAACCCGGAGGTCCGGAGAGCAAGACGTGGTCCAACGCTTGCCCTCGTTTCTTAGCCGCCCCGACGAAAACGGAAAGGTTGGAAAGAATTTCTTTTTGGCCTATAAACTCCGAAAAAAAGGAAGGGCGTAGAGTTACCTCCTCCTCGAATTTTTCATCCGGATTCAAAGTATGACGGGCCAAAGAAAGTCCGTTATTCCTTAAGTTTAACCGAAATCTTAAGAGTCTGTCCTTTTCGGAAAACGGTGATCGTTAATCGTTGTCCGATTTTAGATCCGCGTATTTTAGCGACGATCTCCGAAGCGTTTTTAACCTTGGCTCCGTCTATCTCCAAAATCACATCCTCGATTTCAATTCCCGCATCCGCAGCTGCGCTACCGTTCACCACTTGTCGCACGAATGCTCCGGATACGGACGGCAATTTTAATTCTTTTGCGATCTCTTCCGTTACATCATCCAGTCCGACTCCGAGGCGGGGACGTTTTACCTTTCCGCCTGATTTTAATTCTTCTACGATTGCCTTAGCTTCATTAATCGGAATTGCAAACCCGAGTCCGATCGAACCTCCGCTCGGTGAAACTATCATACGATTGATTCCGACTACACGGCCGTTGATGTCCAATAATGGGCCGCCGGAGTTTCCTTGATTGATGGCGGCGTCAGTTTGGATATAATGCACTCCCGAATTGTCTATTCCGCCGCGACCAACCGCGGAGACGATTCCGACAGTCATGGATTGTTCCAAACCCCATGGTGCGCCGATTGCAATCGACCAATCTCCCACTTTAACTGCGGAGGAATCGCCTAATTCAATCGGAGTCAAATTTGCATCCGTTTGGATTTTCAATAATGCGACATCGATCGTCTGATCGGAACCGATTAACTGGGCGGGAAATTTCTTTCCATCCTTCGTGCTTACCGTAAATTTATCCCAGCCGCCTACTACGTGTTCGTTGGTGAGAATATAACCGTCTTTGCTCAGAACGATTCCCGAACCTAACCCGCTCTGTTTTTCTTTCTGCGGGCGAACTCTGCCTCTACGACCGTAATAAAAATCGAAGAACGGATCGACGCCTTGTTGAGTGACCGTTCTCTCCGTTGCGACGGAAACGACACTAGGAGAAACGTTCGTGTAAACTTCTTCAAAGGCTTGTTGAATGGAAATTGCGGCTTTTGCCGCAGGTGTCGCTTCTCTATCCGCCTTCGCGTTGAGAAACAAAGAACTATTACCGGTAGAACCGCAATACAAGACTGGCGACAAAAGTGTGCCCGCCATCACTGATACTCCGATAACCAGGAAATTTTTGAATCTGTAGGTTTTTTTCATGGATTCCTTTCCTCGGGAATGGGATTCCGGTTGGTACGCTTCAGGATTCGTCGGAAACCGACTGTGTCAAGTTGGTTTCGGAAACGTTAATGGTATCACATCCGGGATTTTTTGTTTTTGAAGGTTTAGACGGCAGCGGGAAAAGCACCCTAAGCCGCTACGTATTTGACCGACTTTCTCAGCAGAGTGTTCCCGCAATTTGCTTTGCCGAACCCACCAAATATGAAACCGGACAATTTTTAAGAAAATTTCTACGGGGAGAAATCGAACTTTCCGGCGAGGATCAAATTCAAGCGTTCCTAAAAGACCGGGAAATGTCTTTGGAAAAAAACATTCTCCCGGCGTTGGCCGAAGGAAAGATCGTGCTTTTGGATCGGTATATATATTCCACTGCCGCGTATCAATCGGGGCTTGAGCTTTCCGCGCAGGAAATCTTAAGACGGAATTTGGAACAAGGCTTTCCCGAACCTGATCTTCTATTTTACTTAGATCTGGATCCGGAACTTGCATTGTTGAGAATGGAAGGAAGGGAGAACGCGAAAGAAAGATTCGAATCTTTGGAAGTTCTTCGCAAAATTCGCGACTCCTACGAGAGTATCCTTCCCTCGTCAACGATTCGACTCGATGCAAAAAAGACAACGGCTGAACTTGCGAATATCGTGCTGGAGAAAATTCTTTCAGTTAGCGGAGATTGCCGCTAAATTACGCAAGGTTTCTTCGTGAATGGAAGCCTCTCTATCAAGTTGCTCGGCCATATCTAATAGTTTTTTTTTGCGACCGGAGAGAGGAGATAATTTCGGTTCGGCGGACGCGAGTTCCCGTAAGTGAGCCGCCTCGTTTCGTTTCTTTTTAGCCAAATTTTGCAGATATCTTCGAACGAGATCTTTTTGTTCGGGAGTGGACAAACTTTCGACCAGAGCCTTTTCGGTTAGCCTGGCTTCCTCTTCGGCGGAAAATGACGCCAAGGAAAAGGGGGATAAAAATAAGAAAAAAACAATTCCGCAAAGACTTGCAAAGCGATTCAATTTCATATAATGATTCGGTCCCATTCTTCGTCGGTCGGGCGCATGCATCAGAATCCCGCTCTAAGATGCAAACTAAGAATCCCCAAAATTCTGTACACGAAAAAACATAGGATCCGCTCATTTTCGCCTTCTGATTATGTAAGATTAGAGCACTTCCGGCAAAAGCCTTAGATTGCTGTTGACGTTGAGCCTTCTCCTAAAAAACTCTCCTTACACATCGCACCTATAGCTCAACGGATAGAGTACAGGCCTCCGGAGCCTGGGGTCCGGGTTCGAGTCCCGGTAGGTGCAGAATTCCCGCTAAAACTAAAATTAAGGACTCGAAGCGAGAACTTGAAAGCAAGCATAGCGACTCATAGGGAGCGTAAATGCTTGCGACCGAACCACAGGATGTGGTGAGGCAAGTTCGAGACGCCGTGGAGCTTAGTCGAACAGGATGTGAGACTGCGAAACGGCGAGTCCCGGTAGGTGCAAAATTCCCGCTGAAACTAAAATCGAGGACTCGAAGCGAGAACTTGAAAGCAAGCATAGCGACTCATAGGGAGCGTAAATGCTTGCGACCGAACCACAGGATGTGGTGAGGCAAGTTCGAGACGCCGTGGAGCCGAGTCGAACAGGATGTGAGACTGCGAAACGGCGAGTCCCGGTAGGTGCGAAAATTCTATTCTAGAATTTCCGCTTCTTTCCAATTCCCGCGTTGCATTGCGATTTCGCGAGCTGTTTGCCCATCTTTCGTTTTTAGCTCAGGATTTGCTCCGTGTTTTAGAAGAAGAGCCACGATATGTCCGTTTCCCTGGCGCGATGCAGCGATATGCAACGGAGTATAGCCGCCTTCTTCCTGACCGTAATTAGGATCCGCACCCCGTTCGATTAAAAGTTTTACCGTTTCGTCCTTTCCGGAGGCTACCGCCGAATGAAGCGGAGTGTTACCGAAAGAAAATTTGCTCTTGGATTTTGCCTGTAACTCGGCTCCGTGATCCAGCAAGAATGTTACTAAAGAGCTTCGACCAAAATGAGCTGCTAAGTGAAGAGGAGTCCAACCGTCCGGACTATAGGAATGCACTGCCGTTGGATCTTTTTCCAACAATTCTTGAACCCTCGCCTGATTGCCGAGAGCGGCCGCTTCGAATAAATTTAAGGGAATTTCCAGGGTCAGATAGGCCTGAATGATGTCCTCCTTCCCGTAATAGAGGGCAAAGAGCAAAGGAGTAATACCCTCCGGATTTGCCAGAGAGCCTAAAGATGGGTTTTCGCGCAAGGCATAGATCACCTGGGCTTTTTGGCCGGAGGCGATCAGGTGAAATATATCGGACATTGGCAAACCTAACCCCCGAAGCGTAAAAGGGATACTGTCCCGTTTACTTTCCTTGTCAATTCAGATTAATACCCTTACAAAATTCTAATTATCGATCAATTCAAAAAGATCGAACGGTTGCAAGTCGACCGAAATCGGGAGCGGGGTAAGTATCGAATTTCCATTCTTCGTGTCGAACATAGAAACGCCCGGTTGCGTAAATTGCGTATTGGCTACGTACAGGATTCCGCCGGAAGAAAGTAATATGGAAGAAAGACTAGCATCGAAGGAAGAAGGAATGAAAAGCAAAGTGGAAAGTTTCGCGCCTGTACTCGGATCAAAAACCTGCAAAGTCTTATTAAAACCGGCATCCAGAACGCTCGCATATCCGAGATGATCGTTGGCGATTTGTACGACCATCAAATCTCCGCCCGAAGTCGTTTCCGCATATAAGTAATTCGGCAAGAAGGTCCTCGTAGAAAGCCGGAAAGCGACAATACCTCCGTCGATTCGACTGATATACCCTATATAATTCGGAGTCGGAATCACCAAATGCGGTTCGCCGAAAAGATTCAGTAATTGAGGTTTTCCTAATGGATTCGGAGTCGGAAAATTATATACTGCGACTACGCGATCGGAGTTGATATCGATTTCAAGCAAAAGAGAGAGGCCGCTCGGGGGCCAGTAGCCGCTTGCATCGTTGCGATCCAGACGTTGCAAACAAACAAAAAGACTGTTCCCGATGATTTTCATCCCTGACATTTCCGGCAACCCGTCGGGATGACCCGAAGTCGAGGTAGGTTCCGAATACCCGCCCAGATCCAAAGCCCCTAAAGATGTACCGTTGCTCGGATCGATAATTCTAAGGAATCGCGAGTTGTAAAGAGACACGTATGCCTTATTCGGTCCTGCAAATTCGATATCTGCGGGATTCGTACCGGCTCCCATAGACCATTCCGCAATCGTTTGAAACGCTAAATTCGGGTCCAGAATCTGGATACTGTCTCTATTTAATCTATTTATAATATATACTTTAGAACCGTAATATCTTCCGATTGCGTCGGAGTGAATCGGAGTCAAGCCGGGATAGGAAATTTTCAATTCCGGATTTAAGACTTTAAATCGTCCGGAACTGCTAAAATCGGTGGTTACGACTCCGATATTTCCGGAGACATTCGGCGTAAGAAACAAAGTATAGAGAGGAGGACGATGAATATCCTCGCAATTGACGGACAAGAGCCAAAAGAGAAGAATCGCAGAATAAGATAAAAGCCGTTTCATATTCCTAAAACCTTCCGCTTAAGGTGACGAACCAATTTCGACCCGGCAAGGGATATCCTACTATGTCCTCCACCCTCTTGTCACCTACGTTACGCAAATCAAAACTAAGAAGCAGTTCTTCGGGAGCCTTGTCAGTTTTAGGATCCCGAGGACTCTCCTCGATCGGAGAAGAATAAAGCACAATCGTCAAATATAGATTCCAGATCTGTCTTGCAGGTTGGTAGTTTATGTATTCGTTGGTTCTATCTTTAAAGACGGCTCCAACGTAAACCAATTCGACGCCGCCTTCCCACCTTTTAGCACGATATCCGACGGTGGAAGAAATTTCATGCCTTGGCCGTAACGGCAGATATTTTCCTCTCAAATACGGTGCGGCCGACATGTTGATCGCCTGCTGATACGTATAATCGATCAATAATTTCCAACCCTTATATTCGGTTTTATGAGAAATTTCCGTTCCGTCTATCTTAGCCGAATCGACATTTTCCGGCCTTAAGGTAAACTGAGAGTTCGGGATAAACAAAATCATATCGGAAATTCGTTTTCTAAAGTAGGAAACGGAGCCTTGCGTTTTCAAATTTCCATTGGTATATTTTGTGGAAAAACCTGCGTCCACGTTCGTGCTTTTTTCCGGCTTTAAACTGTCGTTCGGTAGGATAGTTCCTACTTCACCGAACAATTCTAGAAAACTAGGAATTCGATTTTGTTTGGCAATGTTCGCTTTTAAATCCAGATTAAACGATTCGTATTCGAATAATTTGTACAAAAGCCCCGTTTTGGGATTGGAGAATGAAGTCGTCTTGTCGCTCGAAGCTAATGGATCCTGCCGCTGGTACCAAGGTTGATTGGTTTGAAAGCGATCCTTGTAAGTATCCCACGAAACGCCGGGGGTTAAAACAAGTTTACCGTCCATCAATCTGATTTCATCCTCGATTTGCGAGGTTATATAGGTTCTGGATTTTCCAGGCTCGTAATTTAAATCTATATTGTCCGTATTGCTTCTCGTCCTCGAGAACGTTTCTTTCTCCAATCCGAAATGCAATCGAATGATTTGTAAATAATTCAATAAGTAGAAGGTAGGCGTAACCTGAATTCCTGATTGATGAATGCGAGCGGCGGAATTAGGAGTCCCCGAGGAAAATTCCGATTTAGGATCGTAAAGATCGTCATTGGCGAATGTAGTAAAGCCTCTCGTTTCCAATCTTAATAATCCGTCGAACAAGCCTTTCGTATCCGTCGTAACGGATGAGGTATTTCTTAAATATTTTCGATGAACTTGTCGAGTTTGATTGGATGCCGGTCCGGGAATTCCCTGGTATCGATAATTGAGGTCATTCCAAAATCGAATTTTAGTTTTTCCGATATCTCCGTCCAGTCCGACCATTCCCGAAGATCGTTCGTATTGCGCGTTTCTCCTTCGATCGATCGTATCGTCGTAAGGATTTACGATTATAGTTCCGTGCGGATTTAAGTATGGAAAGTTTTGGTCCGATTTTTCTCCCAAGAAAAATAAACTAGTACCGAGCCCTCCGTATGTTCCTGTATGCGTGACGGTTCCTTTCCCGGTATTATAACTTCCACCGCCGATATTGACTCTTGTTTTGGGAGGCCCGGTCGATTTTCGAGTGACCAAGTTCACGCTTCCTCCGATTGCCGAGCCGGAAAATCCGACAGGAGCTCCGGATCGGTATACTTCTACGCTTTGCAAATTATCGAAAGGAAGGTCGGCCAAATTCACTTCCCCGCCTTGTGTATTATTAAACGGCACTCCATCTATGAAAATTCTGGATTGATTCGGGTTCGTTCCTCGAAGTGACAGTGTCGAATAAGACCCCAATCCGCCGTATCGTCTAACTCGAACCCCGGCTTCCCTTTCTAACACATCGGGAAGATTCGTATAACGCGCATTATATTGGTCTAAATTGATGGAAGATTGAAATCCTGTGGGATTTTTACGAAAATTTTCGGGTTGTGATGAATCGGATACTTTTCCTAAAACTTTGAGCGGAGCGGATTCCTTTTTAGTCTGATCTTGCGAAAAAGCCGCATGCGAAAGAAAGGCTAAGCCAAACACAAGAATCCGATTCGCTCCGAATTGCAAAGCAAAGATTGTTTTTTCGGAGGTACGAACGCGTTTGAACGACAAAGAAATCTCCCGTACGGGAGACCGGGTGGGAGGGCGAGAGGGTTTACCGCAAACTCAAAGACTTCCCGCCCGACTTTAACTCCCGAAAGTCCGACAAATGATAAGCGAAAGGATAGATTTTCTGGCTCGCGCCCGGGACGGCGCCTTCCCATCTCGTTATAGACAGTGGCCTTGCTACCATCCCGTAAGACGACGCTTACAGCTGCGGGTTCAGCTTCGGACTTTCACCGAATTCCCTTTTCCTCTTGGCTTGCCAGGCCAGCTTTATGGGGGGAAACGCTACGGCAATCGGAAAACATCGAGCATCCCTGCTTGAAGGCATATTCAAGTCCTCTACACGAAATCGATCTGAAATCGCAATACGGCTCGCACCCCCCGTCTTCAAATCCGATCCTGTCGCAGAAATTCACGAAAACCGATAAATATTTTCTTGAAGTCATCAAATCGAAAGCCAGAATGTTCGCATCTCAAATCCACCGAACCTCGGAGTATAGAACGCGAATGAAACTTAAAGAACTATCAGTATGGCTTTTGACCGGAGCATTCCTCTTGTCCTCGTCTTCCGTGTCTGCACTCGGTACCTATTCAGAAGGTTGGACCGTAGCGAAACTGATTCAATTTGAAAGCAGAGGACTCATCTTTGATTCATACGAAGGATACTTGGAAGTAACGACTTTCGATAAAAATGAAAAATGCGACGAAAGCAAAGACGAGTGCTTTACCCCGACCAAACAAAAGGTAGCGTTCAGCGTTCGTCCCGAAACGGCGGACGTAGTCAATTTTTTAAGTAAAAGCTTAAATCAGGAAGTGTTAGTGCAGTATAGAATTCATCGAATCGAACCTATCGCTCTTTCGACAGATTTCGAAGTTCTGACCGCACAAAAACAGGAAACCGTACTCGGAAAAGATATAGCCGATAAATTTATCGGTCCAAAAACCGGATCTAAAAGAAATTTCTCGGTCACCGGAAGAATACTGAGCCTTGAATATAGGGGAACTGCAATCGGTACTTACGAAGGCGTTTATTTAGACGAAGCGAGAGGAAAAGTACACCCGTTCTCCGTTACCAACGAAGAGGTGGCTACGTTCGCTTGGGCCGCTCTTAAATATAATCTTAAATACTATCTTGGAATTTCGGTAGCCTTTGCCACCGGAGTGCGGGAATCGCATTACGATTTATTCGAAGTAAACTTTAAGAGCCCTGCCGGAGCGGTCGAAGCCGCGCCTAAGCCGAACTAATCTTAGGTTCCCGAAATCGGAAAAGAATGCTCGTATCCGGAATTTCAACCCGATTCGAGCATTCTTTTTTTAAGCATAACGTCGCGGTAAATTCGAAAATTCCATTCCTTACGGCAGGATCGTTCCGTCGTTTTGAATCCTAGGCCCTTTCCCGGGAAAGTCCGCTTTAGTTAAGGACTGCATCAACTCGGTCGTTTTATTTTCCGGGTCCGGCGAAGGAACTCCATTCTGGCTCAGCTGTAAAGGATGTATCTTACCCTTCACAAAATTTCCATTTTTATCCAAATCCGCTTCGAGTACCAACGAATACCCGCCGTATCCTTTAGTGGAAAAAACCCTATACCCTAAAAAATTACCGAGCGAATATGCAACCAAACGACCCCTATAAAGTTCTAGTGCGCGCGGAAGATGTGGCCCATGCCCGATGAATAAGTCGGCGCCTGCGTCGATTAACGCGTGCGATAATGCGACTAGATTTCCGCGATATTCTCCGTAAAAACGCTCTTGCTCGTTCTTTACGTGTAGAGCGGGGCCGCCTTCTGCGCCGCCGTGCACGGAGATGAAAACTAACTGAGCTTTTTTCTTAGCCTCCTTAACTAAGGCTGCCCCTTCCGAAATTTCATTCACATTATTGTGAGCGGCTTTCATATGACTAAAACCTATCCAAGCGATCGTTACACCCTTGACGGTCATGTAAGTAATAGCGCCTTTCTTTCCCGTAAATCTCATTCCCGCGGAAGAAATGTTTTTTGCAGTATCGTCAAAGCCTTGCTGATGAAAATCCAAGCTATGATTATTGGCAATGGAAAGAATATCGAATCCGACGTCCTTTAGAATTTTGGCATACGATGGCGGAGTTCTGAATGCGAAAATTAAGGGACGATTAATATTCTTGGAAGAGGTCGGATAATCCGTCAGGGTGCTTTCGAAATTTGCAAACAGCACGTCCGATCCTCTTAGCGTCGATTCAACCCCGGAAAAAAGGGTATTTCTCGGATCATTCGGAAGTCGGTTATCCGGATAATTCGTCCCCATGACTAAATCGCCGACCGCTTTAATTTTGATCGTTTCGGTTTCCGCCGACGCTAAGGAAACTGGAGCGTCTAAAATCAAAAATAGAACGCTGATGTAAAATAGAGTTAGGAATCTTTGCATAGAGGGAGATTTTTGCAACCTCCCTTTCTAGGAAAGCGGTTTTCGTGAAAGAGTATGCCTTAATGTGCGATCGGCGCCGCTACATTGACTTATGCCGCTCCCGATTGTTTCCCTGTAACTGACACCCAAAATTTCCTGCCCCTACTCATCATTGCAGCCGATGAGATCAATATATGGAGCAAATTCCTTGCAATACATGCGGATCCCTGACGTTCCGCTTTCTTTTCTCCAAGGCAAGCCCGCAGGGAGAAACATTCAAAATCGTAAAATGTTCACAATGTGGATTAGTCCAAGTAAACCCTCAACCTTCTCCGGCAGAGGTCGCGAAATATTATGAAGACACTTACTTTACCAAGCGGACGGACCGAGG
The DNA here is from genome assembly GCF_000306235.2 of Leptospira fainei serovar Hurstbridge str. BUT 6. Taxonomy (NCBI): domain Bacteria; kingdom Pseudomonadati; phylum Spirochaetota; class Leptospiria; order Leptospirales; family Leptospiraceae; genus Leptospira; species Leptospira fainei. Next base: position 86,280 of record NZ_AKWZ02000010.1, read on the forward strand.
ATACGATAATTATTATTCGGAGACAACAAGACGGGAAATATCGAGAGTCTACGGTCTCAACCTTGAAGATTTAGGTTTCTTTACATGGGAAAATAAATTGCCTGCGAATAAATCCGCGTTGGATGTCGGATGCGCAGCGGGATATTTTTTAGATTACTTAAGAGATCGGGATTGGAACGTAAAAGGTTTGGACATTGCTCCGGGCCCCGTAGCATTCGCACAGGAAACTCTAAAATTAGACGTCGAACAAAAAGATTTCCTAAATTGGGACGCTAACGGTTCTCAACAGTTCGATCTAGTCACTCTTTGGGCAAGCCTCGAGCATCTGCATCGCCCCAAAGAAACTCTCGAAAAAATCATGATTCATTTAAAGCCCGGCGGAAGAATGATTCTTTCCACCTGTCGCCACGGTCTGCTTGCGAATATTTTGGGCGCGAAATGGAGATACTTAAACGTTCCCGAACATCTTTATTATTATAGTTTACCCGGAATCCGGCGACTTTGTTTAGATTTAGGTTATCTACCTCTATCCCATATCACGTATGGAAGCGGATTAACCGGCAGAAAAAATGCGGGAACATTCTTCAAAACTTCCAAGAGATTAGCGGATTGGGCCGTCAAAAAAATCGACCAGGGAGATATGATGGCTCTTTGCTTCGGAAAACCCAAATATTAGAATTTTAAAAATCGAATTCTATAAAGTAGACGGTTCGTTTTTGATAATATCGAATTCCGGAATTTTCTCCTGATATGGAAAAGACGAAAATTCGATCGAATTTTTGCCACCGGAGTCGCTCTGCTTTTAGCGACCCGGTAGTATATTATGAATTATTTAAGGTTTTTCGGAGGGCTTATCTTTAACTCGAATCACTTTCGTGGCAAAAATGACTTTGTAAATTTCCTTTTTGAGCACCGAAGCTTCTTTAATCTGATCGGATTCATCCCATTCGATCTTTATGGAATCTACGTCCTGCCCCAACACTCTCGCCTCTTGGATCCTTCCGTTTCGATATATAATCGTACTGTAATTCTTTCCTGCAGAATCGCCCGGATTGCTTCGATCTAAATATTTTCGTAAGGAATCTTCGAACAACCTTTCACTTTCCGCAAAGAAATCGGAACGAGCCTTTTCTCGCTCGTTTTCAAAGAAAGTATCGTATTCGTCCTTATGAACGAAACGAGTCGTCGTATCGCATTCCGAAATTTTGACCGGATGAACGGAGATCGATGTCATCACACCTAATAAAAGAGAAAGAGCGACATGCTGCCAATCGGCTTTGTTCTCTAAAATATAGATTTTCCCTTCTTGCTTAGGGAGAGCGGGTTCCGCAGAGGAAAATTTCCACATTCCATAGAACGCGTACCAGCGGTTGTATTGTCCGAGAGAAGCGCAAGACTTACCGTCCGCCTCTAAGGCAAGTTTTTCCGGTTGGGAAAATTCAATTCGCTTATCAAAACTGCACGCCAAATGCATTAATATGGAAAGAATCAATCCCGCAGAAGCAAACAGGCGATACATATTACTTTTCATATAGATGTAGTTCCATATATGCAGTTTACATAAGCAATCTATTTATTTATTTCCGCCCAATTTTGGGGTTTGGATTTCGAATCGGTTTCGAAGAGATCTTAACTGCCCTATCCCTTGTTTGAGTGGTTTTTTCTTTGAGTAATTTCGCAAAAAAATAACAGGGTATAATGACTACTAATGCTAAAAACAAATATTTTGGAAGCTGTACCTCCAAGAAAGACTCGCGTATGATTCCTAAAACACGTCGTTGGTTTTCGGATATTTTATTTCGGTAATCGTAACCGTATTCCTTGGCATAAGATTTCAACTGAATGCCTCGCCAAATTTTCTCCAACGGATTCAAGCGATTTTCGAAAGCGGCTTCGGATCGAACTCTATCTAACTTCAAAAAACTTCCGACGAAAGCGGTAAGTATGAATAAGAAAAGCGGAATCAGCAAAAAGACTATAAAAGGGGTACGCGGTTTCCCCTTTTTTCGATTTTGTCCCGACTTTCCGGCCATATTATTTCTTCGGACTATTCCACCCCACGCATGAGTTTGAAGTTTTTACCGAACCTTCTTTTTTCCGTAAATCTCGTCCTTTCATACCGCCCTCCCTTTATCGCCGGAAACTAAGTCTCCTATAAACCGAAAGAAAAGATAAGCCGGATATAAAAAGATTAAAAGAAACAGGAAGAATTTAGGAATTCCTCTCTCAATCGAATATTCCGGTTCCAAACCCGTAGAAATCCTTTCGTCTGCACCCATTTTATTTCTGAAATCATAACCGTATTTCTGGAACATTTCGCTCATTGATAAATCTTCGAACAACCGATCAATTTCCGTTAACTGCGAATAAGAACGTCTCTCATCGTGCAATCTATACAGGCGGGTGATTTCTCCGACGAATACGCTTAGCAAAAACAAAGCTAACGGTATTAGAAATAGCGCTTGAAAGGGTGTTAAAGGCGTTTTAAGTTTTGCGGTCTTCATTTATCAGTTTAAAGATAACCGGAAACCCTCTTACGGAAAAGCCGATTTTTTTATTTCTTATCGATTCCGTACAATTCGGTAAATTCGGATAGTCGAGGAAATTGAAGCAAATTGACAATTGTCAGAAGCGCCGCTCCGCCGAGTGAAAAGAAAGATCCCGTCGTAAAATACATCACGCAATTTAACAACGCTCCACCCTCGACGATCGCCGCAGTGACGATTTTCAAAGTTCTATAATTTCCTAGATTTTCCTCTAAGCTTTTTTCTTTGGAAGTTTTAGAGAGAATTTTCCTTAGAAAGAACGCTAACGGAACGCTGAAAAGTGAAATAGCCAGTAATATCCCGGATATCGAAGCCTCTGTCTGATCTTTGGAGCCTCCGATAAAAAAACTGACAGCCAAAAAGAAAATCGGCCCGGCTACGATTGTTGCATGGACAAATTGAAGACTAAATAGGTTTTGTTGCATGCGGAAGGAAAGTAAGGTTCCAAAAGATTATAGCAAGAGTTTTTTCCTATTTTTTGATAGTTGTATTTCCTAAACGCTTCCGGTTCAGTATTTCAAATGGGAGCCCGTATTTTTAGGAAAGAATAAGCATGTTTCGAATTCGAGTTCTATTTTTCCTTTTGCTTTACTTCTTGTTAGAAGCTTGCACGACAGTTGGGTTTCACAGAGAGTCGATCCGGGCCGGCGAAGATTTCGGAAAACTCCAAACGATTCGCGTTTGCGTTTGGAAGGACGAAAACGTTTCGTCCGAACGGGTGAGTTCCCTCATCGACGCATGGAACGATGAATTAGCATTGTATAAATTAAAAGCGAATGTTTCGCAGATAAAAGTCTGGAATCGTCCTGGATGGACGGGTTTTGCAATTTTAGCAGAATTATACAAAGCTCCGCTTCCGGAAAATTGCGATAGAATTTTAGCGTTCGCAGGAGTGAGAATTACCGATTTTTTCTATCAAATCGCACAAATAATCCTAGCTTTCTTTTTCATTCCGGTTCCCGAAGTTTTGGGCGCGGTCGACGGATACACAGGTACGAGAGGATATATTCTTGCGCATACGTTCTCCATCAATCAGCTATTCTGGAGCAGTCCCTCGGCAACGATCGTTCATGAGGGTTATCATTTGCTCGGTTGCGGTCATGCACTGTTTCTATCAAAGTGCTATATGAAAATTAAAGAACTCAAAGATTCAAGCCTTTTGGAAGCCGCGCAAACGGATCATTTCTTCCCGGCAACAAATCCGAAAGGTGGATATTTTTTGGAAAGGAAAGATGTGAATTTTTTCTTTTTGGGGGAATAAATGCGATTCTTACTTTAACCCCCCGGCTCTCTTAGAAAGCTGGAAATATGGATCTTAAACGTGAAACCCTTTTGACTCGTCTTTCGACCGGAACCACGGAAGAAACGAAAGGATTTATATACGCGTTATTAGGTACCGTCCTCTTTTCATCGAAAGGAGTGCTCGTAAAGTTAGTCTATAATTACGGAGTGGATTCGGTTACGGTTCTAGCGTTTCGAATGCTTTTCGCGATTCCTTTTTTCGCATTCATTTTATATCGAGAATCGAATCGAACCGATCAGACTCCCATTTCTTCCAAGGATTACGTTAACGTAGTCGTTCTTGCTTTTATAGGATATTATTTAGCAAGCTTCTTCGATTTTTGGGGGTTAGAGTATTTAGCTGCTTCGATGGAACGTCTTGTTCTCTTCACATACCCCGCGTTAGTCCTATTATTAAGTTTTTTATTCCTGGGAAAGAAAGCTCATTCTGTTGAACTATATGCGGTCGCGCTTACATACTCCGGGATCCTATTGGCGTTTCTTCCCGATGCGGAAGCAAACGGTCAAAAATCGATCTTGGGCGCCGCTTTAGTCTTCCTTTCGGCGCTCGCGTATTCCGTCTATCTAATCGGGAGCGGACAAATGATTCCGAAACTAGGTTCCCGGAGATTTACCGCCTTATTAATGCTTTGGTCCGGAGGATTCGTCCTTTTACATTTCTTCTTAAGGAAAGAAGTCGTATCGATATTTTCACAACCCTGGCCGGTGTATGCTTACGGCTTTGCGCTCGGATTTTTAACGACCGTCCTTCCCGCTTTTCTCACCACTGCGGGAATCCAGAGAATCGGATCGAACAAAGCGTCGATTGCGGGAAGTGCAGGCCCGATTTTTACGCTATTCCTTTCGGCAGGCTTATTAAACGAACAAATAACTTGGGAGAATTTGGGAGGAACGGCTCTCGTTTTGTCCGGAGTACTTCTTTTAAGCAGAAAGAAAGCGATCGCAGTCTAAATAATTCCCGACGAATTCAATTTCGATTATCAAAAGATATTAAGAGAATTCCAAAACCGCCTTCGTTCCGTTTTCTTGAAAGATTTTTAAACTGCCTTTAAGTTGTTTCGCCAGAATTTGTATCAGGGTAAATCCGGTTGTCCTAGGATTTTGCCAAAGTTGGCTATCGGACATTCCGGCGCCCCAATCCGAAACACTTAACCTGTAGAATGGGCCATCCTTTTTAATTTCGACGCTTACCCGGGCATTATTAGATCCGTCGGAACCGTGCTTTATCGCGTTGGAAATTAGTTCGTTTACGATCATAGCGCAAGGAACCGCACTTTCAATCGGCAGAAAAACTTTACTTTGAGGTTCCACGACTTCTACGATTCCTTTTCCGTATTTTTCGGAAAGGTTCGATGAAATTTCCCGGATGATTTGGGAAAAGTCGATTTCACGATAGTTTTCGGTTTTATAAAGACAATTATGAACTTCCGATATTGCTATGATCCGATTTTGAAAGTCCAAATACGGTTGATGATCCGAAACGACCGCATTAGAATCCCGATGTATATCCGCTAATCCTGATAGAACCTGAAGATTATTTCTCACTCGATGATGAATTTCTTTTATTAACTCATCCTTTTCCTGCGCATGACCGTGCAAGATCCTAACGGTCATGATCGAAATGGTGGTAAAAAGCAAAAAAAGGAATAAAGTATCCGTAAATAGCACCTCCTGGGGAGGACTTTGATATTGCAACCAAAACGAACGAATCAATAGCAACCCGAGACAATAAACGGAAACCAAAATCGTCTTTGTTATATCCGAAAAATATAAGAAAAGAATAATGATCGTCGGAATACTAAATCCCTGGTTAACCCCCCTGGTTCCGAAAAACCAACCGATGGTAATTCCGAGAAGGCTAAAAATTAAGGTTAAATTCAATGCATACTGGTATTTCTTATGAAATAGGAACCAGATGGAAAAAAGACCGGAAATTGCCACCGTAAGAAATCCGGGACGAAACGATCCGTTTTTGATCGCTATAATATTCGCAATGATTCCGAGAGCCGATACGAAGGCATTGAAAATCAAGAGATGCAGAGCTCGATGGCGGGTCAAATAGTCCCGGTCGGAGTATATTTTGTTAAACGAATCAAGGAACATTTCGGAAACCGACTTATTTAATTGGCAGAAATTTCTCTTTCTTTAATGAAAGGAAACAAGTTATATAAGCGATAACTTCGTATGCCAAGAATTTTTTTAAATAATGAAAGAACGATACGAACGTTGAAAGTGGATATCCTACGCTCGGTCTAAAACTTAGCCCTTTAGGTCCAGAACCAACATTGCCATATCGTCGCCGAAAATACCTTCGGAAAACTTAAAAACTTCGGAAATCACTTGTTCGATGTATTCTTCGAGAGATGCGATATTTCTATATTCCGAAAGAATGGCTTGGAAACCCGGCAGATCTAAAATCCGCCCTTGCGCATTAAAAATCTCATACATTCCGTCCGAATAGAACACGATTCGATCTCCCGACTTTAAGTCGATAGACTCGTTAAAGTATTCGATCGAATCGAAGATAAGCAGAGGCAGATTCATTCCTTTTAATTCGATCATCTCCTTGCCGCGGAAAAGCAAAATCGGAGGGTGTCCGGCATAAGAATAAACCAATTTCTTCTCAAGAGGAAAGAATCGTGCCCAAACTGCAGCGATATGATGCTCTACTACCATCGGTTTAAGATCGCTTACAAATTGTTGAATTCCTTCTGCCGGCGAAATCCCCGTTTTAGCATGATGACGAAAAGATAATACTGCCATACCGGACACCATTGCCGACGAAATCCCATGGCCAGAAACGTCTCCGAAAAGAATATCAAGCACTCCGGTTTCATGTTGGATGTAAGTGATGATATCCCCGCCGACTTTCTCGAACGGACGGAAGTAACTTTCGAATTGATAAAAAGGGGAAGAAGGAAAATCGCGGGCAACTAAAGATCGCTGGGTTAGCCTGGCCAATTCAAGATCATGATTCATTCTCTCGTAAAAATCGTTTAGATCGGATTCTTTCTTTTTACGATCGAAGGCCAAAACGATAAGATCGGAAACTAGTTTTAAAACGTAAATATCCTCTTCGGTCCAAAGTTTTCTTCCTTTAATTGAGTCGAATCCGATAAAACCTAGCTCGGAATCGTGCGAGGTCAATCCTACGACGACTACGGATTGAATGGAAAGTTTCGATAAGAATCCTCGTAAGGATTCGTGGGATGCCGGGATTTCCTCCAACGAATTGTACAGCATGTATCCTCGGTTGCTGATGATTTCCAGATCGCCTTTTTGAAATTCCTCCAGAGATAGATTTTGAAGGCGGTGCATCTTAGGTTCGATCCCGTCTTCGCACCATTCATGAGTGTTGGAAATAGTCAAACCCGCGTGGGTATATAGAAAAACGTAAGCTCTGTCGGCATTACAGAATTTTCCCAATTCTGCAAGCGCTACATTAATCGCTTGGCTCGTATTTCCCGGATCGGTGCTTAAAAAGTTTCTAGAGATTTCGCTTAACAAACTCTCTAATCTAAGAGTCCTCTTTAATCTTAATTCCGCTCCGCGAATTAATGTGACATCCTTTTGCACTCCCCATGCCCGCAGTAATCTCCCGTCCTCCACTACTCCGAGCGCAGTATTTAAAAAAAACTTTTTTAGGCCCTTAGGATCCACTTCCTCGGATTCAGCATCGTGGGTTTTATACCCGGAACGGATAAATTCCAGCAGCCCGATGCTGCTAAAACGATTTTCGAAAGAATGGATATTTTTTAGGAGAGTCCCTTTTATCTCTTCCGCCGTACGATATCCGTACATTCGGGCCATAGTATCATTGCAATGCGTTAATCTCGCGGTTTCGTAAATGATTCGGTATTGCTCATCGACCGGAAGTCGAATATCTACCGGCTCTTCCAGCTCATAGCACCAAATCCCCTCCGGAGCCCGAGTAAAATACCCTTCGATTCGCTCGATTTCATCGAGTCGTTTTCTGTAATCCAATTCAATCCTCGCTCCGAACCCTTGCCCCGGTGAGATTTTTCTTCTTAATATCGGCTTTCGGAAGGCGAGAATTCGAACTGTTTTTTGCAGGCTCGAAGCAATTTGTCCGGGACATCTGTAAACTATCCGTAACACCCCTGGAGGATCCCCCATGAAAACTACGCGCAAAATCTCGATCAACCACGATAAAATCTCCGCATTGGCGGAAATTCTCGCGGATAAGTTAATAGAAGAAATTCGGAAAAAAGCCTTAGAAAAGAGCCAAACATCGCCTAAGGAAGCGGCGTAAGAGAATTTGGAAAAAACCGGTTGCAACGGGCGTTTCCCACCCTAAACTACGGATGTTCGGAGGTGGGAATGTCCCAAGTTTTTTTTTCACGCAAAGTTTCCACGTGGATGCTTTTATTTATCGGTACGTATTTTTCTTTCGGCTGCGGATACAATACGATTCAGGTCCAGGACGAAAAAGTCACTGCGGCTTGGTCCGAAGTATTGAACCAATACCAAAGAAGAACGGATTTAATCCCGAACTTAGTCAATACGGTTAAGGGTTATGCCGCTCAAGAGAAAGACGTACTTACCGAAGTGACAAAGGCGAGAGCTAGTGTCGGATCCATTCAGGCAACTCCGGAAATTTTGAATAATCCGGATTTATTCGCAAAATTTAATAAAGCGCAGGGTCAAATGACTTCCGCTCTTTCAAGATTGATGGTTGTAGTCGAAAAATATCCCGATTTAAAATCCAATCAGAACTTTCTTGAACTCCAAGCCCAGCTGGAAGGAACCGAGAACAGGATTACGGTTGCACGCAATCGATACATCCAATCTGTTCAGGAATATAACGTAACGGTAAGAACCTTTCCGAACGTAATTACGGCTAAAATGTTCGGCTACGCCCCGAAACCGAATTTTACGGTGGAAAACGAAGCGGAAGTTTCCAAACCTCCTCAAGTTAAGTTTTAAGCTGGATATCCTTGAAACGATTCGTCGTCCTTTTTCTTTTATTAATTGTATCGATCCCGATTTTTTCGGAACCGGTCTCGATTCCGTCGCTTATTCGTCGGGTAACGGATTTAACCGGAACATTAAATTCGGAAGAAGTTACTTCTTTAGAAAGTAAATTAGAAAAATTAGAAGAAAGAAAAGGAAGTCAAATCGCCATCCTAATCGTTCCTTCGACCGGAGAGGAGACGATTGAACAATACTCCATCCGCGTCGCAGATGCATGGAAGATCGGTAGAAAATCCATCGCAGACGGTATCATCTTCGTAATCGCTAAAGACGATCGAAAGATGCGCTTTGAAGTCGGTAGAGGATTGGAAGGCGCCGTTCCTGACGCCACCTGTAAAAGAATTCAAATCGAGTATGTTCGTCCTCTTTTTAAAGAAGGAAAATACTTCGAAGGAATCGATGCGGGAATCGATAAAGTAATAGGGTTGATCGACGGAGAACCCCTCCCGGAACCGGATACACATACTTCGTTTCACGGTTCCGATAGAGGTTCCTCGGATATGACGATGTATTTCATCGTTTTAGGAATCATCGCAATCTTCGTCGGTTTTGCCCTTCGGCGTTTATTTTCGCCGATTCAAGCTATAGCGGCGACAGGTATTGCCTATTGGGTTGGTGGAACGTTCGGAATTTCTTTATCCGCTTTATTGCCGATTCTTACGGTATTTTTCATTATACTTTGGGTATTATATTCAACGATTAAAAGCGGTGGAGGCGGAGGCGGGTCTACCTGGAGTTCATGGGGCGGAGGAGGCTCGTCTTGGGGTTCGTCGTCCGGCAGCTCAAGTTGGGGCGGAGGCGGTGGAGATTTTGGCGGGGGCGGATCCTCCTCGGATTGGTGATAAACTATGGCTAACAATATATCTCGTCTTCTTTCACACGTTCGAGCAGGAATCTTGGATTCTTTCGGGATCGGCACTCACGATTCATTAAGGTTTAGTTTATTAAGAAAATATCTTAATGCTGGGGATCTAAAAGAATTAAAATCGATGATCTCATCCTCGGAAGCACAGCATCGAGGGGAATTGAGATTGGCGATCGAGACTAAACTGCCATTGCTGCAAGTCTGGTCGGGAAAAACCGCCAAAATGAGAGCGGTAGAAATGTTCTCTTTTTTGCGAGTATGGGACACCGAGGAAAACACCGGTATTTTAATCTATTTACTTTTGGCCGAGAAAAAAATCGTTTTGTTAGCCGATAGGGGCATCTATAAGAAAATTGGGCAAGAAAATCTGGATTCCATTGCCAATGAAATAAGCGACGGCTTTAAAGAATCGAAATATAAGAAAAGCCTAACTCAGGGGATTCAAAAACTGACGGAGATCCTCAAGAAACATTTCCCCGCCCAGGGAAAAAATCCGAACGAGCTTCCAGATGAACCGTATATTGTTTAACGCTTTAAAGACCTAAGTCTTTCCTAAACGAATCTAAGATAACCGGGTTTATCCGGAAAGAACCGAAAAATCGAGACTTCTATTTTAGAGTTTCTTTAAAGAATTCGATTTGCTCGCGAATCGTTTGTTCGAACAAATTCCCGAAATACGGCTCGAAATGACCCATATCTAATAGATTCATTTTACATTGAGCGATTTTCCCGCTCGTTTTGATAGCTGCCCGATACGGTATCAGGGAATCTTTCTTTGCAATCTGCATCAGAACGGGAGCTTTGATTTTCTTAGCGTAGACAGTCGGACGATACGTCGGTAAAAGTAAACAAATCCTTGCGGGAGCTTCATTTGTCCAATTTGCGCCCTTCTCTATCAGATGAGTATAGCCGTCATAGGAATCTTCCGTATTCATTAAGGCGAAAGTTCCCGGATGCGCGACGATGGGAACTTTATGCGGAGAAAGAAATAATAAAGATTTAATTACATCGGACAATCCATGCAATAATCCTAATATTTGATAGGAAATCGGGAACGAGTTCGTCGTAGAAATTCCGTCGACGAAAGGAACTTGAGAGACGACCGCTTTCACGTCCGGACTCTTCGCGCCTACCACCAAAACGTGGCCTCCTCCAAAGGAAGTTCCCCAAATTCCCAATTTTTCTCCATTCACTTCCTGCAACGATTTCACGAATCGGATCGCTTCCAAAAAATCATGCACATGCCTATACGGATTGATAAGATTTCTAGGAAGTCCTTCACTCTCGCCGAAATTCCGATAATCGAACAGGAAAACGGCAAACCCGGCTTCGCAAAATTTTTTCGCGTATTCGGGTAAGCGAAACCTTCGTTCGGCTCCGATTCCATGGCCCATTACGATGACCGGCGGTTTCTTGACCTCGGGAAGATAAAGTGTTCCCCGACAAATCGTTTCTTCGCTTAAAAATTCTTTAAGTATTTCTTTCATATTTCTTCCGTCTTCTTAGGGAAGTGGATGTTTTTACCGATCCGACCGGAATTACAAAATCCGGAAATCCGTATAAATCAAACAATTTTTATTGTTCTTCTTCATTTCTCGTTCGCGGATATTGAAAAATCGGATGCATCCTTCTTCTTCCGTAAAATCCATCTCAAGCGAAAAGTTCTTTTTGGATTTTTTTAGGCAAACGCTCCACGATCAGTCGATAAGAAGTACGGATCGATTTTTCCAGATCCTTTTTCTTAAGTAAATTAAGTCGATTACATCGGACCCATCCGTTTCTCGCCAAATACGGAGCGGGGATGATACCGGTTGTCGAAACGTAGTCGCTCCATTCTTCAGGCTGGACCTTGAAGGAAACTGTTCCGTTTTCGAGACCGTAAATGCAGTACATTTTATCGAAAACGGAAAAAACCAAATTGGATTCCCACTTTACGTCGATAGTCGTAGCCTTGAGGCTCTTACAAAATTCTTGTAATTGTTCGACCGATTTCATCTTATTTATACAAACGATAGGATTACGGAAGAAATCGGAAAAATCAATCGCAATATATTATAAACTCTTGATTCGATTCACCATCGAATACAATCCGTTACGACGACTCATCGAAAGATGCTTATCCAAACCTATTTCCTTTAGAAAGTCCAGGGAGGCGGATCGAATTTCCTCCCTCGTTCTACCTGAAAAGACTCGCAATAACAGCGCGATCATTCCTTTGGTGATTGCCGAATCACTGTCTGCGGAAAAATAGAGCTTATGGTCTTTCTCTTGCGAAACGATCCAAACTCGCGATTGGCAACCTGGAACCAATCTATCTTCGGTATGCTGTTCCTGAGGTAGAGGCGCAAGAGTATCTCCGATTTCGATCAAGAGTTGATAGCGTTCCTCCCAATCTAAGCATTCGGAAAATTCCTTTATAATTTCCTGCTGGGTTTCTTCCAAGTTCGACATTGAGAATCCTTATGGCCTTCTCAATCTATCATAAAACTGACAGGTTTAGTGGCAAAACAAAATTATCTTAGATATGATCGTTCATTCTTATCCGCACTTTTAGGCTGGACTCTTACGGTATTTTGTCGAGGATTCGTCGCTACAGACGCTATGAAAGTATTCGAAATTCAAAATCAATTCGGCATTGAAAACCTAACAGTCAATTCTCGTCCCGATCCGAAACCTGGTTTCGGTGAAGTCCTAATTAAGGTAAAGGCTTGCTCTTTAAATTATAGAGATTTTCTGATGATCATAGGAAAATACAATCCACGCCAAAAACTTCCGCTGATTCCCTTATCGGACGGAGCCGGAGAAGTCGTGGAGATTGGGGCCGGAGTTACGAAAATTAAAGTAGGCGATCGGGTCTGCGGAATATTCTCGCAAGGTTGGCAAGCCGGGGAACCCGAACTGGAAAATCTAAAGGAATCCTTGGGTGGCCCTTTAGACGGATTAATAAGCGAATACAGAATTTTTCCGGAAACAGGCGTCATTCCTTTTCCGGATCACCTTTCCTATGCGGAAGCTTCCACCTTACCCTGCGCCGGTTTAACGGCCTACAATGCGGTGGTAACGTTCGGAGGATTAGAGCCCGGAAAGACGGTCGTTGTGCTCGGAACCGGAGGTGTTTCCCTATTCGCATTACAATTCGCGAAAATGCTAGGATGCAAAGTGATCGTCACTTCCTCCAGCGACGAAAAATTAGAACGAGCCAAAATCCTCGGTGCCGACGATACCATTAATTATAATTCAAAAGCGAACTGGGATCGTGAAATCAGAAAGAAAACCGCCATGAAAGGAGCGGACCTAGTGATAGAAATTGGAGGTGCAGGAACTTTACAAAAATCGATTAATTCGACTCGTCCGGGCGGAACAATCGCATTGATCGGTGTCGTCGCAGGCGGAGGCGAAGCTACAGTATCTCTCTTTCCCGTTTTAATGCAAGGAATCCGAATCCAAGGGGTCATAGTGGGAAGTAAAAGCGATTTTGCACGGATGAATCAGGCGATCTCGTTTCACCGTAGCAAACCGATCGTCGATAAGATTTTTCCTTTCTCCGAATTTCCGAAGGCGCTGGAATATTTGAGGGACGGGAAACATTTCGGCAAGGTAGTGATAGAAATGTGATTTATAATTTGATCTTTGATTGACTTTATTCTTCGCGCCGCTTCGGCTTCGCACGGTTTTATTCGCAAAAAAACCGGCGGACGGAAAATGAATTAAAGCGAATCTTACAAAACGCCGAGTTCTAATAAACGAAGTTTCGATTAGGGAATCGAGTGACCGGCGCCGGCCGCCCAAATTCTATACCATTCCTCTTTCGTCAAATGAATACGAAACGCTTCCGCAGCAGACCGAAGACGATTCGTTTGATTCGTTCCGAGGACCGGCAGAATACCGGCAGGATGAAGCAGAAACCAAGCATACAGAACGGCATCCGCGGACACTCCCTTATCCTTAGCCAATTGCTCAAGAGCGTCGCGCACGGCTACTTCACGATCTCCATTATGCGAAAAGATTCTTCCGCCTGCGGTCGGAGACCATACCATTGGACGAAATCGTAATTCTTGCGCTTGATCAAAGGTCCCGTCAGTTAACGGAGAAGGATGTAACGGATGAAACTCCACCTGGTTGGTAACTAACGGAAAATTCAACCGACTTTGTAAAAGCTGAAATTGCGACGGAGTAAAATTAGAGACTCCGAAATGCATCGCCTTTCCGGAAGCGCGTAATTTAAAGAACGCCGAAGCAACGGAGTCCGCGTCCATTAAAAAATCAGGACGATGAATCAACAAAAGATCGATTTTTTCGACTCCTAATTTTCCTAAAGAAGAATCGATCGATTCTAAGATATGTTCTTCGCTAGTATTATAATGTTTTAAATGAATTCCCGGATGCCTTGCGCCCGGGACTTGAATTCCGCATTTTGTCACGATCGTTATCGAATCCTTAAGACCGGGTTTCAAGCGAAGCGCTTTTCCGAAATGTTCTTGATTCTGATATTCGCCGTATATATCCGCGTGATCGAACGTATAAATCCCGAGTTCCAAAGAAAATTCAATCTTCTCCAAGATTCGTTGTGCTCCAAATCCTTGCGGATCCAAATGCAATCTCCAGCAGCCAAACACGAGCCTTGATAAGGCTGGACCTCCCTCTGTAAGCGAAATGGATGGAATCATTTTTTTCTCCCCACCCTATTTGAGTCTCTAATCAATGCCTCATCAAGATATTTTTATTGCGAATCGGCATGACTTTTCTCTACCATTTCGGCAGGAAAGACCGACGAACCGGCTTCACAGCGTAGCCAATCGTTTTTAAATTCCGATAATCTAACAAGGGATTAATCTTATAAAAACGAATTGCCAGCCCCTCCTGATTCGAATATAAACGGTTCACCTTACGCCAGGAGGTTCTCTTTGAAAACCGATCCGTCATCTTTGAAGAAGGCGAGTGGAATCAGGAAAATTTCCGCTCGTAAAAATACGTCCAAAGGATTAGGTAGGGTAGAAAAATCTTTTTTTCCCGGAAGAGAATTACCAAGGATCTATAATCCCGGAGATACTAATTCTTTAGAACCGGGATTTCTTCCTGCTTGGATTTCGAAAAATAAAAAGACGGTCGATCAAGATTTAATTGAGTACGGCGCCGTCCTCTTCCGAGGGTTTTCCGTTTCCAGTCCGTTGGAATTCGAAGCCGTAGCCTTAGCTTTGGATAAGAATTTGAAAACCGATTATTTGGGAACTTCTCCCAGGAATCGCATAACAAAATTCGTTCATACGGCCAGCGAATTACCTCCATACTATCCCATTATGCAACATGCGGAGATGAGTTTTTTAAATAAGCCTCCTCGAAAACTTATGTTTTATTGCGAAGTTCCGCCGGTTAAAAACGGAGAAACCCCTATAACAGATTTACGTAAAGTATACGAAGATATGAACCCAAGGATTTTAAAGAAATTCGAAACAAAGGGTGTCAAATATATTCGTCGATATGACGGGCCTAACGCTCCGAGGGTAAGTATGTGGAAAACGAAACGTTGGGACGAGATGTTTTCAACAGTTCACAAGGAGGAGGTAGAGGATATAGCCGCAAAACAAACCTTTCAAGTGGATTGGCTTCCTCAAGACGAACTGAAATTGACAAACATTCAGGTTGCAGTGAGAACGCATCCGTCGGCCAATACGAAAGCTTGGCACAATCATAGCCAAGTTTTCCACGTGGATGCAGCTTTGTTAGAATACCGAAAAATAGCAAAATTTCAAAGGAGTATAGGGAGTGCCTTCCTTTACGGAGTCATATTCATTCTGACCAATCTTAAGAAATTGCTGAGAGATCCTGAAAAATTCGAAACTAATATCGAATTCGGAGACGGAACTCCGATTTCGTTCGCGGAAATTCGAGAAGTAAGCGATACTTTCTGGAAGCATCTATCGGTTTTCGAATGGCAAAAAGGTGATGTTCTCTTAATCGATAACTACTCGGTTTCGCACGGGAGACTCCCCTTTTCCGGACCGAGAGAAATTCTAGTCACTTGGACCGATTAAAGGAAGAAATTTAATGGCCGACCTTGATCTGATTCGGCTGAACTTCAGCCCGACCGGTCTAGTAATATTGAACGTTTGCCTCGGATTCGTTATGTACGGCGTATCTTTAGAGCTCTCGGTAGCGGATTTTTCCAATTTAAAAAAACATCCCAAAGCTGCAATCGTAGGGCTGCTTTCTCAGCTGGTTTTATTGCCTGCAATAACGCTCGGATTAATATTCTTGATCCGACCTTATCCGGGTATCGCTCTGGGAATGCTTTTAGTAGCTGCATGTCCCGGGGGAAATATGTCGAACTTCATCACGTTATTAGCGGGAGGAAATGTTCCTCTTTCCATCTCATTAACGGCGACTACGACTCTTCTCGCTTGGTTTTTCACTCCTTTTAATTTCTTTTTTTGGGGGAAGTTCTATGTTCCGGCAGCGGACCGTTTGAAGGAGGTTCAGATCGATTCTAAAGATTTACTATTTTCAATTTTATTAATATTACTCCTTCCTTTAATAATCGGACTATTGACGAATCGATACGCTCCCCACGCATCCGCAAAACTTCGGAAACCGTTTCGTATAGGCTCTACCTTGATGCTGGGATCGTTTATTTTAATCGCTTTGATCGGAAATTGGAATTCCTTTCTCGATAATATCGGTTGGCTCTTTTGGCTCGTATTCTTACATAACGGACTTGCATTGGCCGGCGGATATACGTTTGCTCGGATAGCGGGATTGGCAGTAAGGGAGCGAAGAACGATCTCTCTCGAGACAGGACTTCAAAATTCCGGTTTGGGATTGGTTCTGATCTTCACTTTTTTTCAAGGGCTCGGTTCCATGGCCTTAGTCGCCGCCTGGTGGGGTGTTTGGCATATCATTAGCGGCTTAATTCTCGCAGGAATTTGGAGTCGTAAAAAAATGAATCAAGAGATAGCTTAAAGAGGTACGTTCATGAGCGATCTACCGACATTTGATTTTTGGTACGAGTTTGCGAGCACTTATTCGTATCTAAGCGTTGCAAGAATCGAAACACTCGCTCGACAAAAGGGAGTTCTACCCATTTGGAAACCGTTTTTGTTAGGCCCGATTTTTCGAGAGCAAGGATTGGCGGATTCTCCTTTTAATCTCTTTCCGGTGAAAGGTCGATACATGTGGAAAGACTTGGAACGAAGATGCGAAAAATACGGGTTACCGTTTCAACGACCGACGATCTTTCCGCAAAACGGATTAAGGGCTGCAAGAATCGCGACGCTCTATTGCGAAGAGGAGTGGATCCATGAGTTCGTAAGACTCGTATATAAGGCCGAGTTCGCGTTAGGAAAAGATATTTCGCAACCGATCGTTTTAAAGGAAATCTTAAACTATCTGGGTCAACCCGATAATGAAATCTTTGCAAGCGGCGAATCGCCTGCCGCAAAATCCCTTCTGAGGGAAAACACTGAAATCGCAAAGTCCCTTGGGATTTTTGGAGCGCCTAGCTTTATCGTAAAAGGCGAACTCTTTTGGGGGGACGATCG
The DNA here is from genome assembly GCF_000306235.2 of Leptospira fainei serovar Hurstbridge str. BUT 6. Classification (NCBI taxonomy): domain Bacteria; kingdom Pseudomonadati; phylum Spirochaetota; class Leptospiria; order Leptospirales; family Leptospiraceae; genus Leptospira; species Leptospira fainei. The sequence goes on from NZ_AKWZ02000010.1 coordinate 103,523, forward strand.
CTTGGAGGATGCCATAGAATTTCTTATCCGATCCTAAAGCTTGTCATGGATACCGTGCTCTGGATTTTATCGTTATAGAATGAGATTTCCTCGTTTTCACCCGCCAATGCGAGCGCATACAACATAGGAATATAATGTTCCGGCGTAGGCACTGCAAGTTGAGCCGCGGTACCTAAATTCTGATATTGCGAAAGCGCTTTGCTATCTCGCTTAAGAATCAAAGCTTTGAAAGTTTCATTCGCTTCCTTGGACCAGTCCGGAATTTCTTCCTCGTTACGCCAATTGTACAATCTAAGATTGTGAACCAGATCCCCGCTGCCGACAATCAGCGTATTTTGATCGCGTAGAGATGCAAGCTCCTTGGCAAATTCATAATGCCAACCGGCAGGTTTCGTCGCATCTAAACTCAGTTGTAAAACTGGGATGTCTGCATTTGGATACATATGACGAAGAACACTCCAAGAACCGTGATCAAGTCCCCATTCATAATCCAAATCTAGCCGTTGAGTTCTGGAATCGGTTGAAATTTCTTTAGCAAGCGCAGGATTACCCGGAGCCGAGTACTGAACATCGAAGAGTTCCTGAGGAAATCCGTAAAAATCGTGGATCGTTTTGGGTGATTCCATCGCGGTAATCCGACTTCCTCGAGTGACCCAGTGGGCGGAGATACAAAGAATTGCTTTCGGTCGAGGAAGATTCTGAACGCTCGCCGCCCAACCCTTCGTGAATTCATTTTCTCCGATTGCATTCATCGGACTACCGTGACCGACAAAAAAAACGGGTGCCCTATTCATTTCACTATCTCCTTTTTTCCCGCTGAATCTTTTCCCGACGCCGAGAGCAACCAGGAAAGAAGCTAAGGCGCCACCAAGAAATTTACGACGGGAAAACTTTTCGCCGTCGGAACCGATTTGATCCATGCTCTATTAGTTAGACTTTTACGTTGCGAAAATTGATTTAAACTTAAACTATTTTTCTTTCGGAGCTGCGAAGATAATCCTAAATTATTTTCGATACAATTCGAAAACTTTCGGCCGAATGGCGGATTTCGAAAAATGTTGATTAGAAGCGACTTTACCCTTTCTTAATTTACGTTGCTCTTCTTCCGGCAATAAATGAATCGTTTGGCATTCTACCGAACAACAATCGTCGAATTTTTTCGCGCAGGCTTCGCACTGGATAAACAAAATATGACAGGCCGGGTTAGCGCAGTTGATATGACGCGCAGAGGTGGAGCCGCATTGATGACACTGGCTGATAATCTCGCTACCGATCGTTTCTTGCAGTCGCTGATCAAAAACGAAATTCTTACCCCTAAATTTCGACTCTAGACCTTTTTCCTTTATCTCCGAAGCGTAAGATATGATTCCTCCGTGCAGTTGATACACGTTTCTAAATCCGTGATGTCTCAAATAGGCCGAAGCCTTCTCGCATCGGATTCCTCCGGTGCAGTACATTAAAACCTCTTTTTCCTTTTGGTCTTTTAACAATTCGACGATCATCGGAAGTTCGTCGCGGAACGTATCCGCTTGAGGAAGCACAGCTCCTTCGAAATGCCCGATCTCCGACTCGTAATGATTTCGAACGTCGACTACGATCGTATCGGGAGATTCGAGTTTCCGATTGAATTCCTCCGCGGATAAATGAGTTCCTACATTCGTGACGTCAAAACTTTCGTCATCTATTCCGTCTGCGACAATTTTGCGCCTGACTCGGATTTCCAATTTTAGAAAGGAATGTCCGTCATCCTCGACAGCGATCTTGAACGGAACATTCTTAAATTCTTCCGTTCCATCCAAATAATCTCGAAAGGCCTGAAAGTTATGCTCCGGCACCGACAGCTGCGCGTTGATTCCTTCTTGTGCAAGATAGATTCGCCCCAACACTCCCAATTCTTCCCAATCGTAATACAATCGATCACGCAGCGAATCCGGGTTTGATAGAATCACATATCGATAAAACGAGATGGTTCTTCTACGAAACGGCTCGTTTTCCAATTTCTGCTTAAGTATATCTTTGCTATAAATATTGTGCAGAGGCTTTTTATTCATATTCAAACGCCGATCACACCTTCCTAAAAATAGGTTTTGCAGCTCGCTTTCAATTGCAAGTCGAAAAAGGCTTTTCCTCCCGCCGGTAGACTCGTATTTCCATTTCCATGCCTACGAAGAAAAAACGAGCAAAAGAACGAGACAAAATCCGGACCGGAATCGGTACAAAGGCATCCGAGATCTCGCAAGAACTTCAAAAATTAGCCGACCCGGCCAAAGCAAAAATTTTAGCCGGCTTTTTTAAAACCGCACCCGGACAGTATGGAGCGGGAGACGTTTTTTTAGGCATACAAGTTCCTTCTCTACGGACGATCTCTAAAAAACATCGAGGCTTACCGCTCAAAGAAGTGCAGATCTTAGTCCGATCTAAGTTTCACGAGGAGCGGCTAACCGGTTTTTTTATTCTTTGTGAAACCTTCTCCAAAACGGAAGAAATTAATCGAAAGCAATTACATGATTTTTATCTAAAGAATCTCAAATACGTAAATAATTGGGACTTAGTGGATTTGAGCGCAAGAACTATGATCGGAGAATATTTAGCGGATAAAGATAGGAGTCTCCTGTACGGACTTGCGAAATCGAAGAATCTTTGGGAAAGGCGAATTGCCATTATATCCACCTATGCCTTTATTCGCGAAGGTGATTTTTCCGATGCGATTCGGATTTCTCGAATTCTTCTGAATGATTCCGAAGATTTGATTCATAAAGCGGTAGGTTGGATGCTTCGAGAAGTCGGAAACCGGAATCTACAAACGGAAATAAAATTTTTAAATCAGAATGCCGGTTCGATGCCGAGAACGATGCTCCGCTATGCGATCGAAAAATTTCCGGAGCCTCTTCGAAAGAAATATCTAGCGTTCGGAAAATAGGATATTTTTCCGGATCTTCTAATACTAGGGTGATTGTTTTTCTCAAAAAAGAACGAAAGTCTTTACTTTTTGCCCAAAGCCAGGCTCTACCTTCGAAATTTGTCCGGGACAAGGTTAAAATAGAATACTTTCGGATCGGGAAATGGATTTCCCGAAAAACCGGTCGGTTCAAAAAGGAGGAAGAATGGAATACGCGATCGTTTTACTGGTGGGCATACTTGTCGGATTTAGTCTGGCGTTTTTCTTAGCAAAGAGATTATACAGCGGAGAATCAAAGGTATCTCCGAACGAACACGAAAAATTAAAAATGGAACTTGCCGGAATTCGAGCAACAGAGCTGCGCTCGAAAGAAAGAACTCTACAATTGGAAACGGAACTAAAGGCGCTTTCCGAAAAAAATACGCAAGCTATCGGCGCCTGGCAGTCCATGAAAAAGGAATCCGATCTTTTGAAGGAACGACTCGAGAACCAAAAGAAGGAATTCGAGGAAATGACTTCGAAATTAAAGGATGAATTTAAGAATCTTGCAAATCAAGTTTTGTTGGATAATTCTCAAAAGTTCAATCAGCAAACTCATGAAAAACTGGGAGATCTGTTAAAACCGTTAAAGGAGAATATCGAAATTTTCGGGAAGAAAGTGGAAACTTCAACTCAAGAAACGAAAATAAGCGCCGCAACTCTAAAAGAACAAATCTCATCCTTGGCGAAATTGAATGAAAGTCTGCAAGCCGAAGCTAAAAATCTAGCCGAAGCGCTTCGAGGTGATAAGAAAGCGCAGGGCGATTGGGGGGAACAAATCTTGGAGGGAATTTTGGAACGGAGCGGTCTTCGAGAAGGCGAGGAGTTCTTTCGACAAAACAGTTTCAAGGACGAAGAGGGAGAAAAACGGCCGGACGTAATAGTTCGCTTACCGGGCAATCGCTGCGTGATTTTGGATTCCAAAGTTTCCCTAAACGCGTATGTTTCTTTTTACGGTACCGAGGACGAAAAGGAAAAAGATATTTTTCTCGAGCAACACGCAGCCGCATTAAGAAAACATGTAAAAGATTTATCTAGAAAGAATTATCAATACCTGGAAGGCCTGAATTCTCCCGATTTTGTATTAATGTTCTTACATAACGAGCCGGCCTTATTCTGGGCTTTGCAAAAGGATCCATCCCTGGCTCTCGAAGCTTATCAGCAGAATATTCTGATTGTGACCCCTTCTTCATTAATGATTTCGCTTAAGATGGTATCGAATATTTGGAGGCTGGAAGATCAGGATCGAAATGCGAAAGAAATCGCGCGTCAATCCGGCTTACTTTTGGAAAAGTTAGGCAATTTCGTGGGTGATCTGGAGAAAATCGGCGGGTCTTTGACCGCGACCCAGGGGCATTACGATAATGCGATGAAAAAGTTGAAAACGGGAAAAGGAAACGTACTTAAAAAGGCCGGCGAGATCATGGAACTCGGAGCGATCGTTTCCAAAGATGAAACCAAGAAACGATTAGCCACATTTCTAAACGACGAAGACGGGGACGAGCCTAGCCTTTTGTCGGCCGATTAGGGAATCTATGCCAGATCCGGCCCCGGAGCGTAGCGCTTCACCCGAGTCGGCAATTGTTCCGTGCAACGTTTTAAATAAAGATTGGCTGCTTTGTCTCCTGGATAAACTCGTAAAGCTTCCCGGAATGTTTCGCCGGCGTCCATGTACCGTCCGGCAAAAAAGGCATCCAACCCTTTTTCATAATATTGCTTTGAATTTTGAAATGCCTCTTTTTCCGTAGCGTTTAAATAATCTCCGATTTCATAGATAAAGACTTCGTCGATCTTTCCTTTTATTTCGATTTTATCCAACTTTCGAATTAGGAATCGATCCGGTTGTTCTAAAAGTAAAAAAGAATCTTGGCTGATCAGGATATTCGCACCGTAATATTTCGTAAGGTATTCCAAGCGAGAAGCAACATGGACCGCCTCCGAGATCACCGTACTTTCCATTCTCCCTTCGGCTCCGATTAAACCTAAAATTAACGAACCTGTATGGATTCCGATGCCGACTCGAATAGCCCTATCGCCAATTCGCTGTCGGTTATACGAAAGAATTTCCGTTTGCATTTGAATCGCTGCGTTAACCGCATCATCCGGACGTTCGGAAAATAAAGCCATGATGCCGTCGCCGAAATACTTGTCCACGAAACCGTGATTTGTCCGAATTACGGGTTCCATTTTACTTAAATAGTTATTTAGAAATTCAAAGCTTTCCTTACCGTTCATGCTTTCCGAAATTTCGGTAAACGACCTGATATCGGAAAAAAGAATCGTCATTTCCTTTCTGACTTGATCGCCGGGAAGCATATCGGCTATATTCCCTTTTTCTAGAAGTCCCAGGAAATTTCTCGGAACGAAACGGCTATAAGTTATATTAAGTCTTAGCATCTTTTCGGTTAATATTTCCTTTTCCCTATAAAGATCTCCGTATCGGGAAGACAATACGAAAGTCTCGATAAGTACGAGCGTTAAAAGACCGATCGGCATCAAAAAACGAGTCCCCAAAATTTGATGTGCCGAAAGAACGTCCAAGACACCTGTCGCAGATAACGTAAAAAAGCCGAATAATAACGGAGCCGCGTACGGTTTTCTATTCAGAACCGCGCGACAGAGCACGTATATGGCAAGAATAATTGCGGCGAACATGACCGCCTGGTAATAAGGAATTACCTTTGAGGCTTCGGGAAAAGACAATAGAGAGCTTAAAGCGAAGCCGCACGCTAAGATATAAAAACCTCTTATCCAAATTTTCGGAAAGAATTCGGGAAACGTATGTCGTAAATAATGGAGCCCCAGCGGTAAAGAAAGATAGAACGATAAATATTCCAACCGCATTGACGTTTCGTATCCCCAGGACGGGAAATAGGACAAAAGAATCTTATCTTCCGTGACTAATAATCTTACGAATAGAACGAAACAAAATAGGCCGAACGGAAGAGGCGATCTGTCTTTTCTGCGTATCAAAAACAAACCGATATGATAGAGAAACGTAAGGAAAAAAATTCCCCCCAAAAACAAATCCATATCTCTATATTGCGAAACTTCCTTTTTAAGTTCCTCCGATTCTCCGAATCGAATTCCGTACCAAAGACCTCCGAATCGATGATAAAAATTAGAAATTTCTAATACAATTAATAGTTCGGAAGCGCTATGATTCAATTCATGAAACGAAGGACGACTGTCAGGTATGCTCGATTGCCGATCCGCGCCGGGAGTTCCAGAATTTAGAATCTTCTCCCCGTTCACATATAAAGTAAATGCGGTCGCCTGTCCTTTCGAATAAAAAGCGAATGCGGGAGAATTCTCCGGAAGGAGAAGCTTCAGCTTCAGCGTGCCATAACCTGAACCGTTCCATGTACCGGGAACGTTAAACGACCTCTTATCGTCCGCTACCTTACCCGAGGAAGACAAAAGCCCGGGATAGTATTCCCACTCACCGTCCAAATCGATTAGCGGGTGTTCTGCGACATTCCAATTCCTAAGATCTAAAATTCCGGCGACCGCCGTCGGATGGTAGGAAAGATTCTTTCGGCACGAAGCAAGCCCTATCCAAATTACCGAAAACAAAAGGATGAACTGAAACATTCGAAGGCTTTTTCCATTCCGACTTTCAGTAATTGCACCGAGTGTATTCAACGTTAAGTTCCCTGTGATTTTGCGGGAACAGTCCATAAAAATGCTCATACCGATAAGGAGCAAAATTTATTTCAAATCTATGATTCCCGTCCGATCTTCGCCGCGATTATAAGCATACTCGGAAAGCCGTACTGTCAAGATAATTGTCCGGTTCGTCAGCAATCGAATCGTTTTTTTCCTTTACCGCCGTTTCCTCTATCGGAAGCTTTCTCACATGCAAGAACGATCGTTAGCATCCATTTATCGCGGAGTTTTACTCTGCTCGTTTATTTTTCTCGTTTCCTGTAGCGATCAGCTAAGAGGAAAACCCACTCCTGCTATCCCTGAAATCGCGGGCCTGTATTTGAACGAAAAATCGACGGATTGGACCAAAGACAACAAATTAAAAATACAGATGCTTTGGATCAGAAGAACGGCACAAGGGGAGCTGGAATTCGTTAACGAAACGTTAACTCGACTTCAATTCAGCATGAGCGAAAATCGCGAAGAAATGAAGTTGCGTTCGGGAAAAATAATCACGAGCGGACACGAACTTTTATTCTTCGAATCGATATATAAGGAGCTTCAAAGACTTTACTCGGGCAAGAACACGGACGATCCGAAAAATTGGGACGTAAAATCCTTCGGTCCTTTTATAAAAGTAAAGGAGGTGGGGCATCTATTAACGGAAGGATCCGGGAGAAGCGCGGATCTCTCCGAAGATATGAACTCGATCCGCTTCTCCAACGGAGAAGTATATAAGAGAATTGGAATGCCCCTTCTCGGAAGAATCAGTATTTCGACGCCGAAATTCAAGAAAGTAATCGATAACGATATTGCCGGCGTCGTTTATTATCATTTGCCTCGGAGCATTTATCCGGGTAAAGACGGCAAAGAGTATGTCACCGCTTTTTTTTCTTCGACTGATAATCTCTCCAATGAAATGTCGGTTCTCATAGGAGACGTATCAGGGTCGATTGCCGAAGTCTTTGAATATGTAGCCATTATCGAATTGCGTCCCAAGGCCGGCTCCAAGGAAATTTCCATACCGTCCCCGTTGAGTCCCGTTCTGTTGGCTGGAACAGTCGATAAGAAAGCGATTTCGCAAAAAGAAGGGACAGAAGAGTTGATTCGCAGACTAAAGCAGGACCCGAGCGTTTCGAAGGAAGAGTTAATTCGAGAGTTGGAACGATTGAAAGCAAAATAACCGATTAAACATCGCAGAGGCCTTGCAACCCTTTTAGAAATTCCTTTCTTCCTTTACCTAAGGAGGAAAAGAATTGTTCGTCAAAGGCCTCGACTCGATGTACCGCATCTTGCAATAATTTTCTGCCGTCATTCGTGACTTCTACAAGCTTTGCTCGAGTATCCGAATCGTGAGCGAATCTGCGAACAAGTTTTTTCCTTTCTAACGTTCGTAAAACGGTCGAAGTCGTCATCGGGTCCGTCTTTGCCTGGTCGGAAATTCGAATTTGAGTCGCTTCCTCCCGCGAGCATTGCAACCAGTAAGTCACCGCTAGCAATACGAATTGTGCATGCGTAAGATCCAGCGGTTCGAGTATTTTTCGAATTTCCCTTTGCCAAAGATTGGAAACCTGCCAGAGCAAAAAGCCGGGACTTTCCTCGGCTTTATCGAATCCAAAAACTTCATCCTTTGACATCTACACCCATCCGGCTCGCAATTTTTCGAAAATCGGCCTCGCCTATTTCCAAAATCCCAAATCGAAAGGGAAATCCCCAGGATTTTTTATTCGGAATGAAATCGAGTTCGTTAATCATCGGAAGAATCTCCACTTCCCGAGCCTGGCAAAAAGAAACTCTTCTTCGAAATGGAATAAAATCGGGGCTCATCTGAAATGAAAAAATCACTTCGTCCGATACTTTTCCGATCGCAGTAAACTTCTTGCATGCCGTTTTTTCCGCAAACGTTTCTTTGGAAGAATAGATCAGAACCCAATCCCCCTCGCGCATTCTTTGTAATGGCGTCTTTTTACCGTGGCAAGCCTGAATGATCCCGTTTTTCTTTCCCGCGTTCGCATGATCTTTAGAGGCTACCACTATCCAGAACCGACTCATTTTCTAGCCTCTCTCACGAAATCCGTAAACGTAATTATTTCTTCCCGCATATTCTTAGCTTGTTCTTCTCCGATGATTTTCTTCCAGAGAAACGAAAGAGGCCCTCGAATGCTAAGCTCGACTCGAATTTCCGTACCGTTTTTCGTATCTTCAAAGAAATGAAGAAATTTCATTCTTGCTCCGAGTAAATACGTTTCGTCACCGAAGCTCCGAGGAGATTGCGCCTCTATGATTTTGACCTTAACTTTCGGACCGCCTTTCGGTTTTAATTCGAATTCCTTATCCACTGCGACGGAGCCTTCGATTTTCGTCCAAAGAAGACCCGAATCCCATTTAGGCCAGTTTGCGATATCTGCTCTTGCGTCCCAAAGCTCTTTAGCGCTAACACCTTGAATTTCCGTACTATACTTGTATTCCCACATTTGATACTCCTTAGTAAGCGTGCTTACAATATACAAACAACACTTATAATAAGTATACTTATTATCAACCTATTTTTAATATGTACGCATATTATTTTTTATAATTTCAAAGTTCGGCTCGGAGGAAATAAAAAAGGCGCCCTCCCCAAACGGGTAGGACGCCCACTGTCGGTGGATTTAATTAACCTATTGGTTACTTTTTGAATTGGACGCCATTTTCAAGAAATAGCCGTTCGTGTCATACCAGGTCTGACCTAAATATAAAGCGTTCGTTGCCTCTAAATGGTCGATCCCAGTCGTAGTAATCGGATAGGATGGCCCGCCTTTCCAAGTACCCCATTGCTGAGACGAGGCCGGAACCACACCGTCATTGCTGATACTTTGCCCGTAAAAAGGAGCTCCTATCGCGCAAATCGGATAAATAAGCCCCATAGCAGGGTGCTCGATTAGATCGGGAACGGTAATCGTCGATCCGAAAGAGAAGTATTTCACCCCGGAAGCGTTTGGAGTCGAGCTGTTAAAAGCCGTCGCACCTGCAGTCGTAAGCAGCTTTAAGGCAGCAACCGCGTTCTGATTCGACTCTCCGTAAACAAAACCCACTACCGTATTCAGAACAGTCGCAACGTATGGTAACGCCCAACTTGGGATTACAGTAAGAACTACGTTTGCAACAGGACTTCCATAGTGAGGAGTGTTTAAAGTCGTCAGAGTAGCGACTTTGCTAGCGAATCCGAGATTCGAAACTAAATATCTTGCGTCTAATCCACCTTGTGAATGCCCGATAATATGGACTTTGCCCGTGTAATTATTCGCAGCCATCGCAGCTTGAATTGCCGTTTTTAGCTGAGCAGCTCTCGCAGAAGATGAACTCGTAGCCGTTACTGTAGGAGTCAGCACAGTCGCGCCTTGAGACTGAAGATAGGCCGCATTGCCTCCCCAATAATCGATAATACCGGTTGATTTCCCCCAACCGAATAATCCATGAGCCAATATGATCGGATACGATCCTGCTAGCGGTTTACTCGAAGAACCTCCGCCTGATGCTTGAATCGCTCCAGACACCAGAAGCGTAAGTCCTATAATCCAAATCCTCAATACTCGAGACATTTTTTAACCTCTTCTCTTTACTATTCATCACTATTTGCGGAGGATTCCTCTCAGCTTCTCCATAGAGGAAAAGCTTTCAAGATCTTCCTAGTTTCTATTTTTAATTTCAAACTATCGTTATGAGTCATACTAAGTATTATCCCAAACGTTCGTTATTAATACTTTATAAGAACCGAATATTTTCGAACAGCCGCTCGGTTGTTATTAAGTAGATAGTTCTTTATAGTTAGCCGGGAAATCGTCAACTAAAGAATGTTATATCGAAAGGATTATTTTGAAGAAAAAGATTTTTCTATAACGATTGATATGTATATTAGAAAGAAAAAGATCGAAGCCTTGCAGGAATATTTCGTTTTAGTAATATAATTCGCTTTGAAGCAAATTCATTCTAAAATCTTTCGGTCTACTTTACGCCGATCCAAAGAAGGAGCATTCTAAAATCGAACAGAGTAAAAAGTTAGATCGCTTCTTAAATGTCTTGGCGGGTAGGAGGTTTTGCATCCGGCGAGAGTAAACCCTTTGCTTTTAAACGCTCTAATACTCGTTCCGCTATTTTCTTACCCCACATTTCTCCGACTTGCATCGATTCTTGGGTAATTTGCGGATTTTTTTCCAGCAGCTTTCTGCCGACCGGTGAATTGTAAAACGCGGTTATGCCTTTGATTTCCTCGAGAGTAAAATACTTATCGTAAATAGGGATAATCAATTCCACCATATCTTCGCTCTTTAATTCTTTCCTAAAATCTTCCCAAAACTCTTCGGGAATTTGAGGCATTAACTGTTTAAATCTGGAAATCATCTGGCCTACGACAAGCACGCCCATTTTTTCCGATCCGGAAGAGATGAGAAGTTGGCGTATTTCTTCCTTCTTTTCATCGATCGCTAGCAAAGGGAATACGGAGAACAAGAAAAGAAAAATTGCGAATAATAAACGACTCATACGTCCCCCAGGCAAAAATTCATTTTGGACCCAAATGAAGAGAATGTAAAGCGGTTTGTCGGTTTAAAATTCCCAAGCCGTCCCACCTTGAATTTTTTATGACGACCGGATTCTGATGGCGGAAATTAAAAGAAATTCCGCACCATAGGCCGATCGCGATCGGGAAGATAAAGCGATTCAGCCCGTGAATATACAAGCAGAATTCACAATCGAATCAAGTTTGTTGTTAAGCGAATTTTTAATATGGACTCAGTCGGCGAATTAGGAAATATGAAAATTCAATTCGCTCGTTAATTTTAACTCTCTGATATAGACCATAATGAATGGAAATTTTTATTTACAAAATTACATCAAAAGGTTAAGGTCTATGCGCGGATGAACATGCGGGTTCGGATGAGAAAGTCATTTATCTTACTTTTCGCTCTATATATTCCCGTTTTCTTGATGAATGCGAAATTAAACCGCAATCTAAATGTTCTGATAAACGAAAAAAACCAGACAGTTGCCTCAATTCCCGAAAAAAGTTTCGAGTCCAATTTATCGGTTTTTCCCAAAGTCGGCTTCGGTTCCGAGGCTTTTCAATCTTATAAACCGCAATTTATCTTCCTAACGACTGCGTCCGGCGACGATACGCTTTCTTATGATCTTCTTAGGATTCAATTTCAATTTTTAGACCTTCCTCCACCCCAATCCTGAATTTGCGATAACGATTCTCTTAAACCTACAGGAAGGGCGAGAACCATCTGCGCTCGACCTTTCTTGTCGCGCGTTGCGGAATTATTTGCGAATGAATGTAGGGAATCCTGAAGATTAAAAAATCTTTAATATAGGTTTCCTGCAATTGCAATCGGAGAGCGAGGTCATTTTCGACAATTTCGCTATATTCAACTCTATCTTCGTACGGTAGCCGAGAATTTTCCCTAAAAGAAAGATTCAGAGAGCTTGTCTTGGGCGAACCTTTCTCGGTTCGATTTCTTCATAGGTGGACTTCCAATTTCCCCCGCGTTCTTCGCGGGGATCTTTTTACTGGAATGTGCCGAATAAAATTTTAAGTCTCTTTCGATCGTTTAATTTAGCTCAACGTCCGGCGCGTTTACGCATATTTGGATCTAGAATCTTTTTCCGTAATCTCATGCTGAGCGGTGTCACTTCCAATAACTCATCATCGTCCAAAAATTCGATATTTTGCTCCAAGCTAAAACGGCGAGGCGGCACGAGACGAATCGCTTCGTCCGCGCCCGAGGAACGAACGTTGGTCAATTTCTTTTCACGAACCGGATTCACTTCCAAGTCGTTTTCGCGGGAGTGAATTCCGATGATCATTCCGGGATAAACGGAAGTTTGAGGGTCGATCAATAGTTCCCCTCTCTCTTGGATTTTCCAGAGCGCGTATCCGGTCGTATCTCCGGAGTCCATGGAAATCAGGGCTCCGTTCTTACGTCCAGGAATCTCTCCCTTATAAAGATCGAAACGCAGGAAGCGGCTGGACATAACTCCCTCTCCCTTAGTTTCCGTAACGAAATATCCCCGGAACCCGATAATTCCCCGAGTCGGGATTACGAATTCGACGCGAGTCATCCCGGATGGATGAGCTTCCATTAACTGAAGTTCGCCTTTTCTACGATTCAGCTCGGCGATGATGCTTCCGGTAAATTGGTCGGGAAGGTCCATCACAAGATATTCGTACGGTTCGAGCTTCTCGCCGTTTTCGCCCTTCTTAATGATAACTTCGGGACGAGAAACTTGCAGTTCAAATCCTTCCCGGCGCATGGTTTCGATTAATACGGAGAGGTGTAGTTCCCCCCGGCCGAGAACCTTAAAGCGGTCCTTATCTTCCGTTTCTTCCAAGCGCATCGCGACGTTTGTTTCTAATTCACGATCCAATCTTTCGCGGATATTCCGGGTCGTTACGAACTTCCCTTCCTTACTTGCAAACGGAGAATTATTGACCATGAAATACATGGATACTGTCGGCTCTTCCACTTCTATCGCGGGCATAGGAGCGGGTTTTCCCGGTTCGCAAACCGTATCTCCGATAAATACGTCGGGTAAACCTGCAATCGATACGATATCTCCGGCTTCGGCGAAATCGATTTCGTTTCGTTTTAAACCTTCAAAATTATATAATTTCGTAACTTTTAATATTTGAGTTTCGTCTCTTCCGTTCGTCTTCGGAGAAAGTTGAATCACATTCATCCCTTTCTGTAGCTTTCCGTTATAGATCTTGCCGATCGCAATCCTACCTACATAGTCGTTGTAATCCAAGGAAGTGACTTGAAATTGCAGAGGAGCATCCACGCTGGCTTTTACCGGAGGAACGTGCTCGAGAACCATATCTAATAACGGATCCAGGTTTTTCCCGGGGGCATCCTCAAGTCTGCGGACGGCCCAACCTTGCTTGGCCGAAGCATAAATGATCGGAAAATCCAATTGTTCGTCGGTGGCGCCTAGATCGCTGAATAAGTCGAATACCATATCCACGACTGCGGACGGTCTAGCTCCATCCCGATCGATTTTGTTAATTACCAAAATCGGCTTATGGCCTAGCTGCAGGGATTTTCCCAATACGAATCTCGTTTGAGGCATGGGTCCGTCGAATGCGTCCACAAGCAGAAGACATGAATCCGCAGTAGAAAGGACGCGTTCGACTTCTCCGCCGAAATCCGCGTGCCCCGGAGTATCCACGACATTAATTCTCGTCCCTTTATAAACGACCGCAGTATTTTTGGCCTTGATCGTAATTCCTTTCTCTTTTTCCAGATCATTGCTGTCCATAATCCGGTCCCCGTCTTCCTTAGCGGTGACGGCTCCTGTCTGTCGGAGAATTCCATCTAATAGGGTTGTCTTCCCGTGGTCTACGTGTGCGATAATGGCGATGTTGCGGATTTCCATGCTAAAAACCAAAATTTCCCGAGGGGACAGGGTGGCAAGGTCGATTTAGGCCATCAACGCTTTCTAAATTACGTTTTCGAGACAAATGCACCGAATCCGAAAGAACTTATGCTTCGGGTAAGGGAATCCGATCCGTCTCTCCCGAAATTTTTCCGAATCGATCGTTTCTCCAGTCGTCTTTTGCTCGATCGATTCTCTCTAAAGAACTGGATACGAAGTTCCACCATAGATGCCTGCGTTCAGGCAACGGCTCTCCGCCTAGAAGAATCGCTCGGGTTGCTTGCTCCGCGCGAAATTTGATCGCCCCACCCATCGGATAAACTGCCATCTCTCCGACCCCAACAATTCGGCCTTCGGCGTCCAAACTGCCACGAGCTACATAGACCGCGCCTTCCTGTTTGGAAGGAACGGAAAGTTCTATTTCGGCACCAGGCTCGATCTCTACATCCGCATAAAACAGAGGAGAATATACCTTAACGGGAGAAATTTCACCCAAAAGTGATCCCGCAATTAGTCGCAACTCCCAGCCTCCTCCGCTCAATTCGGGGAACTCCTCTCTAGCGTAATGGAAGAACTCAGGTGGAGTCTCCTCGTGCTGTTGGGGCAAAGCCACCCAAGTTTGAATCCCCTCTATAATGGAATATTGGGGATCGGCTTGCGACCTCTCGCTATGTGCGATGCCGGAACCTGCCGTCATCCAATTCACTTCGTAAGGTCGAATCATTTGCTCGGTTCCCAAGGTATCCCGATGCAAAATAACGCCGTCATAAAGATAAGTGATCGTTGCTAGGCCGATATGCGGATGGGAACGAACCACGAGTTCATTGCCATTTATCAATGAAATGGGACCCATATGATCTAAAAAAACGAAAGGCCCGACTGCCCTCACGTCAATATGTGGAAGAATCCGACGAACTGAAAATCCGTCGCCTAGGCCTCTAAGTTTTCCCGAAATGTATTTCATACCGTTATTTAGACGTGATGCAAACCCTCTGACGGTGGCGACTATAAAAGTTTCCTAGGGGCTCGGATCGATATTCCTTTGTTCGTCGCCATGTTCTAGATTGCTTAATTTAAGAGTCAATTACTATGGCCTCTCTATAATGCAGAATTTTTTTCTTCTTACCATCTTTCTACTTCTCTGGACGTTTCCCGGTTCTCTCTTTTCAAGTTCCATACCTTTGGACGAATCGAAGATCGTGGGTGTCTCGGAGAGAATGGAATATTTGGAAGACCGTACTCGTAATTTTGAGCTGTCCGATTTGCTTGCCGGGCTTCGCGATTCCGAATTTCTGAAAAGTCGAAGAAAAAACCTGCATCCCGGATTCACTCACTCCGCTTATTGGGTTCGATTTTCGCTGCAAAATGTCTCCGAACATGGAGAGGAATATGTAATCGTTTCCGAATTCCCGTATACCGACGAGATTCGTTTTTACGAAACAAAAAACGGAAAGGAAATCCGCTCTGTCCGAACCGGCGACACTCTTCCTTTCGAGACGAGAGATCTAAAGCATCGATATTTCGTTTTTAGAACGTTTTTAATGGAGGGGGAAACAAAAGAATACTTTCTTCGATTTACCAATGAAGGGCCAATGAACATCCCTCTCATTACATCTCCGACGAGAATCTATCTTGAGAAATCCACGACTGAAACCTTATTTCTCGGCTTGTGTTACGGCTGCATGTTCATAATGATTCTTTATAATTTCTTTTTATACACTTCCCTTAGGGAATCCGATTATCTGTATTACGTAACCTACCTTCTTTTCCTAATACTGACTCAAGTAAGTTTTAACGGACTCGCAAATCAATTTCTATGGGGCGATTTTCCCGCTTGGGGCAACAAAAGCACTAACGTACTTTCACTTTTTACATTCTTCATTTCCGCAATTTTCAGCTTACAGTATCTTAGGATTTCGAAAGGAGGCTGGATCGATTTATTCTTAAAATCTTTCGCGATCACGACCTTACTCGCGGCTTTAATATCCATATATGCTCCATTACGTTTTTCTTCCGTAGTAACGGTCATCTACGGATTGATTCATCCGATCGTATTGATCGGCATAGGATCGATTCGCCTCTTTCAAAACTTTAAACCTGCAAGATTCTTTTTATTAGCCTGGGTCGCCATGGAAATCGCGATATTTATCACGTCTCTGCAGAGACTCGGAGTTTACGATTCGATCCTAGTTGGAGAATATTCGATTCATATAGGTGCGACGCTGGAAGTGACCTTTCTATCATTCGGGTTAGCGGATAGCATCAATACTCTTAAGGAGGAGAAGGAGAAAATCATTGTCGCTCAAAATGAAACTTTGGAGGCGAGAATTATCGCAAAAACCAGAGATTTAGAAATCGCAAAAATTCAAGCGGAAAATGCCAACTTACAAAAATCCAAATTTCTTGCACATATGAGCCATGAAATCAGGACTCCTATGAACGGAATCCTGGCAATGTCTAAATTCCTATTCGATTCGGAGCCACCGGGAGAGAAAAAGGAGACCATCGGGATCATAACCGCCAGCGCGAACAATTTGTTGGTGATAATCAACGATATTTTAGATTTATCTAAAATAGAATCGGGGAAATTAGATTTAATTTACGAGAACTTTCGTATCGCCGATTTTCTTACTGAAATAACCGGAATCGTCCGCTTACAAACGAATGCTAAAGGCATCGATCTGCAATTCGATTCAGCTCCGGACGTCCCGGAATTCATTCGCACCGACAGAACTCGCTTAGCACAAATCCTCTTAAACTTACTCGGGAATTCGGCAAAATTCACCGATCACGGAAAAATTCAATTATCCGTTCGCGTAAAAAATAAACTGAAGGAGGATATAGATCTAGAGTTCTCCGTTCGCGATACCGGTATAGGAATTTCCGCTGAAAAAATTCCCTCGCTCTTCCAGCCGTTTACTCAGCTGGATAACTCGATTACCCGAACTTATGGCGGAACAGGATTGGGCTTAACCATCTCCAAGCGACTTTGCGAATTGCTCCAAGGAGATATTTCAGTTCAAAGTCAGAAAGGAAGCTGGACCGAATTCACTTTTACGATCCGGGCTAAAGAAGCAAGCGCCTTCGATTATCCGCCGCGTCCGGTTCCTACGAAATCGGGAAACAGGAAAATGGAAATCTTAGTCGTGGACGATAACGCATCCAACCAATTCGTGATTCAGCGATTACTTTCGAAATTCGGACATCCCGCGACTGCCGCATCGAGCGGACGAGAAGCCTTACGTTTACTCAAAGATAAAACTTTCGAACTGATTCTAATGGATATCGAAATGCCCGAATTGGATGGATTTGAAACTACTAGACAAATTCGGAAATTGTACGGAGACGGAAACAATCCGATCATCATCGCCCTCACGGCGCACGCGATGAAAGAATTCGAGCAAATGAGTTACGACGTAGGAATGAATGATTTTTTAGCTAAGCCGATAGATCCAACGGTTTTGAGAGAAAAAATTTCGTACTGGGCGGAAAAAACCGTCCGTCCATAAATTAGCATCGGCATTTCCCGGCTTATTTTTATCCGAGCGAGAGTGAATGAAATTTGTGGGAGCTCCCACAGCACACCGAAATGAAAAAGAATTGCAGAATTGCCGATTCTATGAAATACGAATTCTGCTGCGGGTACCACCGATCCGGCTCCCGCCCAAGCCGGACGGGGACTTCGAAAAAAAAGCCCGCCGCCGCTTCCGAGTTAGGAAGGAAAACCATTCGACCAACTGTCTCCAATTCTACTTCTAAGCTTCGAAGCCACTTGACACCCTCGCACGCCGCTCCAAACTGGTCAAAAATCGAGACAACTAGGCCTATATACGATGTTCGCGATCATATCTGTCGGCAATCGACAATTCAAAGTAACCCAGGATTCCGAATTCCTGACGGAAAAGACCGGCAAAAAGCCCGGTGATACCTTCGATGCGAAGGTTTTACTGTTCGCGGAGAACAATAAGGTTCATATCGGCGCACCCGATCTGAAGTCGGCAAAAGTCTCCCTAAAGGTCGTAGACGACGTAAAAGGTGAGAAGATTCGCGGCTACGTTTATAAGAAACGTAAAAACTCCCAAAGAACCTGGGGTCATAGACAACAACTCCAGAAACTCAAGGTAGTTTCCCTCTCGGCGGTTTGATTCGAGTAAAAATCCTCCGTAAAGGAGAAGAGATTCTTGGTTTTGAATCCGTGGGGCACGCCTCCGCAGAACAAGGAACCAAAGGATCCAATCTCCTCTGTGCGGCGGTCGGAGTCCTGATTCAATCCCTCTATCTCCATTTACGGAAAGAAGGAAAAGCGGGCCCCGCAGAAGTCCGGGATGGATTCTTGAAATTCAAGATTCTGGCCGGCCTTGAGAATGATCCAGTAGTCCGAACAAGCTTTGCCTTGGTTCGGGATGGTTTGGAAAATTTGAGGGATCAATATTCCTCGGAAATTGAACTCATAGGAGAATAGACAATGGCACATAAGAAAGGTGGCGGTTCTTCGAAGAACGGACGCGATTCCCAATCTAAACGTCTTGGAGTCAAACGTTTCGGAGGCGAACTCGTTTTGGCTGGAAATATCCTGGTTCGTCAAAGAGGAACCAGACTTCATGCGGGAAGAAACGTAGGTTTAGGAAAAGATCATACGCTTTTCTCTCTCGTACATGGAAGAGTAAAATTCGAGCAGGTCACAAAGACCAAAATGCAAGTTTCGGTTTATCCGGAATCCTAATTTTATCCTAAACAGTCAAAGTCGGGAAAAAGAAAGGCCTTCGGGGGAAATTTTCCTCGAGCCTTTCTTTTTCTGTTTAAAGGCAATTATCTAAAATGGAAAAATTCGTAGACGAAGTGGTCATCGAAGTAACCGCAGGGCACGGTGGAGCCGGCTCTATGCATTTTCGTCACGAAAAGTACGTCGAATTCGGCGGTCCGGATGGCGGAGACGGAGGTGTCGGCGGGGACGTCCTTATCCGCACGAATCTTTCTATGGTCACCCTCGATCGCTATCTTACGAAAAGAAAATTTAAAGCCGCGGAAGGATTTCCGGGAGAAGGAAACAATCGCTCGGGTAAGAAGGGAGACGATCTCGTCCTCTACGTTCCCCTGGGCACCCAAATCTACGATGAAGATAGCGGCGAGCTTCTTTACGATTTTGTGGAGGATGGAATGGAATTTTCCGTCGCGAAAGGCGGACGAGGCGGAAAAGGAAACACTCATTTTAAATCATCCACTCATCAAGCTCCTAAATTCTCGCAGCCGGGAGAAGCCGGAGAATATAAACATCTTCGACTGAGTTTAAAACTTTTAGCCGACGTCGGAATCGTCGGCCTCCCGAATGCAGGGAAATCGACCTTACTTTCGCAGATTACGGAAGCGCATCCGAAGATCGCCGGTTACGCGTTCACGACTCTTTCCCCGAACTTAGGAGTAGTCAAACGGAAAGGAGACATCTATCGATATACTATCGCCGATATTCCCGGCATAGTTGAAGGCGCTAGTAAAGGCATCGGTCTCGGATTATCCTTTCTTAGACATATAGAGCGAGTAAAAGGAATCCTTTACGTATTCGATGCCAGCGCATTGGATATAGAATCGGATTTCAAAATGCTTCGATCCGAATTAGAAACATATAATAAAGAATTATTGAATCGTCCTCATTTGATAGTTTTGAATAAGATAGACGTTTGGGAAGATCAAAGTTTTACGAAAGAGCTTTTGGAATCCGTATCTTCGTTGGGTAGAGTTATTCCTATTTCGGCCAAAGAATCGACGAACTTGGAAGAATTACTCGAAATTATGGATGAGACTTTCTTTCAGCAAGAATTGGAAAAACTAAGACTCTCGGGAAAAAATCAAGAGCAACAGGAAGATTCGAATGAGTAGATCGGACTTCGATTCTAAAATCCAAGCAGCAAAAACGATCGTCGTTAAAATCGGATCCGCTCGCCTCTCCGGTTCCGAAGAGGAAGTGAATGATTTTCTATTCAGTCTAGTTTCCGACATCAGGCATCTTCGCGATCAAGGCAAGCAAGTCATCCTTGTTTCGTCGGGAGCTATCGCGCGAGGTCGCAAATTGTTGGATAGCCTCCCGCTGGGCGTGAACGCAGAAGACAAGCTATCGGAAAAACAAGCCCTAGCCGCGATGGGACAGAACCGGCTTATCAACTTGTACGACAGTTTTTTTTCAAAAGTGAATCTCCCGATTGCACAAATCTTGTTCGGAGTCTTAGATTTAGAAACCGGGGAAGGATTCAAAAACCTCAGAAGCACATTCCAGCAACTATTGGATTGGGGAATCCTCCCTATCGTTAACGAAAACGATTCCGTAGCAACGGAAGAATTGAAATTCGGCGATAACGACGTTCTCTCAGCAGTCGTCAGTCTGCTCGTGGAAGCGGACTTATTAATTATTTTAACGGGAGTCGCCGGTTTTTTAAGAAACGATAAGGTTGTATCCCATCTAAGTGAAATAGGAAACGGAGAGCTCTCCATTGCGGGAGGCCCAAGCGGTCCCGGAACCGGCGGTATGTACACTAAATTGAAAGCAGCCGGCATTTTAAACGAAGCTGGAATTCCTAGCGGTATCATAGATGGAACGGAGAAAAACTGCGTGCGCCGTTTTCTGGAAGAGAATAAACTGGGGACCTTAGTTGCCGGAAACGGAAAGCATCGATCCTATTCCGAGGAGGAAATTAAAGCGATCCTCCAAGCAAAACGAAACGGAGGACATTCGCAATGATCCAACGGCCAACGGAACTCGAATATGTGGAAATCCTGTGTAAAAACGCTCAGAAAGCTTCTCGGGAATTGCGAAAACTGAATTCCTCGAAAAAGAATACCGTTCTTGAAAAGCTAGCGGAAGCGTTGGTCGCGCGCAAATCCGAAATTATCGCGGAAAACGAGAAGGATGTTACCTCGGGAAAAGAGAAAGGCTTATCTGCGGCAATGCTGGATCGCTTAACCCTGGATGAAAAACGCATTCATAATTTAGCAAATGCGGTTCTTGAAATCAGGTCCCTACCCGATCCTGTGGGAGAAGTCGTTCGGGGTTTAACGTTGCCTAACGGCATCAAGCTGGTTACGAAACGAGTTCCTCTAGGTGTCATAATGGTCATCTATGAATCCCGTCCAAACGTGACGATCGATGTGGGAGCCTTATCCTTTAAGTCCGGTAACGCTTGTATACTGAGAGGAGGGAGCGAAGCGTTTCATTCCAATAGCATACTTTCGGAAATCTTCCGAGACTGCCTTTTACAAGCCGGGCTTTCTCCTAACGCAGTGACTTTAGTGGGTAAAACCGAGCGCGAGATCATGATCCCCTTCCTCAAGCAGACTCGGTATATCGATTTGGTGGTTCCTCGGGGAGGCGAAGCACTTATAAGCTTCGTTTCGGAAAATTCTCTGATACCCGTCGTAAAGCACGATAAGGGTGTGGTGAACATCTATATAGATAAATCCGCGGATCCTAAAAAAGTTTTACCGATCATACTGAATTCGAAAGTACAGCGCCCCGGCGTCTGCAACGCGGTAGAAAATTTAGTTTTACATGCCGGATATCCCCACTCTAAAGAACTGTTAAAAGAATTGGATGCGAACGGAGTAAGATTACTTTTAGATCCTCCCGCACTTTCCCTTTTCCCCGCCGGAACTCCGGTAAAATCGGAAGAATATTGGGAAGAATTTTTAGATCTACGTCTATCCGTAAAAACCGTAAATTCTATCGAAGAAGCGATTTCGTTTATTGAAAATACTTCTTCCGGTCATACCGAAGCGATCGTAACGGAAGATTTGGGCGCTTCTAATTTATTTTTGGAATCTCTAGATTCCGCTGCGCTATTCGTGAATATATCCACGCGCTTTCACGACGGCGGAGAATTCGGACTCGGAGCGGAAGTCGGAATCTCGACCGGAAAACTTCATGTTAGAGGGCCGATGGGTTTAGTGCATCTCACGACCACCACTACGTATGGAGAAGGAGGAGGACAGGTGAGAGGGTAATTCCCATTCGCTTTGGAATATGACTTTGCAGCTCTCCGAACCGCATCTCACCGGAATTTTCGGGGGAAGTTTCGATCCCCCTCACCTTGGACACTTGGGAATCGCGACTTCCTTCTGGGAAACGATTCCTCAGGCGGAAGAGCTATTGGTGATTCCGAACTGCGTATCTCCTTTAAAAAACGGAAAGCATGCATCGAGCGAGAATATATTACAAATGTTAGATGCTCAATTTTCGAAAATCCCGAAAACGAAAATCTTAGATATCGAATTGATGAAAAAAGGAAGCAGCTATACGTACGAGACGCTTCTTGATTTGAAAAAATCTTACCCGAATCGTAGCTTCCTACTTCTCGTCGGAGAGGATAATTATTGTGAGTTTCAAAAATGGAGAAACTGGGAGAATATTTTAGGTCTTATTCGTTATCTCTTGGTATTTCGTAGAGTATCCGAACATATCCCGAAAAACCCTCATCTGAATTCGTTCGAAAAGAAAATTCTATTCTTAAATAATCCTATTATTCCGGCCGCTTCCACTGATTTGAGAAATGTGCTTCCGTCCGCCGTCGCAAAAAAACAGAAACCGATTGCTTTGAGCCAAGCCGTATGGGATAAAATACTCGAATCGAAAGAATATTCGGGAGGATAAATGATTCCGGAAACGATCGAGGAGCAAATCAAATATTTCACCAGAATTGTTCCGCAAGAAATTACCGTTACGCGCTGGGACCATAGCTTACGAGTCGCCGAGATCGCTAAGGAGTTGGCGAGTTTTCACGCTCCCGATCAAACCGCCCAGGCTTTCTTAGCCGGAATCGTGCATGATATTACCAAGCAAAAAACCAAGGAATTTCATCTTTCGATTTTTACGGAAGCGAACGACCCCGAATCGGCAGGCTTACCGGAGGCTGCATGGCATTCTCGGTCCGCCTATCATTATCTGAAAGGAAAATACGGCTTATTAAACGAATCCGTCTTAGGTGCGGTAAAGCACCATACATTAGGCGGCGATGATTTAAGCGTCTTGGAATGCATCTTATACGCGGCTGACTTTTTAGGATCCGAATTCGCGGAGCGTCAAAAAGATTATTCTGATTGGCGCGAAGAGGCGCGAAAGTACCTGTACAAAGGAGTTTTAAACAAAGCATTTCACACCATTTCCGACCTGCTGGAAAACAGACGAGAGATTCATCCTCGAACAATCGGTATGTATCATGCCGCTTTAAGAAAATTAACCAATTGACATCCGAGTTTTTAAGATCGAAATGGAACCGAGGCTGAGTGTTTGGGTCCGTCTAAATCGTCGAAACCGCTTTTTTTTCTTCCTATTTGGATCGCTGTCGGTATTCTTTTTATCGTCGTTTTATTCTTTATATTCAGAAATATACGCAGAACCGGGTTGGATGAAAAAATAAGTTCCGGTAAACCGATTCATATTTTAGTCCATGCAATCGCCGAAGATGATACTTACGAATTCGGCGTGTTAGCGACGTTGTTTCCCTCGCAAGAAAGGGCGGCTCTTTTTTTCATTCATCCGATCTCTACGTTCGATGATCCTGAAGATAGTTTGGAACAATTAAAATCGAAAGCGCCGTCGACAGTGACGAATGCCGTGGAGGAGATTTTAGGATCCAAACCTCAATATAAAATTACGGTAAAAGCTTCCGCATTCATTCGTCTTGTCGATATGCTCGGTGGGTTGTCGATTTACACGGATAATCGGACGGCGGAAAGTTCGCCTACCTACGTAAGAACGCCGGGAGTTTATACTTATTCCGGCGAAGATTCGTATGATTATGTTTCTTTTATGAAGAAAAAGGAAACACTGGACTATTTGGATAGGATAAGTCGACAAGAAAGTACGGTTCTTACCCTTTACGAAACTCTTTATCAAAATCGGGAATTCCTAAACGCCGGCTGGTCGGAATACGCGTATTCACTTCTGGATACAGACTTCTCCCGGGACGACTTCTATTCTCTTTTAAAATTCCTGACTTCTCATAGAATTTCCTTCGGTGTTACCGAACTTCCCGGAGAGCCGTCTCTTGATCCGAGATCGAAACGATTATATTTGAAAGCCGACCTTGGAAGATGCACTGCCGCCTTTCGAAAATTTCAGAAAGACGTTTCTTCGGAAATTTTCACGGATGGAGAATTCGCCAGAACCGAAGTCCTAAACGGCACGGAAGTCCCCGGACTGGCTAAAGATGTTCGTGGAATCTTAGCGGATAAGCGAATTAAGGTGCTGGCGGCGGATAATGCCTGGAGTAAGGATGTCGAAAAGACAGTCATCTTAGATCGTTCAGGAAACACTGCGGTCTCGGACAAGATTTCGACTGTCCTGGAAAAGGCCAAAGTATATCACGTTTTACGTAAAGACCTCGGTCTCGACACCACAGTCCTACTCGGCTCGGACATAGAACCAAAGAAATAATATATGACCCCCGCTTCAAAAAACGCCCCAAAAGAAACAATAGAGATCCTCAAAACCGTTTATAAAATAATGAAAGACAAAAAATGCGAAGAGATCGCGGTTTTAAATTTAGAAACCGTCAATTCGTATTTAAGTTATTTTTTGATTTGTACGGTAAACTCCTCCGTCCAAGCCAACGCCGTAGCGAGAGAAATAAAAAAAGCATTAAAAAGTTTTAAACTTCCGCATAAAGAAACGGATAAGACCGGGACGTCCTCCTCTTCCGGCTGGACTCTCCTCGACTATGGTGAATTCATCGTCCATATTATGACTCCGGAAAAAAGGGAGTTCTATAACCTAGATAGACTCTGGCGAGATGCGGAACGGATCGAATTAGAATAAATCTCTTCGAACCGATCCGATTTTTCGGACACAGAAAGTTAAATCAACTTTTCCCGCAAAGCGTTCCAATCCGATATCGGCAAATCGCATTCGAATCCCTGGCAGAAGTACGCCTTTAGGCTTCCGCCGGAAACGCGATTTTTTAATAAAAGGATTTTGTCTCCGACTTCTTCCGCTTCCTTATCGGTCGCCCAAGCAAACACGATTTCGGGTAAAAACATGGCTCCAATTCCTTGCCATACCGGAAATAAATCCTCCTGGGTCGAGTATACGACAGCCAATTCTTTGGAAGCCGAATTTTTAAGCCAATACGCCGAAAGTAGACAGGGATAATTCATCGGATGTGTTTCCAATTCTACTTTAAAATAAGAGAATATAGCATCGGCAAAATTCGAATATTTGTCCGACTCCACCCCCATTCTAGAGAGAATCGTAAACGCGAGGGCAAACGAACTATTGGAGGAAGGTTCCACTCCGTCGTAACCGTCCACATTTCTACGCAACAAATCTTCCGCGTCCGAGCCGGTATCGAAAAAGACGCCTGCAGGAGACCGAAATAATCTCACGGCATCTTCTGCGTATCGAATAGCAAGAGTCAAATAACGGGTTCCTTTCCCCGCCTGGAATAACCAAAGAGACGCCAGGATAAACTCGGCATAATCTCCACTGTAGGCGAGAAACCTCGCTTCTCCTTCCCTAAATCTCCTCAACAATCGTCCATCTTCCCGGACTAAATTGTTTTCGAGAAATCGAAACGTCTCTTCGGCCAATCGCAATAATTCTCCGTCGCCGAAAGCCATTGCGGCTTTCGTTGCGGCCTTAATGTATAAACAATTCCAGGAAAGTAAAACCTTATCATCGCGCAGCGGGCGAATTCGATCCGACCTGCGTGCTAACAGTTTTTTCCGATTTCGATCCACGATTTCGGTCAGCTCTTCCTGCTCTAATCCGTGCAATCTTGCAAAATTCGTCCGAAAGCTTTCATGTAAAATATTACTTTCTTCGAAATTTCCGATCTCCGTCACATTCCAAAATTCTTCCAACAGGATCGCATCGGAGCCGCATACCTCGTGAAATTCATTTCTCTTCCATAGATAAAACAGACCTTCTTCGCCTTCCGAATCCGCATCCTCGGCGCTGGCAATCCCTCCTCCCTGCAATCTCATATCGCGGGAAAGATATTCCAGTACGTCGTAAGCCGCTTCCTTATATTTTACATGCCCGGTCGTTTGAAAACATTCGACCAGCGCCTCCAGAAATAAAGAATTATCATAGAGCATTTTTTCAAAATGCGGAACCAACCATTTATGATCGGTGGAATATCTACAGATTCCACCCCCGATTTGATCGTAAATTCCGCCTTTCTTCATTGCGACAAGAGTTTCTTCCACCATCTCCAAGGCCTTTGGCTCTCCGGTGGATTTATAAAATCTTAATAGAAAGGACAGTCCCATGCTCGGGGGAAATTTATTCGTAGCGTTTGATTTGAAGCCTGCAAACTCCGGATCATAAAATCGGTCGTACATTCCGAAAGCAGTTTCGAAAACCGTTTTGGCGGGCAATTGCAGATCGCGTTGTTCGTTTAACGCTTTAGATTCTTCGGATTCTTTTAAATACCGGGCAAGCTCTTCGGAAGCATCTATAAGTTCCTCTTTTTTCTCCTTCCAAAGATTTGCCAGAATATTCAAAACGTCTACGAAACTCTTGCGGCCATATTTGGCGACCGGCGGGAAGTAGGTGCCCCCGGTAATCGGTTTCCCTTCCGGAGTCAAAAACATATTCAGAGGCCAACCGCCTTGCTGATTCATCGCATGCAACGCATCCATATAAATACGGTCGACGTCCGGCCTCTCCTCCCTATCGACCTTTATGGAAACGAAATATTGATTTAAAACCGCAGCAGTAGCCTGGTCTTCGAAAGATTCCTTCTCCATTACGTGACACCAATGGCACGTTGCGTATCCTATCGAGAGGAAAATCAATTTGTCTTCCTCTTTCGCTTTGACAAAAGCTTCCTTGGACCAAGGAAACCAGTCGACTGGGTTCGTCGCATGCTGTAGTAGATACGGACTCTTTTCGGACGCGAGTCGGTTTTGTTTCTTTGGAGTTGTGTCCATTTATTTCCGCTGTATTAGACTTTTCTCTCACTGTTTTCGATTTGGCAAATTCTTCCGAGCCTAAAACCATGCTCCGTAGGAAGATTACCGAACTTATGCAAAGGCCCTTAGTCGTTCCTTTTTTAAGGAAAATCTATCTCCGGCTATTCTTGGCTGGAGCGTTGACTTTGCCTAGTTCCATTTTTGCACAACAATCTGAATCACTCGTTGAGAACAAACCCGTATTTCATTTATCGTTAAAAGACGCCGTTAACTATGTCCTTGCGAATAATATTACCGTTAAAAATGCTAAAATGGAATATATTAAAGCGGACTCGGCAGACTTGAAAAACCAATCGCAGTTTGCTTGGACACTTGTAGGATCTTTTTCTACAACTAAAACCGGATTACCATCCAACCGAAACAACATTCTTTCTGGAACGAAAATATCGAATGATAGAATGGCGATCGGTATTCAAAAGCAATTCGAAACCCAAACATATTTTACGCTCGAAGTCAGCAATACTCGCTTCGATACGAACGCCTTGGAATCTCCTGCCTCCGCGGCTCCGTTAGGAGCCTTGGGTCCTTTACTGGCGGCGCCTCCCCAATATACGAGCGCTCTGACTGCAACCCTTAGCCAAGAACTTTTGAAATACAGCTTCGGAAGGACCGAAAAAGACCGTCAAAAGGTTTTAAAGCAAAATGTAATCATCCAACGAGACGGACTCATCGATACGTTGGCTCAACTAGTAGTGAAAACCTTGGTCGATTATTGGAGCTTAAGCGTTTACGATTCTCAAGTATCTACGTTCGAGAGATTGGAAAAAAATACGAGAACCATTCGAGATATTACCGCCAGGAAGGCCGGTTTGGGACTTTCCGAATCCTTTGAGCTAAACCAATGGAATTCCGCATTATCACAAACCCAAAATAGTTTGGAAAGCGCCAGATTAGCGAGAAACGATGCCGAACGGAACCTAGTTCGGGTTCTCAATGCGGATCCTTCCTCTAAGATCGCGGGAATTACCGATTTGCATGAACAAATTCCGGATAATATGGATCCGGAAAAAGATTATCAATACGCCCTTAAAAACCGGATCGATCTGAAGAATTTAAGAAGACAAAGGGAAGTTGCGGACATCCAGCTTCGGATTAAAGAAGCGGAAGATATGCCTTCCCTGAAAATCAGCGGAAGTTATTCCACGCGCGGGCAAACGTTTTTAAATCCTCAGACGAACTTTGTAAATCCTGAAACCGGAATCATGTCCTTTAAATATCCTGAAATGAACGCGGGATTCAGCCTTTCCTATCCTCTATTCGACGTAGGAATTAAGACGGATATTCGCGACGCGAAAGCGCAAATCGAGGTACTCGCAAAACAGGAAGAGGATTTAAAGAAACAAATTCGCGAAGACTTGGATAATCGGTATGCTTCGATCATGTCAGGCCAAGAATTATTGGATTCGGCGACCCGTCGGAGAGACGAAGCCGAGAAATATTATAGAGGCGTTCAGCAACGCTATAGCCAAGGTCGATTTACTGCAGTAGTGGTGAAGTTGGCGTTGGATAACTTGATTCAATCCGAACTGTTAATGGCACAAGCAAAGATTAATTTCAACGTGGATCTTATTCGATACGATTTAGCCAAAAACTATGTTTTCGAAAAATTCGGCGTGGATGTGGCCAAATTAATCGAAGAACTCTCTAAGCTCGACTTAGAAAACGACAAAACCAAGTAAGACCCGAGCAGGATATTAGAAGCTTAGAAAATAAGTTCCGAGAATCTTTTTTCTAAGCGGTTCGCTTATTTAAGCTTTAGGAATATTCGGTATCTCCAGAGGAATCGTTTCCCCTTCCAAAGACCTCAGAAATTCTATGAGATCCCTTTTGTCCTCCTCGGAGAGGCGTGCAGGTTTCAAGAGCGGATCGAATAAAGCATTGGCATGCCCGCCATCCGCGAAATGATTCACGGTTTCTTCGATAGAACCGAATTGGCCGTTATGCATAAAGGTCTTTCTACGAGTCACATCTCGCAACGAGGGAGTGCGAACTTTATCCTTAACTCCCGGCAATCCGGTCGTATGCATTTCCGAGTCCGAGAAATTCGGCCCCTGGTGACATTGCACGCATTTCGCTTTATTTTGAAAAACATCCCATCCGCGTTTTTGTGCCGGAGTCAGAGCAGCTTCTTCCCCCATTGCAAATCGATCAAAATTAGAATTTCGACTCAAGATAGTCCGCTGAAACGCGGAAAGCGCAAAAACGATTCTATCAACGGTAATCTCAGGACTCCCAAAAGCCTTATGAAACATCTCTTTATATTCCGGAACGGCGGAAAGCCTTTGTATGATCGTTTTTTCGTTTTTGGACATTAAATCGAAATAGACCCTTTCTTTGACTACGTTTTCCAAATCCCTCGTCTCAGGATCTTTGAACACGTCCTTATATAAGGCAACGTTAGTCAGGGTTCGACCGATATTGTTATGAATTTTATTTCTCGGAGCGCCGCTGGTTTGGAATTCGAAATTTCGATACGTTGCGCAATTATAATCCTGCTTTAGAGACAATCGTTTGTCGAAATAAAGCATTTTACCAAGCTCGACCTTATCCTTATTATAAGGATTATTGCTGGGGTGAATGACATTCTTTACTACAAAAGCTTCGAGTTCCGGAATCGGCTTACGTTCTTTACAGGACCCGATAAAAAGCATCACAATAAGGGACAAAATTATTAAAAATCGATTCATGACGGGCCCCCGCAATCCAGCTTCCGGTAAATTCAGCGAATGTCAATCTCCTATTTAGAATAATTCTAACCTCATTCCTGGAAGAGAAAATTTCATTAAGCGACTTCCCTTTGTCACAAAATGAATGAACCGTCGTCCTCACTGATAGGAGCTTTATAATGGAAAAGAAAACAATCGTAATCGTCGGCGGAGGGTATGCCGGCATCATCGCTGCAAATCGTTTGGCCAGGAAAAATGCTTCCTCACGAATCATCCTTGTTACGGCAAATGATCTCTTTTTAGAAAAGATCAGAAATCATCAAGAAATCGCCGGAACAAAATCCAAGTCCTATCCGATTCAAAACCTTCTCCATAAAAAAGTGGAACTCAGGGTCGGCATCGTGGACCGTATTATACCCTCCGAAAAGAAAATACGTTTTCTAGATAAGGAAGAACTCTCGTATGATTTTCTCGGATACACGGCGGGAATGAAGGCCTCAAAAATCGATGGGATGCCCGAGACGATATTATCGGTCGCGGATGAAAAGGATTGTCGAAAAATTAACTTAGCGCTTATGCAATCTTCCGACCGTAAGATTACGATCGTAGGCGGAGGATTAACCGGAATCGAAACCGCAACGGAATTGGCGGAACGGTTTCCGAACGCAAAAATTACCTTAGTGGATTCCGGAGCAATCGGCAAAAATTTCAATTCGGAAGCGATCGGATATATGTTACGAGTTTTAATGCGCCTAGGAGTTACCGTTTTACAAAACAAACGAGCCGCAAAAATTTTGGGGGACTCGATTGTGACCGAAGACGGAGATACGATCCCTCATGATTATTGCCTACTCTCATCAGGATTAATCGCTTCCGAGTTAGGCAAAAAATCGGGACTCAGCGTAAATTCCATTAATCAAGTCTTAGTTGATAGTACGTTCCAATGCGGGAATTATCCTTCGATATTAGGAGCGGGTGACGGAATAAAAGTAACGGGAAAAGAATATTCTCCATTAAGAATGTCTTGTGCAACCGCCTTACCGATGGGAATCTACTTAGCGGAAAGGATCTCTTATTTGACGGGAAACTCCAGCAAGCTAGGCCAAAATCCATTTTCAATGGGGTATGTGATTCGCTGCGTAAGTCTAGGCAGGAAAGCGGGATTGATACAGTCCCTAAATCCGGACGACTCCCCGAGCGAAAAAATTTGGACCGGAAGAATCGGCGGGGTAATCAAAGAATTGATTTGCAAATTTACGATCCTATCACTCAGGGCCGAGAAGTACTTCGACTTTTATGCTTGGCCCCAAGCCAAGAAAATCGAAATCTTAGACACGGGCAAAATGACAACGGCTACGGAAAGTTAAATGGATCGACTGAGTCAATTTCTCGAAAACAAAAGACTAGTCTTCGGCATCGCGTATCGAATGACTGGAAGCGTTGTCGAAGCCGAAGACATAGTCCAGGAAACGTTTCTTCGTTGGGAAAAATCCAGTAAGACGAATATAAGATCACCGAAGGCTTTTCTTTCCACCATCGCGACAAGGCTATCTTTAGATAGCCTTCGCAAGTCCAAGCGAAAACGGGAAACATACATAGGCCCGTGGCTGCCGGAACCTTTAGCGCCCACCGCATTTGATCAGGAAATTCAGATAGATGAGGAAACGCTCGATTTGGCATTTCTACATATATTAGAAAAATTGAATCCTATCGAGCGCGCAACCTTCTTGCTACGGGAATCGTTCGATTTAGACTATTCGGTCATTTCCAATGCCGTCGGGAAAAGCCCGGAAAATTGCCGACAGATTTTCAAGCGAGCGAAGGAAGCGTTAAAGTCGGATCGTAAACGTTTTTCAGCAGATCCGGAGACAAGAAGATTACATTTGAGGAATTTTCTGCTAGCTTCCTCAAAGAGCGACCCAAATCAACTCATTCCATTTTTAAAGGAAGAAATCATAATGTGGTCGGACGGCGGCGGAAAAGTCAATGCGGCTCGAATACCTATCATCGGGCGAGAACGAGTCGCATCCGTCTTAAATAAAATTCGCAGTAATCGGTTACGTAAGAATTTACATTTCTATTTCTCGTTCGTAAACGGAGCGGAGACCATAGTGGGTTATGATAATCGCAAACCGGTCTATCTACAAAACTTTATCATCGAAGCGGAAGGAATATGGAGGATATATAGCGTACTGAATCCGGACAAACTAAACGCTTTTAAGGATAAGGAGAAACTTTTGAAGGAAGGTTCCTTAATTCCGATAGAATCGTTCTTATTGTTTCCAAATTCGCCGAAATCCTTACTTCCGAAATGGATCTCCCCCATCACTAAATTAGTTCGATGGGTTATTTTCTGATTTTTCTTCCTTGCCGGATCGGAATTTAATTTCTCACTTTGCGTAAAATATCGTTAACATAAGATAATCGGGTTTATGGATTATGCGGTCGAAAGCATTGACTATCCGCGGCAAACTGCTTTAGCATAAATGAATGAAACAAAGGTTGATGATTATTTTTATGATAGGATTTACTCTATTTAGCGTTTTTTGCGGAGTGAACGAAACCGTAATGAATGCCAACTCTAACGCTCAGAATTCGAAGGAAGACAAACCGAGCGGCTTTTTCGAATCAAAATACGGTAAAGTTGCATACTGGATCAAAGGAAAAGGCAAAACGATCTTTCTTTTGCATTCCGCCGGCCACGACCACAGGGATTTCGATGCAATCATCCCCGCGCTTACTTCGAAGTATAGGGTAATATGTTTGGATTGGCCCGGGCACGGTGTTTCCTCCAATCCTAGTCCCCCCTCTTCCGCATCCGCATTATCGATCGCCGAAGTACTGCAGGAAGTAGCGATTCAGCTCGCTCCTGATGGCGCGGTTTTTCTTGGAAACTCGGTAGGCGGTTTTGCATCCTTAAAAATGGCCTTGGAAAAACCCGAATTAGTGAAGGGTTTAATTTTGGTGGACACGGGAGGTATGAATGCCCCCGATTTTAAAACGAGAACCTTCACGAATTTAAAGGGCACTGTTTGGTTTACCGGACTTTCCTGGACCGCATTTCCGAAATATTATCTGAAAATTCGGAATGATTACACGAATCAAATCTTGGAAAGAATTCGGGAAAAAGGGACCCAAGAAGGTGCAAAAGAAGTGAACGCGGCAATCTGGCGAAGCTTTCTTGCACCGGGACATGATTTACGGGAAAAAGTCCGGGAAATAAAACAGCCGACTTTAATCGTTTGGGGTGCGGAGGATCCGGTTTTAGAGCCGAGCTTGGGCAAAACTCTACATAGTGAGATAAAAAATTCCCAAGCAGTATTCTTGAAAACCGGACATGTTCCTTTTGCGGAAGATCCGGATGCCTTCCTACGGGTGACGATTCCGTTCTTGGATTCAATCAAGTATTAATCCGAAACTTTTTGAGATTACAAAATAGGCAGATAGGATGACTCTTAGCTTAGAGTCGTCCTATCATGGAAGTTGATAAAATTAATCAGGATACTCCCGAATGGGATCGGATCTTCGAAGCCGTCCATAGGCTTTCCGGAATTTCGAAGACAATTTGGAACCAAGCCGGACGACTTTATACCTTAAGAAAAATCGGATACGGTGATTTTTTTATCAAGCAAGGGAAAATCCCGACGGAATTTGCCTTCGTATTCTCCGGACAGCTTCGCGAATATTACGTAACCGAGAAAGGCGACGAGTATATTAAAAGTTTCTGTTTTCCCGGAGAATTTACCGGATCCTATTTCGATTTGCTATCCGGCCATCCTTCCACATGCAATATCCGAGCGATATCCGATTGCGTATTGGGCGTGGCTAAGTTTTCCGATTACACCGCGCTCTATGACAAAAACATAGCTTGGGAAAAATTAGGAAGGCGAACTGCAGAATTACTCTTTCTAAAGAAAGCGCGGCGAGAATACGAACTATTGACCCTTTCCGCCGAAGAAAGATATGAATCTCTAAAAAAGAATTATCCGGGAATCGAGGAGTTAGTACCTCAATACCATATCGCTTCGTATTTAGGAATCACTCCCGTCAGCTTGAGTCGAATCCGATCCAAATTATCCAAATCCGAAACGGGATAAAAAAACGCCGGAAGTTTTTCTTCCGGCGTTTTTCCTTTCGTACGATTTTATTTCGTTACGAATTATTTTGCGGATGCAGCCTCGCGAATCACGTATGCCGCAATCTCGTTCTTCTGGATCTGTGTGGTTCCTTCGAAGATACAGAGAATTTTTGCGTCCCTCATAAGTTTTTCAACGGGATATTCTTTCGTGTATCCGTATCCACCATAGATTTGAACGGCATCAATTGCAGCTTTCATTGCGGTTTCAGAGCAATACGCTTTTGCAATTGCGGAGTATTTCGGAAGACGAGGGTCCTCGGCGTCCGACATACGAGCAGACAAATAGCAGATTTGGCGAGCGGTTTCGACTCCGATCGACATATCGGCCAACATATGCTGAACTGCTTGGAAACTGGAAATCTTGGATCCAAACTGTTCACGTTGACGTGCGTATTTAGAGGCATGATCCAAAGCTGCTTGCGCGACACCAACTCCCATTGCGGCGACGTATGGACGAGAAGCATTCAATGTTTGAAGAGCGTAAATAAACCCGAGGTTTTCTTTGCCGATCATATTGACTTCTTCTACTGCGCAATCTTCGAAGATAATTTGGCGGGTATCCGATGCACGAATTCCTAGTTTATCTTCCTTTTTACCTACGATCAGCCCCGGAGTCTCACGTTTCACATAGAAACAGGAAACACCGCGGGTTCCTCGACCTTTATCGGTATAAGCGAATACTGTATAAGCACCTGCGCTTCCACCACCGGTAATCCATTGCTTAGTTCCGTTAATCACCCACTTATCGCCTTTCTTAACGGCAGTAGTGCTCATCCCTGGAACGTCGGAACCGGCGCCCGGTTCGGAAAGACAGAAAGATACTCCGTATTCCCCGTCGATTACCGGCTGAAGCCATTTTTTCTTCTGCTCATGGCTTGCACCTTTTAGAATCGGTAGGATCCCCAAACCGGTATAACCGAAACAAAGGCTGATACCGAGACATCCCCGGGAAAGTTCTTCGGTTACAAGGCATTGTTCTACGGATCCGAGTCCCCAGCCGCCGTATTCTTCCGGGATGGTAAGGCCATTCACACCAAGCTCGGTTCTCATTCTGTTGATAAGTTCTTCGGGGTGTTTATTCTCTTCGTCCCAGTGGATCGCTACTTCGTGGGTAATCTCTTTTTTAACGAAATTGCGGATCGTATCTCTAATTTCGATCTGTTGCTCAGTCAGTTCCTGGTACATTCGGTTCCCTTCTTAAGAGAGTTTCTATTCCTAATTTTTGAGGATAGGCGATTAGATCAACTAAAACCTTTGCGAACGATCGCTCAAATCGCCTAGAATGGGACAGAATTCGAATAAAACTCGAATTTTTATCGTATAAGAGCCTAGGATTCAATGATTTTATACAGAACGTTCGTTCTGTTCCGACCTTTATGTTCGGTAAAAGTCGCGACGAGATGGTGTACATTCAAACAGAATCCGATTGATTTACGGATGGGCTCTAATCGATTTACTCGAGTTCCTCGAACATGATTTTGAGAATATCGGCTTTCGGGACGGCCTTTTTTTCCAATATCGTAACCGGAACGCGCAGCTCTAATTTCTTAAGTCTAGATTTTAAGTAGGTCTGACGGGAATTATCCTTCAACTCCATGACTATTTCCAAATCATTTTGAGTGATTGCTCTTCCTTCCACGATTGAACCGTCTTTAAAATGCGCCTTATCGACGACGGTTCCGGAAGGATCAAGAGCTGAAACTTCCAAAAAGATAGTTTCCGAATCGAAACCGACCACTTTCGCGAGAAAGGTCTCTCCGTTTCGTGGCTGAATTGTGACTTTGCCGGTCATAGCCATTCGGTGCATCTTTTGATCTATACTTTCCTCTCGATCATTCCAATGGTTCACAAATAAATTCTCTTCGCAAAATTCCACGATGATCGTTCGTTTCGTAAGAGAGGTCAACCAGCCTAACAGAATAGTTACGGTATAATCGTGCCAACGTGCCGCTTCGGTTACGCGAATCGTCTGGCCTAGAGGCGGCTCAGGAATCGGAGAGTTCAATGCCGGAATCAAACCGAAAAATATAGGAGACTTCCATGCTGGAATCAAGCCCCCAAGAAATGCCCA
The DNA here is from genome assembly GCF_000306235.2 of Leptospira fainei serovar Hurstbridge str. BUT 6. Lineage (NCBI taxonomy): Bacteria > Pseudomonadati > Spirochaetota > Leptospiria > Leptospirales > Leptospiraceae > Leptospira > Leptospira fainei. The sequence goes on from NZ_AKWZ02000010.1 coordinate 139,357, forward strand.
ACGCGATTTAGTCGAATGGAGCTTGCATTGTACGGATGTCTCTGACGCTAGGATAATTCGCTTTTCAGGATTAGAACTGATTCGTTTTTCTAATGTACAAGAATTTAGCCAAATCAACGAAGTGAGAAAAACAATCCAAATCGATCTAACCCGCATAGTATAGAATCACTTCTCTTAAATTTTAGTCTGGGGAAATTCGAGATCGATGGTTCCCTGTACGGTAAAAGGCTATTAACCATGCTTTGATTCACAAGCAAAAACTTTCCAATAGAGAAACGGAATCCGTTTATATTCGTTGGCTTTTGCCGATCGAAAAAATTAGAATCGCCAAACTGCTGATTGTTTCCTTTGCCTCAAAAATAGGCAAATGCGAATCATCCTTAAATTAGCTTCCTGTTTTCAAGAGCTCCGGTCTTTAAATTCTTGCTATTTTGCATATTTCAGGATGAACTGTAATTGGCCTAAGCGAAACGGCGAATTATAGCGATTCTGCCGTTCGAAATTCCCTGCGTTCTTATCGAATTGCAACATGATAGAGATTATGCGAAAAAGAAAGACCGACGATGCACAAAACCTCTTCTCAATGCTTTAGATCGAGTATAAGAGCGGTTAAACTCCGGATAGTCTCGACAAGTTTCCTTATTCCAGTCTGTTTCTTCCTCTTCGAAGCTTGCTTCACCAATCCCATTTTTAAACCGCTGGTTTTTCCGACGGAAAACTCGAATAATTCATACCCTATGGGATTCTTATTGAGCGCCTTACTGGGAAATAATAACCAGGCGACTCAGCCTACGGCAATCCCGAGTTCCCCGGTTTTGGACACAACCCCTCCCGTTCCGGGTGGAGCGGGAGTCATAACCGTAACACCTTCAGGCGTGTATTCAGCGTCGACGAAAGCTCAAGTGAATCTGTCTTGGACGGTCGGGACCGATAACGTTTCTCTTCCGGCAAATTTAACCTACCAGGCGTATTATTCGACCAGTAATAATATAACTACGTTATCGACGACTCTTGCCAACGGAACTCCCTTCGGTTCCGTTCAGACGAACCTTTCCAATATCAACGTGAATCAATTATTCGGAAATACGGCTTATTACTTCAATGTTGTAATCGCCGACCCAGCGGGAAACCAAAGTGTTTACGTTTCTAATTCTTCGACGACTTTAACCGCCGCCTATTTGTTCGATTCTACTTCCAATAGTACGGGGAACGTGGCGTCACGTGCAAATGTAAACAATCTCTGCACTGCTCGTCTCACCTCGATGAGCGCAAATACCTACCCCTGGAAAAATAATTGTTCTACTGTTGTCGCTTTTATTTCGCTTAGCGGTGTCGACACGATCGCAAACCTATTGGTTCCGGTTTCCGGGTCGGCAATTATTTTGGGAAGCCAAGGAATGATACTCGCTTCCAACAGCGGCGCGTTGATGGGCGGAACTATTCAAAACACGATTCGTAACGCAATTCCTGAATATAGCAGCGGCGCAGGTTGGTGGAGCTTTTCTACGGTCAATGGCGGATACGCCGCTGTGGACAGTTGTTCGAACGGCACCTCGAACTCCGCGGCCGTTTCGGGAAGAATCGGTTTTCCTGATATAACTTCCTCGAGCTGGCTGGACTATGCCATTAATGGGGAAGGTGCTCCAAGCGGAGCGACCTGTGATATTCAAAGAGCGATTTTCTGCCTTTGTTACTGACGCTTAACGAAAAATTCCGATTCATATCCGCTTCGACTTGATCAATGCAACCGGGAAGCCATGGATCCTTCCGATTTCTTAACTTAGATTACTTTATCTTTTTTTAATTCTTCGATATCCGCGTCGGAATATCCCAACGTTTTCAGAATTTCAGTATTATGCTGACCGTGTTCCGGCGGATCGGAACGATATGTAACTTTACTTTCCGAAAAAGGAAACGGCGAACCGAACTGAACATAATCCCCGTATTCCGGATGTTTACGCTCAAGAATCATTCCTTTTTCAATAAGAACAGGATCCTTCGCGACTTCATCCATCGTCTTAACGGGAGTGAGACAAGAGTCCGGATTTTCGAAAATCGGCTGCAAATCTTGTAATGTCTTCGAAGCGAAATATTCGGTTAATATTTGTTTCCAATCTCTAAAATGCGCCTCGTCCGCCGGAATCTTTTCCAAATGAGTGTCCAAGCCCGATTGGCGGAGAAACGTCTTAAAAAACATATCTTCCAATGCACCGAGAGCAACCCATCTTCCTTCCTTAGTTTTATACGTATTATAGTTCGGGAGCTTTCCCGAGAGAAGTTCGTTTCCTCCTTCAGGATCCTGTCCGGTTGCCGAATAAATTCCGCCATAAAGCGAAATAAATTGCAAGGAAGCTTCCATCATAGAGACCGCGATTTTTTGACCTCTCCCCGTTTTCTCTCGGTAATACAGAGCGGCGAGAATCGAAGAGAGCGCGGTAAGAGTTCCACCTCCGATATCGGCCAATTGAAAACCGGGAGCCTGAGGATTTTTTCCGGTCTGAGATAATACTCCCGATAGAGAAAGATAATTGAGATCATGACCGGCAAAATCCCGGTATTTTCCCGAATCGCCATAACCGTAAATCCCGCAGTAAATCAACCGAGGAAATCGATCCTTTAAATCCTCGTAACCGAGCCCCATCTTTGCCAGCCCGTCCGGTCTAAATCCTTCCAACAGAATATCAGCATCTTCCAGTAATTTGAACAAAATCTCCTTCGATTTCTCCCGCTTCAAATTGAGAGTGATCGCTTTCTTATTTCGATTCAACATCAAGTATAAGGACGGCGCCCCGTTCGATTTCTTGAACATCACTCTGGTAGCATCCATCGCGCGCGGGTTTTCTATTTTAATGACTTCGGCCCCCATATCCCCCAAATACATGGAGCAGAGAGGGCCTGGGAGAAGCAGACTGAGATCAACGACCTTAACGCCTGAAAGTGGACCTTTGTTCATTTTTACGGTCTCCATGATTTAACTCAGGCATTGTTTAGAATAAACTTCGCCCGTGAAAAGTCATTTTCAGGATCGAAATTTATTCCTAATTCTGTTCGGAAGCCAATAATTCCGCACTAGTCGTATTCCATCTCCATTTAATATAATCTTCTATCGTACCGAATCGATATCCTTCCGATTTTAATTTTCGAATTACTGAGGTTAAAATTTCCTTAGTTGTAGGATGTGTATCGTGAAATAAAACGATGACCCCTTTACCATCCGCTCCTCGAACCAATCGAAAGTAAATGCGATTCATTTTCGCTTTAAATTTCTCGTCATCCAGATTAATACGAGGCCCTTTTTCATACCATTCCCCCCTTACCCATTCTTTAGAATCGGAGGAATCGAAATGCCTGGACCACATAATGACGATTCCTTTTTTTTTGAGAACGGATCCCACCCTTTTCCTGGCTTGGTCGGAAGCGGGATGAATGAAAGGAGAACCGAACGGTGGACGTAAAAGTGTCATCCTTCCTGACTCGGCTCCAAGTTCGCGATCGTACATACTCTGATTATCGTCGAATTGCTTGGCGATTTTTTCGTCGGGAAGCGAAAGCAAATTGCGGTGATCGATCGTATGATTTCCCACCGAATGTCCTTCTTTCCTCATGCGGATCAAAACATCTTTATACTTCTTGAATCCGTTTTTGATTCTGTTTTCTTTCGGAGCCCAATCACCGCAAATAAAAAAGGAAGCCTTAATTTTCTCCTCTTTTAGAACGTCCAAGATTTCTTCCGTCCAATCCGAGGGTCCGTCGTCGAAGGTTAAATAGGCGATTTTGTCCGGAATCGGATCACCGTCGTAAAAGCCGTACGCACCGTATTTTGCGGAAGTACCCGTCGGATCCTTTCGATCTATCGTATGGGAACAAGAAATGCAAAAATAAAAAAGAGAGAGGGAGGAAATTAATTTTGGCATAGCGAAATTAATTTCCAATTTATCGAGGCACGTTCTAACGTAAATATATTTTAACGCCGAGAAGCGCGGTCAGAACGGAGACGATGATATCGAAACTGAAATCGAAACGATTTCAGTAAATTCGGATTCTAATTAGTTTCGATCTCTAGCACTGAGATGAATGGATCGAGATAGGATTCTTAATCGAACATTTCTCCTGCGGTTAACCAAACGCCTGCAATAATCAATAAAATTCCGGTCCATTGAGACCAATTTAATCTTTCTTTAAATAGGAAAAACGAAGCCAGCAAAACCACGATGAATCCTGCCGATGTAAAAACAGGATATGCCAACGAGAGTTTTAATCCTTTCCCCAGAACCCAACGATACCCGAGAAGAGCTATTCCGAAAGAGGCGATACCGGTAAAAAATACCGGGTGCAAAAAGCTTTTGATCAAACCTTCGATTCCGGGCGCCATGTCGGTTTTGTCTCCCAAGGAACTCGCTTTAATGAGTATATTGGCTAAAGCATTAAAAAATAAAGCCACAACGAAGACGATTACGACCGTTGCTTTCATTCTGCCAGTCTCCCAAGATCAATTTTTCTTTCCCTAGAACGCCGCAAGAAGAAGGTTGAAGAATCTTCCATAGACGCAAGAAGCGGAATCGGTTCCGACTTTCATCGTCCATCCAAAGGAAAGTATGAGAAAGATCAAGGGCAAATCGCGAATAGATAGAAAATCCTTTCGGTTTAGAGGACTCGACCTCTCCTATCTGGATGCCGGCCGCAAAGAGGCTTCTCCCATCATAATCGCGCATGCAAACGGTTATAGCGCCGGCTGCTATTCTTATTATATCGAAAGACTTTCGAAAAAATTTCGGGTTCTCGCTCTTGATTTTTGCGGCCATGGAGAATCGGAGCCGAGCCTAGATTGGAAAAATTGGTTTTTTTTCCGAGACCAAATTCTCGCTTTGATCGAGGCGGAAAATCTAAGAAATTGTATAGGAATCGGTCATTCTTTAGGAGGAGCGAGTCTTCTTCTTTCTTCTTACCATAGCCCTTCCCACTTTCGGAAAATTATAGCGATGGATCCGGTAATCTTAAACCTTCCGTTTATTCTATACGCTTGGACTTTCGGCAATCCTCTCTCGAAAAGCGCTCTAGCGAGAAGAAGAGAATTTGCGAGCATCGATCTGATTCGAAAAGCATATAGAAGGAATCCGGCATTTTCAAAATGGAATGCGGAAATTTTCGACGATTATCTCAAGAGCTGCTTTCGGCAGGAAAACGGAAAAGTATATCTAAGATGTCCGCCGGAAGTGGAAGCGAAAATATTCAACTCGGTTAATTTTCTGAGTTTATATCAGTACGGAAAAATCAAAGTCCCGACTCATATCACTATTCCCGAAAAATACGAGGTCTGCACGCCGAAAGCGGCGAAAAGAATCGTTAACGGAAATCCCGAATCGACTCTCGAAATTTGGAAGAACACGACCCATTTTTTTCCTTTCGAAGAACCGGAAAGAACCTGGGATAGAATCGAAAGAATTCTTAGTATGGAAATGCCTCCATGACGGATAACAAAACGGGCGCGCTTTTCTACTTTGAAGGGAGAATTTTATTTGCGAATCGGGGCTTGGTCGCCGACGCGCACGCTCATTATGCGGTATCCATATTGATTTCAATTTCCTTACCTTTTTTCGTGGAGATGAAAAAAGGAGAAAAGAAATCCTATCAGGCGGCCGTGCTAGCTCCTAATTTTCATCACACTCTTCTTGCACAGGAATCCGATATCATCGTTGTTCAACTGGATCCTCATAGCACCGATTATGCGCCGATTGCCGCCCGTTTCGGAAAAACAGGAATTCATGAAATACCGAATTCCGATCTCAAACCCGTCATTGACGATTGCCGCAAATTAATAGAGGGACAACTTGATTGTTCTCAGGCTAAATCGTTATTCGAAGATATTCTTTCCGCGGTAGGAGCGGAGAAACCGACGAAAGTATCCTTGGACCCGAGAATACTCTCCGCAACTAAAAGAATGAAGGCATCCCTTCCAGGATCCGTATCCGTTCCGGAACTCGCAAAAGAATCCGGTTTTTCCGAAACAAGATTTATGCATTTATTCAAAGAGCAACTTGGACTACCCGTTAGGCAATACCAGCTTTGGCTCCGCCTTCAAGAGGCAGCTTACTTATTAAAGGAAGGAGGAAATTTAACCGAGGCGGCGCACGCGGCAGGGTTTGCCGATCAGGCTCATTTAAGCAGGACGTTCAAAAAAATGTTCGGCGTGCAACCATCCCGATTCTTAGGGTCGAACAGCTCGGTTAAAGTCACGTTCTGCGTTTAAGCGAAAATCCGGAGGTTGAAATGGCCTCCGGATTCGCTCTTCGAAAAGCGAGGGTTTAATGAGCCGTACGGAAATCCTTAAGCTTTCCTTGAGCGGCCAATTCTTTACGGACCTCTTCCTGAACATCTTTACGAAAACCTAATTCAAAAAAGACGTCTGCTACGACGAATATCGGAGCGGAGACGATTGCCTGAAATAGGTTATCGAAGAGGGCCGGACGACTCTTCTCAAAAATAAAGTGTCCGTAAAACTGCGCTCCCCAACCTACCAACTGTGCTATCGCAAATACGGTCCAAGCTGTCGAAGCTTCCAGAGAAGCGGTCAAATAATGTGCAATGGACAATAATGATCCGAATACGATTGCGGAAGCGAGAGCGAAAATGAAATCCAGAGTAAAATAATACGCCAATACGACGGCGGCAAATACGGTAGCGGCGGTAATATCGAAACCCCAGACTGTCAGTAATGAAAATCTGCTTAAAACCAGAAATAGTGTGAATGTAATCGTAGGAACACCTACGATGTGTACCAAAATATTTCGTTTTTCCTGGTGATAGGCGGAATAAAAGACCATTTCCTTGGCAAATCTCATAATAAAAACTCCTTTCCGAAGATAATCGAAGTATAGCTTGATCGAAGGTAACCGACTTGAACGAATCTGCCGTTTTAAGAAAAAAATCCATTGCAGAATACTTGTTCGAAATAAAGATTCAAAATACTAGGAAAAGGTTTCGATTATGCCCTATGTGAACGTAAAAGTTGCAGGTCCTTTAACAAAGGAGCAAAAGCAAACGATCGTAAAAGAATTTACGGAAACGTTAAGGAAGGTCGCCGCTAAACCCCCGGAAACGACCTATATAGTCATCGACGAGGTTTCTCGGGAGAATTGGGCCGCGGGCGGCAAGCTACTCGAGTAGAGATGGATACCCTTTTTTTTATTCTCTCAAAACTTGCCGGAATTTTCCTCTTTCCTTTACCCGTTTGTCTATTATTGGCGTTTATCGCCGGTTTGCGCTTACCGAAGAAAAAGCAAAAACTTTCGATTTGTCTTCCGTTGATCCTTTTATGGATTTGCTCTACTAATTCTTTCTCACAATGGTTAGTAACCGGTTTGGAAGAAAAATATCCGCCTGTTGCAATTAAGACTCTTTCTACGGCGGACGCAATCGTTGTCCTTGGAGGAGCGATCGACAATTTAGCTCTTTACGGAGATCGGCCTCAATTGAGTTCCGCGTCGGAAAGAATGACCGATGCAGTTATTCTTTATCGAGAGCATAAGGCGCCTATAATCGTTTTTACTGGCGGGTCAGGAAATCTAATGTTTCAAGCCCGAAAGGAATCCGAGGCTGCGGAGATTTTCCTATCCTCCCTAGGAGTACCTAAATCCGCGTTACTGTTCGAGAGCGAAAGCCGCAACACTAAGGAAAATGCGGAGTTTACTGCGGAGATCTTTCGTAAAAGAGGTTGGAAATCGATGATTTTAATCACCTCCGCCTTCCATATGGAAAGATCCCTTCGTGTTTTTGGAAAAACCGGCCTAAAAGTGATTCCATGGCCGACGGATTACTATTCGCAAGTCAAGGTTCTGACCCTGGATTCTTTTGTCCCTTCCGCTCACACTCTTTCCCTTACGAGCACGGTCTGGAAAGAGAGAATCGGACTGCTCGTTTACGAGGCGAGAGATAGTATTTCCACTTTTCTTCCCCTCCGGCTGGTGTTTCCTTGGTCTAAGGACTAGACTTAGTTTGAACAGATGAACGTAAAATTTGTAATCCTCGCAGGAACCATCGCTCTTTCATTGGGAGCCATCGCATTTTTTTCCTCTAAGGAGACTTCTTACATTCTCCTAGATGCTTCCGAACTCGCCGCTCACCCGTCCAATTACGATTCCGACGAACTACTAAGGGTTCGCGGATTCGTCAAACCCGGCACAGTGATTCGCGAAGGTAAAACCGCTAAGTTTATCCTGCAGCTCAACGATAAGGAAGTTCCGGTTTTCTTTACGGGCGCGACTCTTTTACCCGACGCCTTTAAAGAAGGTACTCGTGCGCGAGTGGACGGAATTTGGAAAAACGGAGTGCTAGTCGCGGATAGAGTGGAAGCAAAATGCGCCTCCAAATACGAAGCGGGATATTCGGACAAAGAAGCTTCCGCAGAAGAATACTAAGCGGGAAATCATGAACGACTTCGGAGCACTTTGCCTCATCACTTCCTTTTCCCTCCTAATTTTTTCCATCATCCAAACTTCCTACGGAATTTTTCGAAACGATTCGCAAGGAATCGAATTAGGGCGATATACTTTAATGGCGAATTTCGGAGTCATCCTGCTCGCCTTCCTCGTGTTAGTCGTCCAGCTTATTCGCACCGATCTCAATAATTATTACGTCGTAATGCATTCGAGCGAGCATCTACCGCTCTTTTACAAGATGACTTCCGTTTGGTCGGGCTCGTCCGGGTCCCTGTTGTTCTGGAATCTTCTATTGTCATTTTTCACTTTTATCGTGTTATGGCAAACCCGGCATCTAATCAACGACCGAGTACCGGTAATGAATTTAAACCTAAGCGTAATCGCTTGCTTTTTCTCTTTTCTTGCGATCTTCTTTCCTGACGCTCAGCCGTTCCGCGAATTTCAGCCCGCCGCCGTCGCAGGCAGAGGATTAAACCCTCTGCTGCAACACTGGGCGATGATCATACACCCTCCTATCTTATACGTAGGTTACGTGAGTTTTGCGATCCCCTTCTCGATAGCGACTTCGGCATTGATTACCGGCAAACTCTCGGAAAACTGGTTTCGCTTCGTCCGTCGCTGGAGTATTTTCTCTTGGTTTTTCCTAGGCACCGGAATCCTCCTCGGTTCAAAATGGGCTTACGAAGAGTTAGGTTGGGGGGGATATTGGGCTTGGGATCCGGTGGAAAATGCAAGTCTTATGCCATGGCTGCTCTCCACGGCCTTTCTACATTCGATGATCATTCAAGAACGAAGAGGAATGCTGAAATTTTGGAATATGTTTCTGATTATTCTAGCGTTCCATTTTTGTCTTCTCGGAACCTGGATCACTCGAAGCGGAGTCTTGGAAGGGCCGCACTCCTTCTCAAAATCCACGATCGGAACGCCTTTTATCATCTATATCGGATTAAGCTTTTCGGTCTATATTGGTTTTTTAATATATAGAAGAAGCAAACTCGTTCCCGAACGAAATCTAGAAGCCATGACTTCCAAGGAAGGAAGCTTCCTGCTCAATAATTTTCTGTTAGTTATCGCGACATTATCGATCTTATTAGGCGTATTCTCTCCGCTTCTTTACGGAAGAGAATTCAAAGCTCCTTGGTTTAATTCCTGGGGAGTTCCTTCGGGAATTCTATTACTCTTATTAATGGGTTCCGCTCCTCTCTTGGCCTGGCGTAAAGGTGCGGATAAAATATTCTTTACGACTTTATTCAAACCTTTGATCGCAGGGGTTCTCGGAGCCGGGGCTTATATATTCTATTATTCCCGCAATTATTCGATTAGCGACTATAGTCTGGGAGACGTGTTGGGAGAAGTATATAGCGTCCTTACGATCGGTTTGGGCGTATTTACTATCGCAGGCATCGCCCAAGAATATCATAAAGGCATTATGGCTCGCAAGGCTTCTTATCCCAAAGAAGGCTATTTAATCGCCGGCGTAAGAATGCTATTGAAGAATAAGAGACGTTACGGTGGATATTTAGTCCACCTTTCGATGGTTATTCTATTCATAGGTTTGGCGGGAAACGCGTTTAAACAAAATACGTCCGTTAAATTCTTTTATTTTCTGGAACTCCCTCGCGCTAACGAGATCGTCTATTCTAGCCAGGATACAGCCGTGCTCGGTGATTATATCATAGCGGCAAGCAGCCTTAAAATCAAACCGATCATTAATGGAGACCCTTCCGAAGGCATCAGTCATAGGAACGTTATCGTATCTCACGAGGCCACGTTCGAGGTGAAACGACAACTGAAAGAGTTTGCTACTATGGTGACCGAAAGACGGTTCTATCCTCAAATCTCGCATTTGAGCGGAGATTTCGAAACTCATATTCCTACAAGCGAACCCTCGATCGCTTCGACTCCGAAAGAAGATCTTTATATACAATTAGGCGCGATCGAGCACGCCGATCTTTCCGACGAAAATCCGGACTTACCAAGGTTGTTTATGAATTTCTTTTTTACTAGGGATTCGAACATTAAGTCGGAGCAGTATCTTAGATTTCCCAGACAAATCGTTGCGAATCTTGAAGTTTGGATCAATCCGATGGTGAAGTTCATCTGGGCGGGTTCTCTAATGTTCTTTCTGTCGGGACTTTTGATACTCTTACCGATCGGAGAAAATCGGCCATGAAACTCGTTTCAATTCCGATCTTTTTTTTACTTAGTTCCGTCCTGTTTGCGGAATCTACTTTCACGAATCTGACGAACCCTGAGGAAATTCGGACATTTCACGATGTGACCAATCGTATTCGATGCATTTGCATCCCTTCCATCGCGATAAAAAGTTGTTCGTTTAATAATTGCACTGTCTCTGCAAAACTTAAGGTCTTCATCGAAAACAGGATTCGTACCGGCGAAAGCGCCGATACGATCGTGGACAAAATGGTAAAAGGGTTCGGACCGGAAGCCGTGAAAGATCCGATCATTGCAAAGTTCATCGAGACTGGAAACACTGGGATGGCACAAAGTGTCGTTTACGGATTCGGACCGGATATTTTAGCGAAACCGGATTCGACTTGGATCGATGTCAGCATAGCCATGGCAGGCGCTTTGGGCATTCTTCTGATCTTTCTCTACTTAAAAAGAAGAATGACGCCTAAAGCGATTTCAGTTATAGGCCCGAACGAAGATGCGGCATTTCACAAGTACCTTTCCGAAATCGAGGAGAAGCAAAAGTAAATGGATTATTTACTAATCTTCTTTTATATACTTCTATCCGCATTAGTTTTGGCTCCGTTTTTGTATGTACGTCTAGCAAAACCGGGCGACGATCTCGAGTTGGAAACCGAAAGGCGAGAGTTAGTCAATAGACGAGAAGTCTTATTGGAAAACTTAAAGGATTTAAAAATCGAGTTCGATACCGGCAAACTTACCGATCCCGAATTCAAATCCATTTCCTCGGGAATCGTGCACGAACTTGAAGAGCAGGATCAAGAAATCAAAGCATGGAGCGAGCGAAAAACCGTCGACATTAATCGACAACCGGTCGCATCGAACCTCGTTCCGGCTCAGAAATACTGCCACCAATGCGGCTTTAAAATCGAATTGGTCGGCGCTAAATTCTGCCCTGAATGCGGTACACGTCTCATGGTATGATGCATGCGAGGATGCTCCCCTTTTTAATATCGTTTCTAATTCTGATATTGTTTTCTTGCACCGGCAGAGAGCTAAAAAGTATCGGAGAAACTAGAATTTCGGAAGAAACCTACTTCTACGGCCAAAGATACGTAGTACGAGCTTATAAGGTCTTACAGGATGATTTGGACGAATTGCGGAAAGACCTAAAGAACGATTTAAGCGCCCGTCTACCTAAAGACGGCCGTAAGCAATGGGATGAGATTTCTTCCTTGAAAATCGCCGATGCTGAATATTTTCTTTTCGAATTAATTCCCGAAACTCGATTGTTGCCGGAATTTCTCTCTTTCCGATTCGATTTGAGCGGACAATCTCCGATTAAAACTTGGTCATATTACGTTTTTCTATTTAATATAAAATCAAAAAACTCGACTCCGGCGGTCTACCCGATTACCACATTGGGATCTTACCCTTTTTATTACGGATATTCGTCACGCTATGAGCCTTCGGTTCAAACTGAAACCGAACATACATATAAATTTCTCTTAATGTTTTCAAAACAGAATTCGATCGCCGGAAAAAGAATCAGGGCGACCTCTCCGCAGGGTAAAATTTACGAATTCGAGATAAACTGAATATTCGAAGATAGCGACGAATGATTATATTCTCATTCCATTCGCTTAATAAACTAAAGTAATCCTATAATCCCAAGATTTGTTTCCGGATTTTTCTATCGTATCCGATAACGGAAGCCTATAGCTTAAGCGGCCCAGGTTCACTTCTCCGCGATTGGAAGTGCAGATGGAAGTAATCGGAAAATTTACCCGGAAAAGCATCGAGTTAGTACGGATTAATCTCAATGTTTCGCTAAATACTTTTTTTTCCCCGTCCATTTGCATTGAATCGGCTGTCCGAGTAATCGAAGGAAATTCGCGTTTAATATAGATGGTCCTGGCTTTTTCCTTCTTAATCTGAACGTTTCCGATCAGAATTCCTTCGATTTGAGTCACATCCGCAAATTCCACTTTATAAGCGACTTTGGCTTTTTCACGGAACGCACCGGGCTCAGCTTCCGGACTTTCCAACTTCTGAAACGTATAATCTTTTAGTACGACGCTTTTGGAGAAAAAACCCTTATTCAAACGGCTTAAAATTTCGTCGCGACGAGTCGGGAGAAATTTTATCAACGATTCGTCCGACTTCTTTTTAGTGGGAACGATATAGGTGACCTCAAGGGTTCCGGAAAGATCCGGGTTGATTGTAAGGATTTCTTCATAATCGAAGCAACCTGTAAGAAGGAAGCAGAATATCGGAATGAAGCGTTTTAAGGGAAGTTTTCCCAAGGTCATACCTTCATTCGAGAGGAAGGTGCGGATTCCGTCAACGGGAAAAGGCCACCCCCGCAGGGCAAATACGGGGGCTTTTCGATTTTAGATTATTTAGAAACCGGATACGCCTCGTTACCGTGCTCGAGAATATCCAAACCTTGAATTTCCTCGTCTTCGGAGACTCGGAGACCGATCGTATATTTCAGGGCAAGGAAGAGTAACGAAGAAGCGCCAAAAGCCCAAATGAAAGCCATAAGAGCTCCGGTGAATTGCACGATCACAGGATCAAATCCACCACCGAAAAAGAATCCGTTGATTCCGCCGTAAGCTTCCTCGGCAAACAATCCTGCAGCGACGGTTCCCCATACTCCGCAGACTCCGTGAACGGAAACCGCACCGACCGGATCGTCAAGTTTGATTTTATCGAAGAAGAGAACACTGAATACGACTAAGACTCCTGCGACCAAACCGATAACTACCGCGGAAGAGATGCTAACGTTCGCGCAAGGAGATGTAATCGCCACGAGACCAGCAAGTGCTCCGTTTAAAGTTAATCCAATATCCGGTTTCTTAAAAATAACCCAAGTGGTGGTCATAGCCGCGATCGCACCTGCGGCTGCCGCAAAGTTCGTGGTAACAGCTATGATTGCGAAAAGTCCTCCGGTAACCGAAGTGGTAGAACCCGGATTAAATCCGAACCAACCTAACCACAGAATAAATACGCCCAACGCGGCGATCGTCATATTATGTCCGAGAATCGGCACAACTTTTCCGTCTTGGTATTTTCCGATCCGAGGACCAAGAACAAGTGCACCGGCGAGGCCCGCCCAACCTCCGACCGAGTGAACTACGGTAGAACCCGCAAAGTCTATAAAGCCTTTGCCTTCGAGATACCCTTTATTCAAACCGAATAGACCGGCCCAAGCAGTCGAACCGAAAACAGGATAAATAACCGCGGATATTACGATGGAAAAGATGACGTACGCAATAAACTTAGTCCGCTCGGCCATCGCTCCTGAAACGATCGTCGCTGCAGTTCCGGCGAATACTAACTGAAAGATGAAGAATGTGAAACTTCCTGCATCGGGTTTACCCCCTTTAACGATCAGGCCGTCCGCAATTCCCGGGATTCCTATTCCGAAACCGGTAAGGAGCTGAGGTCCGAACATTATGGAAAATCCGATCAGCCAATAAGCGAGAGAGCCTAAAGCAAAATCCATAAAGTTCTTCATTAAAATATTTACCGTGTTCTTTGCACGAGTAAACCCGGCTTCGACCAACGCAAATCCGGCCTGCATGAAGTAGACAAGGAACGCCGCAATCGCGGTCCATAACCAGTTTGTCTCCGTTCTCAATGTCGTGATCATTGTGTTTAGTGCTGCATTATCCGGGGGAGCAGCTTCGGCGGGTCCGTCCGCCCAAAGTCCGCTCGCGGTAAGCGCGAGTATTAGTATTGCCATTATGCGCATATTGTTTTAAGTCTCCTTTTTCTCTCTAAAAATCATTCCTGTCCGCGTTTCGATTAAACGGCTGCGCGTTTCTCTTCCACGAGATCCTCCTCTCCTTTTCTTCGAACAAGCTCCTCTAATTTCTTCAGAGAAATTTTAAGATACTCGTTCGTAGGAGCGCTCTTCATACCTTGTTGAAGAACTTTGATCGCTTTCGGAGTTTCGTTCTCTTTCAAATAGCAACGCGCCAGGCGGAGGCTGGATTTAGCGTACGTATGGTCGATCGCCAAAGATCTCTTTAACGCTTTCTTGGCCTCCGGAATATTTCCTAATTCGTAATATGCCCTACCTAGCAAATATTGAATATGCTCCGACTCTTCTCCGCTAGTCCGAATATATTTCTCCAGAAACTGAACGCTTTTTTCGAAGTTCCTATCCCTGTAATACATCTTACCGAGTAAAACCAAACTATCCTTAAGCGATTCGTCCATAGAAAAGACCTCTAAGGCTTTTTCATAAGCCATCTGGTCCTTCTTGGCCTTAGCCGCCGCTTTTGCTAACGAAAGCATCGTTTTAGCTTTTCCTAATTCCGGATTACATTGAAGCGCCAATAATGAAACGTCGTCCCCTGTTCGTACGTCGCCTTTATATCTCTTAAATCTTCCGATAAGAGAACCTACTAAGTCTCCGATAAAGATCTTATCTCTCTGCTCTTCGATCGTCGCTTTTTCCTGGCGAATCCATTCGATGAACCTTTGATTCCCGAGCTCTTGACGTTGATCGTTCTTTTGCTCGACGATGCCGTCCGTCGGAAGAAATAAGATATCGCCGGGTAGTATGCGACCGTGTTTTTCCTCAAAATTACTGCGCTCCACTTCGAAGATTCCCAACGGAACCCCGGCCGTGTCCAGCTCCTCGACTCGTCCGGTCGAATTATGGAAGTGAAGCATTTTTTGGTGGGCCGCATTCACATAGGAATAAGTATAATCGCTATAAACTTTCAGAACAAACGCGGTAAAGTACGTTCCGTCAGGAAGTTGCGGTCTAACCGATTCTCCTAATTCGGTTAACATTTCACCTAAACCCATGCCGAGAGACGTACATCGTTGAAACTGATAGTGGATCGACATAGTGACTAGCGCCGCGGGAATTCCGTGGCCGGACACGTCCACGATGATTGCGGTAATCGAGTTTCCTTGGCGGACCACGTTAAAATAATCGCCGGAAACTTCGGTCATCGGCTCGTAATGCGTTCCGAAATGCAAACCGTTCCAAGCGAGAATATTCGTTTCCACAATTTGACTTTGAACATTACGGCCCATGCGCATGTCCCATTCCAATTGTTTCAGGATCTGTGCCTCTCTTTCATTCGCATGAACGAGCCCCTGGATCAAACGAACACTGGTAATTGCGAGCGCTAATTGCGATCCTAATGCCTCCAGAATTTCCAAGTCATCTTCGCGGTAGAAGAATTCGGTATTCGATTCCACTGCAATGGTCCCAAGGCAATCTTCCTTGTACATAATAGGCACGCACATAACGGCGCGCGTGGTTTCCCCCTCGTCGATATATTCCTGATGATGGCTTAGATCCTGAATCAGCAAAGGCATTCTAGTTTTAAACGTGAAACCGGAATATCCTTCGTCCTGTGTTAATCTACGTCGCGGAGGCTCCGTCTCTTGTATAAAGCGCACCGGCACGAGAAACTTGTCTTTCCACACGCGAAGCGTTGTATTATCGCATTCAAAAATATCTTTGCACAGACTGATTACGATATCGTAAAGATCCTCTTCTTTATCCGCATTTGCGAATTCCTTACTGATATACAAGAGGATATCAATCTTGTTCTTCTCCGTTAATCCCCCGACGACTTTCCTCGCTCCGCGAAAATTAACTACCTTTCTCTGCCCAAATTTGAGTTCTATCATAGTCGACCCCTACGAATCGGATTTTTCGAAGATTCGCTTGGTTCTTTTTGAACAATATGCAATTAGCGTACCAAGTTGTCAGTTCTGCGATTATTGCCTATTTGATAGGTATATTTTTATGAAATGTATATAAAATAAGCACATCCCATTTATAACAAGAAAGGGAAATGGTTATTAAAGAGAAAGGATGTTGATATTTAAGGAAGAATCTATCATATCCTTATCGAAGTTTTTGAAATTGCATCCGCAAATTTCGGCGAATTTTTCCTATCCAGCCTATTTTTTTTCGGGTTCCATATGCCCGAAGAAATGTTTCAATCTTTGGAAAGAGATCATCTTCCGCTTTTTCAGCTAACATAAGACAGCCGTGGCCATAATCCTCGGAAGCCCCATTCTCCTTCGAGACGACCAAGAATTCCTTAATCTTTGCCCCAGCCCGATCATAAACGAATTTCACAGCCTCCGGAGTTGCAATCGCATCCTTTAATCCGGCAACGAACAAGCTTGGGACGGTAATTTCCTTCTGTAATTCGATATAATCGTAAAACCCGTTTAAGGAGATCATTCGCTTGGTTTCAATCCAAGACATGAGTTGCTCGATTACGCCCTCGCTGATATTCTCGATCGCGTTTTTCATCACTTTTTTAACCGTCTTCGGCTTCGTGGCTTTGGGGTTGTAAAGAATCTCGTCGATCGGAGTAAAAATTTCTCCCGCGATCGGTGCGAGCATTGATGCACCGAACTTTAGATCCAGAACCCGACGCGCTCGAGGAAACCGGGATAATAATCCGATCAGGCTGAGTCCTAAATGATTCAGATTTCCCGGGCCTCCAAGCGATACGAAAGCGGCTATTTTTTCCTTATCCGATTTATCGCAAATCCCGAAGAAAGCATATAGTATCATAGCTCCCATTGAATGGCCGATCCAACTCACTCTTTGACTTCCCGTCAGGGCAATAACTTTTGCAATGACTGCAGGAACGTCATATTTTGCCATATCATCAAAGGTAAAATCCTCATATCCGCTTCGGCTCTCGTGATAGGAAGAACCCGCTCCGCGTAACGAAATCGAGAACACTTCGTATCCTCTTAGCTTTAAAAAATAGGGAAGCGAATGTCGTTTATCTAAATCGATTACGTACTTATTCGTCGCAATTCCATGCACGACGATTACGGGAGCTAATTCGCTATTAGGCTGCGGCGGAATATGTCTATGCATTGCGATATTCCAACCGTCCTTTGTACGCGCGAAGTGGACTTCATCCGCAATGTCCTCCTGACCGTACAAACGGGAAATCCAATCCAAAAGAAAAGGATAAGAGATTAAAATCGCAATCAGGAAAAGGGAAAAGAGGATCGCGAGAGACGAGGCAAACACTGCGAACACGACAATGGCCAAAAAAGTGGTTACCAGGTAAAGCGGGCCTCTGCGGTTTTTTAAAATTGCAATCACGATCCGAAAGGTTCTCCGGCAAAAAAGGAAGTGTCAAGTCTTCCCGAACATGCTTGCCCTGAATTTTCGCACGGATATAATGGCAACGGATTGTTTTTCCGACTCATGGATCGTAAGTTAGATTACAAATTTTACCGTTCTCCCTCCGGCTGGTATACCATGGTGATTCCAGGTCATTGGCAGCAAATCGTGATCGAAGGAATTCCTGCCTTCTTTGAAGAAAATGGCGCCGGCGCAATGCAAGTTTATGCGTTCGAAAATAAAGGCGGAAGTTTCAATGCAGAAGAGGAATTAGAGCGATATTTGGCCACGCATAGTATCGTATACGAATCGGATAAAGCCGCATTTTTCGAGAACAACGAGGGCGGAAAAATCATCGCCTGCGAATTCTTAAAAGAAGACGGAAGACATTGGATGGTCTATTTAGTCGCCGCAAAAAATAAGATGATACTCGTGACCTATAACGGGGACGAAGAACCGACGGAGGAATTGGCGGAACATCTTACCGCCGTCGTCAGTTCCATTCGAGTCATCGAGTAAATATCCTTTTACTCGATTTTTAGAGTGGCATCGACCGCTTTTTTCCAACGAACTAGTTTCGCTTTTCGAACTGACTCGTTCATTTTGGGCAGAAACACTTTATACCCCTTTTGTAAGTTCTTTAATTCCGTTTCGTTCTTCCAAAAACCGGAAGCAAGGCCGGCGATGTACGCAGCTCCTGTCGCCGTCATATCCGGCTCCGGTGCTCTTTTAACCTCCACTTGACAAAAATCGGCAAGGCATTGAAGAAGAATATCCGATTGCGATACTCCCCCGTCCACCATGATTGCACTAACCGGAACCTTCGTGTCTTCTTTTATCCCTTCCAAGATTTCATATAATGATAAGGCAATCCCTTCCAAGACGGCTCTCGCTACGTGTCTGCGATGCGTCGCCAAGGATAGCCCGAAGACGGAGGCCTTTGCCCTCGGATTGAAACGAGGAAAGCGCATACCGGAAGCGGTCGGAACAAATACCACTCCTTCCGTATCTTCAGTTTGGGAAGCTAATTCGTTTAACACTTTTGGGGTGTCGGAAAGACCGATTCCTTTTCCAAGCCAATCGATCAAGGTCCCGGCAGTTCCGATATATCCTTCCAACATATATTTCGGTTTTCCGTTTAGCTGCCATGCGACTAACGGAAATAATCCTCTCTTCGAAATCTTCGGTTTGTCTCCCATATTCATGTCCACAAAAGCGCCCGACCCCTGAGAGATTTTAACGCCGCCTTTTTCGAAGCAGCAGTGTCCATAAAGGGCCGCCATCTGATCTCCGATGACCGCATGAATCGGAATCGGAGAACCGCCGAAGATAGAAGGATCGGTAGCGCCGAAGTCGGCTCCGGTATCTTTCACTTCGGGAAAAATCTTAGTAGGAATTCCGAAAATTAAACAGAGAGGGGCGTTCCATTGCAACTGAAACGGGTTGAACATTCCGGTGACTGTCGCGTTGGAGGGATCCGTGATATGTATTTTCCCCTTCGTTAATTTATAAACAAACCAGGTATCCAGAGTGCCGAAAAGAATTTCACCTTTCTTAGCTCGTACAAGTAACTCCGGATGAGTATCGAAAACCCATTTCAATCGAACCGATGCGTGATCGGTCGTAAATTTAAGTAGGTAGGTCGCGATCAGCATCGGTTGCTTAGTGATCGCACCCGCAATTCTGGAAACAAATTGGATAGTCTTCCAGAATTTATTCGAATTCATCTCGTCGGCCGTACTTCCGGCTCTTACATCCGCCCAGCTGATCAGCTTAGTCAAAGGTTTTCCCGTTTGTTTATCCCAAAGTAGAAAAGAACCCCGCTGGTTACAGATTCCGATGGCTGCGATATTGGATGGATGAAATTGCTTTTTTTTAAGAGCTTTTCCTACGACGGACAATAATGCCTTCCAAAGAACATCGGGATCGTGTTCAAGAGCTCCGGGAGTTTTTAAGATAGGAGGAGTTTTCTCATACTGGCGTTCGACGATTCTACCTTTTTTATCGAACAGAATCGCCCTAATTCCGCTCCCACCGCTATCGATGGAGAGAATGAATTTTTCTTTAGCTATAGCCATCAGAAACTTCCTTTCTTTTTTCGGGAAGAATCTTGGAGAATAACATCTCGTCAATGAAGGTTTTTAAGAGGAATGAAAATTGTAACCACCGAAGCGGTAGTGGCCGTTGTCTTTAGAATCACCGTCCTTGGAATCTTTCATTATAGATGGACCCGAAGACGGCGATCTTTAAATATCAAACCTAAGCAATAAAACTTTAGGCGAGCACACTCCTTAGATGTCCGAGTAGACCGGACTCTTTTATATGAACGATATCTTTCGGCATTTTATGATAGATTTTCTCCCTCGATTTATCATCCAATTTGCCGAGTATCATTCCCATGAAACCCGGTTCGGAAATTAAAATAAAATTGGAAAAAGAGTCCTTCTTCCTTTCTAAGTTTACGAAATCCGAAAGTTTTCCGGCAAAAGCTTCTGCCACCTTTTTCTTCGGTTCGTGTTCTGAAGAGAAATCGAAATCGGATCTAGATCCATGTCCGGATCCGGTAACTAATTCAGAATTCCGGAGACGGCCATCCGGGTTTTCCATAAATTGAACCAGCTTAAGTCCTTGCGAGGGTCCTTGATATTCGAATATTTTTGCTTCGCTTCGGTTCGCAACCACCACCCACTTTTTTTTCATAAGCTTTCCTCCTGTAAACGAAACACTTCTCCTCCCTCTGGAAAGAGAAATAGCTCCATAGTTTTATACTAAGCTGCAGCACTGTTCAATAACTTTTCCCATTCAGCCAAAGATATTAAAATCAAATTTATTTGGGGAACAGCCCGGAAACATTCGTATATCATATTTCTATTGATTTCAAGTCTGATTGGCAGAACGAGTTTCATCCCAAACCCGGAAACAAAAATTGACTTTCATGTGAATGTTCCGTCACTCTCAATTCGGTGCGTGCCATACGAGAACGACGAAGCCCTCGTAATCGCGTTTTACGCCATTCCAGTATGGGCCAACTTACCGATCTGAAATTCAAAACAAAGTTTCGCGGTTTCCTTTTATAATTTTGAGTTATATTCTCAAAATTATAAATTTCTTCTATATCCTGTGTGATGGAACAATCCGGTCTTCACGGCTTTCGTTGGTTTTTATTATAGGCGAGCCCCACCCTTCTTGGGTGGGGGCGGGGGTGGTACAAGAAAATGCCATATAATGCATATTCCTTTATTTGAATAGCTTTTTAAGCAATCCAATTTGTAGGAGTTCCCACGCAAAATCGCCACCATGGCACGACTTTACACTCGATTCGATCTTAGTCGATCGAACTGAAGATGCAATTCTTACTTTATGCGGAACGAATATCTTGATCTTTTTCTAAATTACTAAACGCTTCTATGCGTTTCGATATAGAAGTCGGCGGAAATTCTTCCCGAACCGTATAAAGAAAAATGCAATAAAAGCAAAAGTATCATACTGGCATACGAAAGATTGGAACCTGCGGACATAAAACCTTCTTTCGAATGGATAAATAAAACTGCGCCGACCAATACGGGCAATTGTAGAATGGCGGAAAATCTAGTCAATAAGCCCGCAAAAAGAAGAATCCCGCCGCAAATATGAGCTATCACAATATAATGAGCCATCAAAGTGGACGCAAATGGTGCATTATGCAATTCCATTAATCGGATTAGAGCATCGGTGTCTGAAAGAAATAAAAGGCCTTTATAGAGCAGCACCGCACCCAAATACATTCTAACGATATCGATCCACCAATCTCTGTGTTCATCTAACCAATGATTCAGTCTTTCCATAAGAACCTCCGAACATCGCCGATGATTGTATTCTTGAACGAAAGAAAAGCAAGGGTTAACATAAAAAAAGCGATTCTATAACGAACGATTAATTAAAGTAAAGCTGAATTGGCCTAAAACGGCGTCATTTACAAAGAACCTTACGGTTTTCTAATCTACATTTGTACGTTTTACCGCTTTTGCGGTATTGTCCTCTTCCGTTTCCGTCGCCCGAAAAAAGACCGCTAAAGACACTGCCGTCTCGAAACGTATAGGTACCTTGGCCTAATTTTAGATCTCGCGACCAATTTCCCTCATACTTATCGCCGTCCGAATAAGCAAGTATTCCCCAGCCATCTCTTTGCTCATTTGCGAAGCGACCGGAATATACGTCTCTCGATTCGTAGACGTATACTCCCTCTCCACGTTTACAATCTCCTCTTTTACAACCGGGTCCTTTCTTCGAAAAAGAATATAAGTCTGGGGAGGGACTTGTAGGGCTCACTTTCTTCTCCAGAGGTTTCCCTTGGGCATCTTCGTCGAAGTATTCCCTAGAAGATAAATCCGGATCAAGTTCTCGATCGTCGGCCTTATTCTTAGGTTTCAATCGTTCGATTTCCGAATTAGTCTTGGGCTTGGGTTTCCCGCATGCAGTTAAGAATAATAAGCCCATGATGAGGAAAGAAATAAGGACAAGCGGTGGGAAAAGGGAAAAAAATCTACGCCCCGAATGTCCGGATTCTTTTCCTTTTATAAAATTATCTTCGCAGCGGACTCGAACTAGAGACTCAGTCCCTTTCATCGTCTCTCCTTTAAAACTAACTGTAAAGAATTGCAGGAGAGAAGTTTGTCAAATCCAAATCGCGATCAGACCTTTTCCAATATGAGCAGAGTAATTTCCGACGGAGCTCCGATTCGTAACGGAGGCCCCCAATAACCCGTGCCGCGACTTACATATAATTGTGTTCCTTCCCATTTGCTAAGACCTGCCACGAATTTTTGAAAAATATGGATCAGCAAGTTACCTGGAAAATATTGTCCTCCATGCGTATGGCCTGAAAGCTGCAAATCGAACCCCGCTTTCGCAGCCTCAAAAATCGAGTTAGGTTGGTGCGCTAATAATAGCTTAAAGTCGGCGCCTTCGATGCCTTTTGCCGCTCTCTCGGGATCAGTCTTATGATTGGGAATGACGGAATGAGCCTTATAGTCGGTTACTCCGGCAACTGCAATCGTAGCTCCTTTATGAGCTATGAGTTTGTTCTGATTCAAAAGAACGTTGACTCCCATTTCCTTTAGTTCGTGAATCCATGCGATAGCGCCTGAATAGTATTCATGATTCCCGGTAACAAAAAAAGTTCCGTATTTTGAGGAAAGATCTCTCAAGGGAGTGGTATGTTCCCGCAACAAACTTACTGTACCATCCACCAGATCGCCGGTTATGGCGACTAGGTCTGCATCCAGTTCGTTCGTTCTTCTCACAACCCCCTCTAAAAAACCCTTCTTAATAGTAGGACCTATATGGATATCCGATAATTGGGCGATTTTAAAACCGTCGAGACCCTCGGGCAGTCCTGGAACTTTGATATAAACCTTTTTTAGCGCAGGACTCTTATGCGCCTGATAAAATCCGAAAGCCGTTAAACCTCCGGTAAAACCTAAAACTAAAAATGAAGCTAATCTCGAAAGAAAGTCTTTACGAGTTAATTCTGCGGTAGAAAGGACAGATTCCGAATCGGTCAACCCGGTTGCGCCGGAGCTGCTTTGTAGAAATCCGGATAGAATTACCCATCCTTTCCAAGCTAACTTGCCCAAATCATGAAAAACCACGAAAGAAACGAGAAGTGTGAAAAATCCGAGACTCGTAAACGCGGCATACGACCATAATTTTTGCCATTGGGTTTCGCGGTAAAATAGGCTTAAAAGATAGGCTATCGGGGTCAGCAGAACGAATACTACGACTAAAAGCCAAAGAACTCCTTGCTGAACGGAATTCAATTCAAACGGCGCACTCAATCGATTCACGGCATAACTATATGCGAGAAAGAGAATAACCGTAAATACCCCAAGAAAAATATAAAATCTCTGCAATTCAAACTCCATGCTCACTTATCCGACCGAAAGACATTGCCTTGTGTTCCGGAAAAACGCGAAAGCGCAAAGAAACTTGAGGCTTTCTTCGGTTTTTGTCGATTTGAAAAACGACAATCGTTGACTTTGGGCCCGATCCATGCCAGTCTGGGCGCATCTATGGTTAAGGTCGATTCCGAGGCTCGTAAATATCGAAGTTTGCTTAGTACAAGTACGATTTTAAATGCAAACCTAGATCTTTACCAACTTCTTCCGCTTATTATGTTGTATTCGAAAGATCTTCTGGAAGCGGAAGCTAGCTCCCTATTCTTATTGGAAGAAAAAGACGGATTCCTATATTGCGAAGTCGCTTTAGGGGAAAAAGGGGAAATCATTCAAAAATACGCGCGGTTAGAACCTGGCCAAGGAATCGCGGGCTGGGTGGCCAAGGAGAAAAAACCGATTCTGTTGGAAGATGCGTACACGGACGCGCGTTTTAATCCTTCTTTAGATCAAAAAACGGGATTTCGAACCAGATCCCTCGCCTGTGTCCCCTTATTCGTCCAAGATCAGGTGATCGGAACTCTTGAGATTCTAAACAAATCCGGAAATAGAAGCTTCGATAATTCTGACATCGAAGTTCTGGCCTCTCTATCCGAAATTGCCGCGATCGCAATCAAGAACGCCAAGACGCATGAATCCCTTAAAAAAAGAATTCTAGAACTTTCCCTATTATACGAATTCGAAAAACTCACAGTTGCCGAAAAGAGTATTCAGGAATTAGGAAATTGGCTTATCGATAAAGTTTTAGAATTCCTGGAAGCGAAGGCAGGAACGATTTATTTAGCGGATCCTACTTTGGAAGTCCTACGTATTTTAGCCGCAAGGGGAATCCCGGACGACGCGATTCATTCTATCCAAGTGCCTTATGGAGAAGGAGTTTCCGGCTGGGTAGCTAAGGAAAAGCAAAGCCTTCTGATTCAAAACCTGGACGAGGATCCGAGATATGATAAGAATGCAAAATACAAATTCGAAGCAAGTTCTTTAATCTCCGCTCCTTTATTGTATCGAGGAGAACTTCTCGGCGTGATTAGCGTGAATAATAAGTATTCCGGGTACGCATTCACGCATGCGGATTTGGAAATGTTAGGAGCCATTGCAAATCGACTGAGTGTCACGATTCAAAACGCGAATCTATTCCATAAAGTCGTCGATAATGAACGAGAACTCAAACGCGCTAGAGAAGTCATGGCCAAAATCCTTCCGTCAGCCTTGCCGTATGTTCCGGGTTTAGAATTCGGCGTTCAACATATTCCTTTCGATAACGTAGGTGGCGATTTTTATAATGTTATAAAGCTAGACGAACATAGAACTGCGGTTCTAATTGCAGACGTATCGGGACACGGATTGTCCGCTTCCGTTGTGGCTGCCGTAATTCATACCGTTATGGAAACGTTCGAAGAGGAGACGTTATCCAGTCCGTCCAAGTTTTTTACCGCGTTAAACCACGCATTATACAATAAGCTTGCTGGCAATTTCCTTACGTCCTTTTATGCCGTGGCCCATACGGGAACAAATACACTGGTCTATTCTAACGCGGGTCACAACCCTCCGATCCTATACAGGAAGGAGGAAGGAACCTCCTTGCCTTTGGAAACGAAAGGTAAGCTAGTCGGAGTTATCCCCGATTTATTCTTTGAAGAATTTGTGACTTCCTTCAAACCGATGGACCGACTCGTTTTATATACGGACG
This sequence comes from Leptospira fainei serovar Hurstbridge str. BUT 6, assembly GCF_000306235.2. Classification (NCBI taxonomy): domain Bacteria; kingdom Pseudomonadati; phylum Spirochaetota; class Leptospiria; order Leptospirales; family Leptospiraceae; genus Leptospira; species Leptospira fainei. The sequence goes on from NZ_AKWZ02000010.1 coordinate 164,710, forward strand.
GCATTACCGAGCATTCAAACGAAGATAGGAGCCGCCGTTACAGCGAGGATTTATTGACTCTTGCGATCCGTTCCTTATCGCAAAATTCCGCCGGCGACACTGCGCCCGGACTAATAAAGGAATGCAGAACCTATTGTAGACGTTCCGATTTCGAAGACGATGTTACTTTGCTAGTCGTCGACAGAGTTTAAATCTTGGAAAATCTGCGAATCGCCTCCGGAATAACGCCGAAAACTTGGTCCATCGCTGCGAGCCTCCAATCTTCCCGGGTCGGATAAAACATCTCGCGAAATTCATTTCGTATTTTCTCCGCGGAACGATCCGACTTCGATCCGTGTAAACGAATTCGATTTTCACTGATCATTAAAAAACTGCCTTTGAGGCCTCCGAGCAGATTCAAATTTCCGAAAGTACCCATTTCAACGGTGATCGGAAAGAGTTCCTTATCTCTCCCGAAAAGCTTACCGAAAAAATCCGTAAAATCGCCCGAAGTCCTATAAAAATCGTCTTCAGCTTCGCTCAGCAAAAGACCGAAATCGCCGAAAACTTTCCTTAGGTTCTTGTCCTCTCTCGAACCGGCGGGGGCATTCTGCATGAGACTCAAAGTATTCCGAGCCCCGTAACCGGTATGATAATCTAGGATCAATATCTGCTCGTAATTCTTCAGAGTTTTTCGGAAAAATTTTCGTAAGCGCCTCACTACAGGTTCAGGCTTCCTGCCGCCGTAGTAGATTCCGTCCGGGAACTCGTACTGGCCGTTAACAGCGGCATCGAGGACGTATTTTGCGCCAAATCGCGCAACTATTCCCGCAAAACGAATTACGAAAATAAGATATTCCCAAGTAATATACGTAAATTTTTTAGCCGGATTTAAGAAGGATTGAATCTTTCGATACCCTTTATTCTTGGCCTTTTTATGCAGCTTTTCTCGTTTAAGCGCAAAATTTCTATTCAAGTCCACGTTTCGTTCGTTTACTCGGCGCATCTTTTTAAAGCCGTCCACGTTGATTCCGTGCAATATCAGGAAATCTGTGTTCTTAGGAGGAGAATAAGACGGGTTTTCGTTTAAAAGAAATTCTTCGATCCATCTTCTCTGAAAGGAAGAACCGGCGTATCCTTCCACACCGTGAATGCCGGAACTCATAATAACGATTTTTTTAGGGGGATTTTTCTTCGATCCAATCAAATACGAGTCGATATTCCCTCCTCCCTTGGGAATCTCCAGCACTTCGTGCTTAAAACGCGGAAAGACACTCTTTAAACCCCTGCGATAGGAAAGAAATGCCCTTTGGCAGGCCTCGTACGTTTCCAAATAATATGAAAGTAAATCCACGTTAAGGAAATTCTTTTGAAACGAAGGCAGAGGTCGAAAAGAATTTTTTTAAAAATGATTACGATTTGGTTAAGGATTGCCCACCAAAGGGATAAAAAGATCCGTTCATAAAGGGGCAGCAAAGACTTCACGAAAAAAAAATTGGAAAAAATTTCACTTTCTTACCGCGAAAGCCTTTATCCCTTATTGAACATTTATTCGATCGAAATGCAATAAATTAATTCTTTGAGGAAATGTCATTAAACCGAATGTACTATAAATCATGATGATAATAAATCGCTTGTTATATTACATTCAATTTCCTTAAAATATTTTTTCCTTTTACGGTAATAAACGAAAACCTCCGTGTGTCTAACCTAGTACCTTAAGGAGGTATGAACCATGGATGCAGTCACCATTTTCGCTTTAGCGCTTTTGGCTGTTCCTGTGTTTGCCCGGTTCGCCCGAGTATCAAAGGACGCGATGAACCGCTATCACCTAATCGGATTGGGAGGTCTATTCCTGATCTTAGGTGAAGCTACGAAGATTACGGCAGTTAAAGTTACGCCGATAGCTACCGTTCTTCCGATGATAGACATCGCAACCGCGATCCTAGCGTACGCGGGGGTACTATTCGGGGTGGTATGGCTATCGCTTTACTACGTCAAACACCCGAACGAAATTTAGAAAATCCTCCGAAACGAAAAAGAGATGGAGGCGGGACATTTGTCCCGCCTTTTTTATATCCATTGATTCGAAGAGAGACGTTCTTATCCTAGAAAAAGATAGTCTTCTCAAAGATTCCCTCTCATACCGGTTCTGTGGAACTCCCTCGCCCTACTAGCAAGCATTCTCTAATTTACGTCGCAGACCCGCTCTGTCCCTGGTCATATGGATTCGGCCAGTCCATTCTTAAACTAAAAAGTAAATACGAGGACAAAATCGATTTTTCATTGGTCTTGGGAGGATTTAGATTCGGACCCGATATCGAATCATTTACGCCGGAAATGACCGATCGCCTTCGATATCTTTGGAAAGATGTGGAAAGAGCATCCGGTCGCAGTTTTCAGTATGAAATTCTAAACCGACGAGATCTGGTATTCGATTCGGAACCTGCGTGCCGTGCAGTCATCACTGCGCAGCGATTAGCTCCTATCCTTACTTTTGAGTATTTGAACGCGCTTTCTTTCAGTTTCCACGCTGCCGGACAAGATCCTACCGATTTGAATACGTTTCTTTCCGTCGCCTCCGACTTATCCATTAATAAATCCGATTTCGAAGAACTCTACCGAAGCGAAGAAACGTCTCTCGAAACCAAAAACGATTTCAATTATGGATTTCTTTTGGGAGTAACCGGATTTCCAACGCTCGTGTTTTCGGACGGTTTGGAGAGAGGAATCCTCACAAAAGGATTCTTGCCGTACGAAGAAGTAGAGTCAATTTTCGCAGATTACTTTCGTTCAATCGGACAATTTTAATTTTCGAAAGTTTATGCGAACTTCTATCCTTCGCCGATACGAAAAACCTTAGACTGTTCCGAATGGATCGGATTATCTACGGTTTTTTACTTTCGGATACGACCGAAAGTTGATCGATAATAAACTGGATGTCTTTCTCGTTCCCGATATAAAGAATCGTCAAAATATAGTCTTTTGCGTTCTCCTTTGAAACTTGTTTCGTTCTTACAAGCCGCAGGATAGCTTCGCTCGCTTTTTTAGAATGTAACCTGCGAAAGACTCCCAAAAGAATTCGGTCCGTCTGTTGATCTTTGTTTAAATATCCGACTAAGGAATCTTCGAATTTAGGCAACGTCTTATCGTTTAACGGGCCGACAAGTTTCTGCAAAGCGAGTCTCCGAATTTCGGCGTCTTCCGGATATGCGTCAATGATCGATTGGCTTAATTCAGGTTCGATGTACGAGTAGGAGGCAAGCCATTTTAAAATCGCCGCTCGATCATTTTCGGCAAGCGCTTGCTGAATCGGCTTAACCTGCTTTGCAGGTTCTTCCTCGATTCGGGCCCTATCTACGTTTCCATTCACGTCAAAAGCGCTTCTAAATAACAAGTCCCCCGAAAAAACCACCGGCGTAAGTAAGATCGAAAATGGAAGAAAGGCCATCCTCGTGACATAACGATTTTCCGGCCTCGGTGTCCAAAGAATACTGACCGTATCCCGATATGCGTTTGGAATCCGCATGATCGGATGAACGATAAATAAATCAAGCAGTCCTGCCAAAAGACCTACGGAGATATAGAACGGGGCAGCGATAATTTTGGGAACCGGCTTTTCGGGAACAAGATGCTTCTCGACGCCAACGATAAGGGGCGTGTTATTTCGGTTAAAAACCGCGCAACTCGATCCAAATATTATAATGCATGAAAGGATTAAGCAGGTTCTTGCAATGACTAAAGACTTTTTCATACCCATTCAGCTTTACCTTAAAAGTCGATTCCGCTTCGCCCCAAAAAATCGACCAAGAAAAAGACGGGGCTCACAGCCAATTTGGGAAGAAAAACGATAGTCTGAAATACGATCCCTCCTGTCGGATCCTTCCATATAACCTTGTAAGTATCCTCAAGCGCATCCGGAATCACACTGATGGGGTGAAGAACGAATGCATCCAGTAAAAGGGATAGGACGCCGACCGGGATAAATACCGGGGCCAAAGCTATCTGAGCAGGAGCGCTTTCCGGAGTAATCTTTTCATCCAAATAATTGGTAAGCACTCGATTCCTCTTCTCGAATACGGCACAACCGGAGAGAAAAACCGAAAGAAGAAAAAAACAAGTGCAATTAATAACGAACCTTTTCATCGAAAAACGCGGGGCTTTACGATGGTACGATAAGAGCGATTTGTCCAGAAATTTTTTTCAGAACCATTCAGGTAAATTCCCGGATCTTCGAAGCCGATCCTTACCTGACGACGATCAATTTGGTTTCTTCCTCCAGGAATGCTTCGGCTGCATCCTTCCAACTCGCCTTTTTAGTCGTGACCTTGGAAGGATCGAAACCTTCCTCTTCTACAAGACGCAATATTTCCGGAATCCATTCCCTTGATCGGACTCGACCTATACGGATAGACGCTCCATTATTATAAAGATCTAAATAAGGAATCGGCAAAGTGTTCGTCCAAAAAATGGAGGCGGAACCGAAAATTCCATCCACGTCGAGCGAACGTAAACCGCAATCCCATCCTTCCGGGCTTCCGCTAGCGTCCGCAACTATATCAAATTTTCCGAAACTTTTTGGAAACTTCGCGACTTGCTCCACTCGAACTCCGAAGGAAGCTGCCAAATCCAATCTCTTCTTGTCGGCATCTAAATAAACGATTTCGGCTGCTCCCATATGTTTGGATAGAGCGGCGGTGTACAGTCCGATACTCGAAGCAAAACCCCCCAAAATTAAGATTCTAAGATTCTTATTTTGATTCAGAAATAACCCGGCTAATTTCCACGATTCCACTAGATTATCGTTGATGCTAGCGATTGCAGCAGGGTCCGTCTTCGATGAAAAAGGGACGAGCATTTCCTTCGCATAAGGAACTCCTACCAAATCCGATAAGGCTCCTCCGAATTCCTTCCCCCCCTTTCCCATTCCGTAAGCGCTCGTATGAGATACGGTAGAACAGCTTTTTGATTGTCCGGTTTCACAATAATGGCAATACCCACATGATATCTGAAACGGGACTGCCACTCTTGTCCCTACCGGAAATAGATCCGTTATTTCGGAACTTGTCTGAACAATCTCGCCCACAAACTCGTGTCCGACCGGAAACGGAGGACGAAATAAAGTCTGTCCTCGTAAAATCGGGAGATCCAGATCGCACCGAGAAACGGCGAGCGGCTTAACCAATGCCTGATTTTTGCCGGTAATTTTCGGTTCGGGTACTTCCGACCATTCGAGGGTCCGTTTTTTGACAAATTGTAGTTGCTGCATGACGACCTCCGGATAGACTGCACAGTCTATCTAATACAACCATGAGGAATATTTATAGACCGAATAGTCTATTAAAATATTTTTGGTTTATGGAAAAAAAGAAAGATTTGATCGTAAATCACGAAGGTCCTTACGAGCGTCTTTTAGGAACCGCGGTTAGATTAATCTATTCCCAAGGATATGCGGGGACTTCCGTAAATCAGGTAATCGGGGAATCAGACTCGCACAAGGCGAGTTTTTACAGATATTTTCAGACGAAAGAAGACTTAGGCAAAGAATACTTAAAAATCCAAGCGGCCAATTTTCAAAATAGCTGGGAACGATTGATGTCGAGATCCGCGAATCCGGTCGAATTTATAAATCGGTGGATGGCCTTGTTAAATAAACAGGTACGCGCAAAAAAATATTTCGGATGCCCTCTTGCAAGATTTATGGGAAGTTTAGATCAACCCGACCAAGTTTGGACAAATCAGAGCGCCGAAATATTAGAATCGTGGATTCATTGCTTGGAAATTTATTTTGAAGAAAATAAATCCAAAGGTTTATTGCCTCAAACATTTCCTGCCCGAAAAAAGGCGGAACGCTTGATGAAATTATTTCAAGGCAATTCCCAATTTTATATGATAACCGGGAATTCGAAATTCTTTAAAGAATTGGAGGAAGAAATGATCGGAGAATTAACGTAAGCCGAAAACTTTACTTACGTTCACCTAAGTCCGATTCCGAGTCGAATCCTCGTCGCTTGCTTCTCGCTTCGCCACGTAGTTTGCCAGCGCGAGAACCGCTCCGCCCAAGAAAGCCGAGAAAAAGCTAGGTACAAAAATCTTTCCTGGAAAAATATCCCCGATTACCAGTAGAACGACCGCATTAACGATCAATCCGGCTAGACCGAGAGTCAGAATATAAACTAAATAACCCAAGCCCAAAGTGAAAATCACTAAGAACCATCTCAACACGAAATTTAGAAATCCGAAAAACAAAGCAATAATCAGCGCATCCCAAAAGCTCCCCGAAAGTCGAAAGAGCGGATTTATTAAGGGAAACACATAAAGGATAACTAACGATTGAAGCGCTAAAGAAAGAAGTAATCTGGCCATACCCGTCCTAAACTTTGGAATCCAAAAATTGTCCTAAATGCGGCGGCAATCCGCCCGGCGGAACAATCACCGTCTGCGGTTGAACGATGTTATTATCCGAAACGGACGCGATCTCTCTCGGCTCATCCCCTACACGCGCAGGTGCACTTGTTTCGGAAAACAGAATTTGCCTGGATCCAACCGCCATGTACGGCATATACCAAACCTCGAAAGGATATTTTACAATCTTAGACGTTCGAAAGGAAAGAAAGCAAAAACTAAAATCCTCTCGGAAAAACTCGAATTGAAAAAGAGTTTCTCCAACATGGAAGGATATTTGCTTCTATCTTACCCTTCTAAAATGATTCCGCAGTCCAATTTTTCCATCCGAAAACCGGACGAAAGTGCATTATAAAGAAAATAAGTTATGAAACCGATCGCATAGGAAATGGTTGTCGTTCTCATATCGACCACTCCCGTTCCTCGGAAGTAAAGCTTTACCGCTCGAAAGGATCTTCTAGAAAGATTCGGTTCTTTCGCAGATCGATCTTCCACACCCAAACCGCAATTATGGGAAAGATTGGTCCCATCGGCATATAGATAAAAATCCATTCTTTCGGATTGCAGGAAAGAATCTCTTCGCTTAATCGTTCCTTCCAATTCCAACTCTTTCGCTCTTGCGCCGCTACCGATTAAGATCGGAAATTTCGCATACTCTCTATCCGCTCTTCTGTCTTTTCCCTCCGTTCCGGTATAGAAAGTAGCCATGATGCTCCCTGCGTCGAATTGATCCACCGTTTCAAATTGTATGAGAAGCGGAATTTCAGCCCGCCGCGGCTCAATTACGGGAACCGGAGTGGTATTTTTCCGAATTTGTGAACAAGTAACCGTTACGAGTAGAATCGAAAAAGGGAGTAGATGGCGATATTTCTTCATTGGAATACGATGCTCATCAATTCAATTCTAAAAATGTTCTTTTGTCCAGCCAAAACCGTTTGCGATTTAATCGATCGAGTAAAGAAATAACTTTTAGAAAAGCAACTCGGTTAGAGCATTCCTACTCTATTCGCACGTCATTTAGAAGATTGAATGAATCGGTCGATCGATCGCGTAACATATCGACTTTGATCGAGTGAAGCTTTAATTCGCACGGTTTATTTTGCATGAATCGTAAATGAGTTTATGGACGAATGAGAAATCGATTTCCGATCGATCCTTCGGTTTCGATGAATTTGAAAACCGGACAATCGCAGTTTATCTTTAGATTTCGGAATCGAAAAGTTTAATAAGATTCGTTTTCTTTACCTTTTAAAAGAATCGAAATTAAAAACTAATTTGACTTTTCTCATAAATAATTCCGAGAGTGAATTAAGGTAACGTAAGATAGTTTTGTTGCCAAAGGAAGCGGGATGTCCACTAACAATCTTATTCTGACTGAAAAACGAAATCATGTTTTCTTAATCGGATTAAATCGCCCCGAGGAAAGGAATGCGATGAATACCGAAATGCTAAATCGATTAAGCGAAGCATACTCCGAGTTCGAAGATGATCCCGAATTGAGGTGCGCGGTATTGTACGCGAATGGAATGCATTTTACGTTAGGTTTGGAATTAAACGACGTTGCGGAAACCATAAAGAAGAAAAAGGCCTATACCTATTCCGAACATCATATCGACCCTTGGGACAACGGAGCTACTAAGCGAGTAAGAACTAAGCCGATCGTTTGCGCAGTTCATGGATTTTGTTTTACACTCGGTATAGAGTTGCTATTAGCCTGCGATGTTCGAATCGCAGCCGAGAAGACTAGATTCGCTCAGGTTGAAGTTCAGAGAGGTATTATGCCGTTCGGAGGGGCCACGTTTCGGTTCGTAAAATCCGCGGGATGGGGAAATGCCATGCGCTACATTCTCACGGGAGACGATTTTTCCGCCGAAGAAGCGTTTCGGATGGGGTTAGTGCAAGAGATCGTTCCTAAAAAGGAACTCTTACAAAGAGCAATTGCAATTGCCGAAAGAATTTCCGAGCAAGCGCCTCTCGCAGTCCAAGCCGCAATCGCCTCGGCGAGAAAAGCGATATTGGAAGGAGAATCTAACGCTGCGAAAGATCTACTTCCCGTAACGTTACGGTTAATGGAAAGCGAAGACGGAGCCGAGGGAGTTCGTTCTTTTCTCGAAAAAAGAAAAGGGAAATTTCGAGGCAGGTGATAAGGCTTGATTTTTGCTCTTCGTTAATTGGATATACCGAAAGATTCTAATTTACAAAAATAGGGATTTCACGGATAACTCATTACCGTGTCCAAAGGCAACGTAATCCCTTCGGGTTCTTTTAAATTTCGTTTAACCGTCTTTGTTTTACTAATTTCTGAATTGCTTTTGAACTGTTCCTCATTCCCGCGCGGCGAAAAAGCGGATATCACCGCGGATCATCGCTACCTTCTTTTGTACAAAAACGAAGAAGGACAATTATTTACTGCGAATTTAAGCGTCCAGTCCAGATATTCGGACGCTCTATTCGATTTAAAAAGATTCCGAGTCGAAGTTTTACGACCGCTGGGAGAAAAATTCGTAGAACGGCTAACGGAAATCGATCTGCAAACGATCGAATTAAAGAAGGACAGCACTTCCATCGTTAGGCGACTTGGGGCCGCGCTCGCCATCGCATTAGTTGTACCCGTACCGGGCGCCTTTGAAACGACTTTAACAGTCGGACTGATTTACGTTACCTACAAAAAAATCACCGAAAAGAAAGAAGACGTCATTCGGAAAAGACATGTCGAGGATCTAATACGAGAATGCCAAAAAGTCGAAGATAGTCTGGAAGCTTTTAAAAAGGAACATTTAGTTCCTTTTGCTTCAAAATGGGAACGGAACTTTCAAGAAGAATCGAATCATTTCGTGAATTCTTCGGACCTATCCGATATTAGGCTCTTGGATTCTCTAATGCAGAAATATTCTTCGGACAAAGAATGGTTAAAAGTAAACGCGGAATGGGAATTAAATTCCTCTCGCCAACATTGCTCTAAGGAAACTCCTTCCGAAAACAAACCTAAGATTCGACTTGTGATCCAAAAATCCTGAACGGAATAAAATTCCATTCTCGGTTCGATTATCGTAACGCCAAAATCATCGTCTCTTGAATGAATTGTACGAGGAGTCCTCTAAATAGAGTTTCGATATACGAAAAAGTACGTGCGAATCCTCGCTTTATCTGATGAAATGCAGCTATGGATCCTAGACTTAGAACCGCCTTAGAACGTTTAAAGCAAGGGGACTCCGAAGGTGCGAAGGAAGTCCTACAGGCGTGGATCATATCGGATCCTCGCGACCCTCAAGCCTATTTTCACCTCGGAATGTGCCTGTCTCAGCTTGGAGAACTTGCCCTTGCAGAGGAACAGCTTCAAAAGTGCCTGCAATTAGAGCCGGGGCATGTCCAAGCTTGGGTGGGTCTCGGCGTTTTATATGCAAGACGAAAGGATAAGCCTAAGGCCGAATTTCATCTTTCCAAAGCTTTGGAACTGGACGATACGGATGTCTTTGCACGTAAAAATCTTGCGGCAGTCTATACGGGCGCTTCAAAATTCGACCAGGCTTTAGAACTATTAAAGGGCTTACCCGATGAGGCCGTCGACGATTCGCCGACTTTGTATGCGTTAGCGATTTGTTACGTTCGTACGAATCGATTTCCCCAGGCGAGAGAAACATTCCAAAAATTGGAAGCGGTAGGAATTCCTGATCAAGTGAAGAAGGAATATTTACAACTCAAGCAGCTCTTAGAGGAAAAACAATTCGAACAAGGCGGAATCTGGAGTTTTCTTAAAACCCAGGACGATGAAAATGCGTAAGAATTTTTCTTGACGATTTCGAAACTTCTGTCGAGTCTAAGAATAGAACATATGGCACAACGGTTTTTCCAGGCAAATCTGCTCGGACTCCTCCTTCTCCTTCTTGGAGATTAAGGGGAGCAAAGGACCTTGCGCACGCAAAAAAACCGCTCCTCTTGGGCGGTTTTTTTGTTTCCGGCATTCTCGGAAGCCAAAGCACCGCTCTCGATGACGAAGAAGTGAGTGACTATGGAAACAAAAACGAATAACGGCTCGGGCAATCAAGTAAGCCCGTCTTTCCCATCTCTTCAAGAAATCATTGTACCCGGTAACGGACTTAAGGCGCCCCAAGCGTCTCCCTTTTTCATGGACGTTACTCTTCGAGACGGCAATCAAGCGCTTCGTAAACCTTGGAATCTAAAGGAGAAGGAAATCATCTTTAGGCAACTTTTGAAACTAGGGGTACAGGGTATCGAGGTTGGTTTCGCTTCCGCCGGAAGGCAGGATTTCGAAGCCTGCGCTCATCTGTCCTCGCTAGCGCCGGAGAATACCGTGATTTCAAGTCTTTCTCGTGCAGTCGAAGCGGAGATCGACCTTTCTTGGAAAGCCATTTCAAGAGCTCCGAAACCTAGAATACATATCGTATACCCGGTAAGCGATTTTACCATTCGCAACGTTTTAGGGATTTCCGAACGACAAGTGAAGGAAAATATCCTTCACTCCGTTTCCTACGCACGAAAATTGGCCGGGAATTTCGGCGAAGTCCAATTTTCCGGCGAACACTTCGGTGATGCATTAGAAAATCTTGAATTTGCAATAGACGCCTTTCGGGCTGCGTTGGATGCCGGCGCCGATCTTGTGAACTTGCCGAATACGGTCGAACGATATAGACCGTATTTATTCGTCGCGATGGTTCGCAAAGTCGTGGAATCCCTTCCGAAAGATTCGAAGATTTCCGTCCATACCCATAACGATCTCGGTATGGCTACGGCAACGACGGTCGAAAGTTTCTTTGCGGGTGCAACCCAATTGGAGACGGCATTGAACGGGCTGGGAGAACGGGCCGGGAATACGAATACGTACGAGGTGGCGATTGCTTTGCATAATTGTGGAGTAAACGTAGATTTGAATTTTCAAGCAATCTACGAAACTTCGAGAATCGTTTCTCGAATGGCAGATATTCCGATTCCGGAAAAGGCTCCACTTATTGGAGAAGACGTTGTGGCCCACCGAAGCGGCATTCATCAAGACGGCGTATCCAAAACGCAGAATATGAAGAAGGGAGCTTACCGCGCTTTTGAAGCCGATTTGATCGGCCGACCCGAAGGGGATAGGATCGCCTTTACGAGCCAATCCGGAAAATCAGCAGTATATGAAATCCTTAAAGTTGCCGGGTCGGATATTACGAGAGAGGAAGCGACGAAACTACAGCCGATACTGAAAGATAGATCGGAAAAAATCGGCGGCGGAGAATTGACTCTGGACCAAATGATGGAAGAATTGCGACGCATGAGAAGTATCGAATCGCCTAAGACGCGACTGCAAGATTCCGTTTGATAAGGGAGAAGGATCCGAATGCAAGATTTTCTAAAGAAGCACAAGACGGAACTATTTCTCTTTATAGCATCATTCTTGTATCTCGGATCCCTTTCTTTCCTCGAATATTCAACTCTAAGTCTAGGCTGGCATGACTTTGGAATGCAGATTCAGATGCTTTCCTCACCTCTATTCAGTGAAGGCCGATTATGGTCCTATGATTGGAATTCCAACTTCCTATCCATTCATTTCTCCCCGCTGCTTTATCTTCTTTCTGTTTTTTTGATTCCTTTACCGTTCATCGAATGCTGGCTCATTATCTGTAGCCTTGCTCTGTCAGTAGGAATCGTAGCTTTATTTTCACTCTTTCGACGAGTAACCGATAATTCGGCCATTTCTGTCATTTTCTCCCTAGCCTTCCTGCTGAACCCCTATGTCACCGCGACTCATCTTTATATTCATTACGAGATCTTTCTGGTTCCCTTATTATCGGGATTTTTGCTATTCGCGTGGGACGAAAGAAAGATGCCGGCGTTCGTTTGTTTATTAGGAATTCTTTTATTAAAGGAAGACGGCTGGATATATGTCTGCGCGGGAAGTTTTTTGCTGTTAGGCAGGAAACCGATTCGAACTATTCTCGTTTATTCTTTTACTAGCTTACTTTACTTGGTAATCGTGTTAGGTTTCTTTAAACAAATTCTCTTTCCGAATTCCTCCTCTTTATTCCTGGAACATTGGGGAAAAACTCCGTTTGCCTTCATCTTGAATTCACTAACGCATCCCTCGGAAATTTTTCGAATTCTTCTGACCGATCCTGGAAAATTCCTCGCGATGAGTCTGCTCGGAATACCCTTACTCGCAACTTGGCGCTCACTCCCTGGATTCGCGGTCGCATTTTTATGGTTAAGTTCGATTTCGCCGGATCGGGCAGGCTTAGCATTTTTCTACGGACTTGCGCCTACCCTTATATTATTCATGGCGATCCCGTTCGCATTCCTAGTATGGGAAGTCATTGCAAGCCGTATTCTCGACCCCCGAAAATTCATATTTCTTCTTCCGATAAGTTTGCTAATTACTAGTATCACTATCTCGGCCCTTCCGAATCACGCTCTCTTAAGAAGTCCGAATTTACTCTTACTCAGTGCTTCTTTAAACACGATTCCCGAGAAGATCCCGATCATAATCTCGTTAATAAAACTTAGGGGTTATAAGGCGAATACTACATTCGCTTCGTTTAATTTTGCAACTTACGTATTTAATGGTGCAGAGCTAAGGCTTCCTTACAAAGATTGGGAAGCGGTTCGTGCAAGAAAATGGAGGCCGGATTTAGTTATTTTGACCACCGAAGAGAAAGAGCCGTTATTGACTGAAGTTACTTCGACTGAAATGATTCTATTCTTCGATAAAGACCCGGAGTATACTTCGATACTTCGAACTCAAAATCTACGAGCCTGGCGGAAGGCCAAGATCTAACCCGTTAATTCGAACGTTTTACGATCCCGTAAAAAATGATATTATCCAATTCTTTAACCAGATCTCGAATCGTATAAGGCGTCTGAGCCAAAAAGCCCGGATCAAACATGGCCTCGGTCGATGCGGAATGGATCAATAAAACGATATCGGGGTTTACATCGGGTCGAATATCGCCGTTTTTGATTCCGGTTTCGATCATCGTGCGCATAGTTCGATTGATATTCTTTTCTTTCTGTTCGGAAAATAATTTCCAAAGATCGGGGGCTTGGTCTCGGATATCCCGTAAAAATTCGTTCATTCCTTGCGGAATTTCCCCGCTGATGCATTCATGCATGGATTGGATTTTTTCTTTGATGCTTTTGCCGGGATCGGATTGGATCTTTTCGATTTTCCCGTGAATCCGTAAATGACGGTGCGTCATTAATTCCATGAGAAGGTCGTGCTTATTGGCAAAATATTTGTAAAGAGTCTTACGACTAATTCTCAAAGTCCGGGCAATCTCTTCCATCCGAGTTTTCGCAAACCCATAGCGAAGAAACAATTCGAACGATTTCTCAAAAATGCGAAGTTTTACATCGTCCGGTTCTGTACTGACTTGCTGTTCCACGACGGTTTGCATTCTAACCTACCCCCTTCCCCGTAGGAAACGCTTTTTTACGGCGTTTCCTTTTGTCCGGGAAGACCTTACGACTTCTTCCTTGTTAAGCATCGGGATTCGGAGCATTTCGTCGAACAAAATTGTTTAATTTTTCAATATAAGAGAAGGCTGCCGGAACAACGACCAGAGTCAGAACTGTCGAAGAAATGAGACCGCCGATAATAGCAACTCCCATACTCGTTCGCTGCTTCGATGCCTCGTTTAATCCTATCGCAATAGGCAGCATTCCTGCTATCAAAGCGAAGGATGTCATCAAAATCGGGCGAAGACGTTCCCGCCCGGCCTCAATAATTGCCTCCCTCATTTCAACTCCTCTTTGGATCAGCTGATTGGTAAAATCCACTAGTAGAATCGAGTTCTTGGTAGCGACTCCGATCAACATAATCAACCCTATCATGGAGAAGATATCCAGAGATTTTTGGGTAAGGAAAAGCGCAATAAAGGCGCCGCAAAGAGCCAACGGCAGGACCAGCATGATCGCGATCGGAGTAATGAAACTTTCGTAAAGTGAAGCAAGAACCATGTAGATGAAAAGGACTCCAAGACCCATCGCAATCCCCATGGACGTTCCCATTTCTTTAAAATTCTCCGCCTGTCCCGTATAACCGATTCGAATACCGGGAGGCAGAGGAAGTTCGCTCTGAGTGATCTGGGTCACTTCCTGCATCGCTCCCCCCATTCCAGGACCTTCGGGATTAACATCCCCGTAAATCTCTACGGATTTATTCCGATTCAATCGATTAATCGTCGCGAGGCCGGTGGTTTCTTCTGCCCGAGCCACATTCTGAATCGGGATCATCATATTATTGAAGTTCGGAACAAAGGAATTGTAAAAGTTTTCCTTCAAATCTCTTTGTCCTTCCTTTAATCGAACACGAATGTCGTACTCCACTCCGTTTTCTCGATACACGGCGGGAGTGGTCCCTTCCACCAATGTCCTCAATTCGGATCCGATGACGGTACCGGGAACGCCCAGCAACACCTCTCGATTTCGATCGGGAACGACTCTAAATTCGGGAGCTCCAGCCCTATAGCTGGTGTCCACATCTAAAAGAGCCTTGGATTCTCTTAGTCGAGTGAAAAGTTTATGGGCATAATTTTCGACGGCTTGGCCGTTCTGACCGCTAACGACGAGAGTAAACGGTCTTTGTCCTCCACCCACATTATCTATGTCTTTTACGATCGGATTGGCGTAGGAAAACGACTCCAATTCTTTCCTGAGAAGATCCTTGAATTCGGATGTATTCATTTTCCTTTGTTTGGAAGGAATCATTTCCACGAACATAGTGGTCGTTCGATTCGTATTGAACATAGCCACCACAGAAATTTCCTTATGCAGAGCCATGCTCGCATAAACTTCCTTGGCTACTTTTGCCATTTTCTCGACGGAAGTACCGGGAGGCATATCCAAAGTGACTTGAAATTTACCGTTATCCTGCGCAGGAAGAAACGTTTTAGGAATGTATTTGGTCAATGCCAAACTTGCTACGAAAATCAAGACTGCGCCCGAAAGTATCAATACGGGCCGTTTCAGGGTGAATTTCAAAACGGAAGCGTATCGGTCTTCTAACCAAGATTGAAAAATATTGAATATGGATAGAATGCCATCCAATCCCTTCTCTAGCGCGCCGAAAAAAGATCCGATCATGCCTAGACCTCTTCTTAACAGACCTGGTCGAGTTTGCTCGCCGCGGATTTTGGAATAGGCCATTTCTTCTAAAGGAGTTCTCTCGGATTTCCCTTTCTTCTTTTTAGATCCTTCCGACTCTACGGAAAATTCTGGAGTGGGAGAAGAGTGATTCGCGTGTCCGTGACCTGCGATTTTTCCCCCGAAATAGCTGGAAAGCATCGGCGCGATCGTTAACGCATCGTATAGAGAAATTAATAGCGCAAAACAAACGGTAAGTCCGAACTCTCGCAAGAATTGACCGACAACACCGCTCACAAATGCGATCGGCAAGAACACCGCAATCACCGTCATCGTAGTAGCAATGACAGCTAACGTTACTTCCTTCGTTCCGTCGATGGATGCTTGACGAGCCGTCTTACCCATTTCTCTGTGCCGGAAAATATTTTCACGAACAACGATGGCATCGTCGATTAACAATCCGACCGCGAGACTCAAGGCCAATAAAGTCATGACGTTCACCGTAAAACCGGCAACGGCCATGAGAATAAACGCACCCAATAGTGAGTTCGGTAATGCAAGACCGGTAATGATCGTCGATCTGACGCTTCCTAAAAATAAGAGCACCACCACGATTGTAAGGGCGATTCCTATCAGAATCGTCTCCTTTACGTCGTAAATGTTATCGTCGATCATAATGGAGTTGTCGTTTGCCATTGCGAGCTTCGGAGTCCCGTCTCTCTTGGCGAGTTCCTTATTTAATTCTCCGACTCTCTTCTTGACTTCTTGAGCTACCGCGACGGTATTCGCTCCGGATTGCTTATAAACCAGCAAAAAGATCGCTTTTTTTCCGTTAAAATACGCTCTGGAAGTTTCGTCTTCCATAGTGTCTTTTACTTCGCCAAGTTGTCCGATTCTTACGGGAACTTCGTTACCGAATAAAGAAATCGGTGTGTCCCGAATTTCTTGAGGAGATTGAAATTCGTTAATCGTTCGATAGACTAATTCTTTGTCGGACTTACTTACTTTCCCTGCCGGAATGTTCGTCCCGCCGGATGCGAGTCGATTGGAAACTACCGAGGCCGGAATCATATGGGCTTTCAATTTCGAGCGATCGAGTTCAACATGGATCTCTCTTTTACGACCGCCGTAAATGGTGATATTCCCTACGTCTTTTGCGGTTAGAAGATTCTGCTTAATCTCTTCGCTGGCGATATCGAATAGAGTCGCTTCCGGTAGATCCGCTTGCAAAGCGAGAATCAAAATCGGTTGATCCGCAGGGTCGATTCTTCGAATAATCGGTTCTTTTGCATCGTCCGGAAGTTTCGGTTTTACCGCCGCAACCTTATCTCGAACCTGCTGTTCCGCGTATTTTACGTCCGTTTCCAGCGTGAATTCCACAACGACAGTTCCGGATCCTTCGCTACAAGCCGACTTAATCCTCTTTACGCCGGAAATCGTCGATAACTCGTCTTCCACCGGTTTAGCGATCAATGTTTCGATTTCGTTGGGTGCCGCCCCGGGATACGGAACGGTTACTGTCACAACCGGAATTGTGACGTTAGGAAATAAATCCACTCCAAGCTTGTTCAAGGATAAATATCCCGTAACTAGAATGATGAGGACCGTACAGGTGATGAATATAGGTCGTTTAATCGACAGTTCTGCGAAATTCATCTTAAGTCTCCGATAGTTTGATTCAGTATTTCCTCGGCGTCCATTCCATATTTTTGAAATAGTGTTCCCTTGGAGAGTTCATATTGCACGAGTGCCGTATTATAATTAACTTTTGCTTGCATGAGTCCGTATCTAGCCTGAGCAACCAGATCCAACGCATTCTTGACATTTACGGAAGTAGTTCTTCCAAATCTGTAACGAGGTAGTATTCCCGTATAGAATTTCTCGGCTTGCGCAAGATTCTTTTTAGACTCTTCTAAAACATCATACGTTATTCTAATTCTTTCCAAGCCTTGTCGAACGTCCGTTTTCACTTGGTCCTTGGTCTGTTCTAGAAGAAGGTCTATTTTTTTACTCTGCGTTTGAGCGTTTTTAAATTCCGCTCTCGCTGTATCATTACCGATCGGAGTTTCCATTTTTATTTCCGCAGAGTTCTGAGTATACCGACCGACGCCCACCCCGTTGAAATCTTGCGGAAAATTTCGATCAAAGGTTCTTGAATTATAAGTCCCGCTTACATAAAGAGACGGTAATAATCCGTTCTTTGCGACTTCCAAAGCCGAAATAGCATTTTGTTTCTGTAACAACATGCTCCTAAAATCATACCGGTGCAAAAAAGCCTCGTCCAACTCCTGAGTTTCGCTTTTAGAGGGATCGAAACGTTCTTCTAAACTAGTCTCCAATTCAAACGGAGTTTCCGGATCTTTACCTAAAGATACTAAAAGGTCGCGACGCGTGCGATCTCGTTCCAGTTTTGTTTGTCTAAGTTGATTTTCGGCGGAGATTAGCAGCGCATTCCATTGCCCTGATTCGTATTCTTCGGCAACGCCCAGACGAATTTTCGAAGTTGTAATATCTTTTACGTTCTTTACGCTTTTCACTAAAAGCGTTGCGGTTCTTAGATTTTCCTCTGCTAAAGACAAATTCCAAAAGGCAAGTATGGATTGAACTACAGTTCTCGATAATGTGTTCATCGCATCAAGGCGACGGACCGCCGAACTGCGGCGGCTCATGTCCAAATTTCTTCTTTGCTGATAACCGAATACGTTTTTCAAAAGATCCTGTTTCAAAGTGAAACCGACACTCCCGAAATGGAGACTGGGCTGCGCGAATTGTTGTGCGATCGTACCTTGCTGCTCGGGACGTTTACCGGCGTCCGTTTCGTATCTGTTATCGGCAACGGTGACACCCAAGGTCGTCCCGCTTGTAAACGCCTTGGAAAGACCTCCGGAAATCGTATTATTCGTAATATTCCGACCTTGTAATGTATATTGAGGGAGCGGTAGGTTTACCGTCTTTTGTGTGTTAGCGGTGACGTTTCCGATGAAATTGTATTTACCGTTCTCCTTCTCCCAGTCGTACTCGGAGTTATCTAAATCCAATCTGGCGATCTTGGCTTGAACGGAATTTTCCATAGCGTAACGTATGAGTCTTGATGTGTTCCAAGTTTTTCCTTTCCCAAACTCGGATTCTTCGAGAGATTCCGGAAACAGGGAAAAACCCCAGAAAATAATCCCGACCGAAACTCCTCGGAACAAAAAATATCTCTTAGAATTCCAATATTCTTTCATACGACCTCAAAAGGAAACAATTTTAGTATTCTTTGTTTCCTTTATTGGAAACAAAATTTGATTCTTTTGTTTCCATGTCTACAAAAAATCAATCGCTCTATCCAATATTTTATTTGATTTTAAGTCTCATTATCGTAACAGAAAGGTATGAGTATCCGTGGCTTAAAACTTCCCAATCAAATATTCCTTGAGATGTGTCGTAAATCGTCTCCAAAACCTAATGAAATAGGCGGCCCTTCCGCTCCCGAAACGCCTAAATCCGCGCCAGGAGGAAACGAATTCGATTTGAACACCCGAATCAAAGGAATACCGGAATCGCAAACTTAATGCGATCCCTCCTGTTTCAATTGAGAATGCCGTATACCGAGACCGAGACTTGAATTTTTTAGATTAGAGTGAGAAAGGGAATTCGCAATCGATGCAATAATGCATTCCCGGTTAAATTTCTGCCGTCTAGTGCCTAAACGCATATAAAAATGGTAGAGAATCTCACTTAAATTCGACCAATAAATTGTAGAGATCCGTCAAGACGGTGACCGAATTCAAATGGTTATCGAAATTCCCAATGAAATTGAATCATTCCTCTCGGTGCTTGGACAGGCAAAATCGGTCCGATTATTTTTACTCAGAATTCTTCGAGATAGTGAAAATCGTGCTTTTGATTGGAAATTCGCTTATTGCAATAGAGGCGCTGCCGAAAGTTTAAATCTATTGCCGCATCAAGTGATCGGAAAAACCTTTCGCGAAATAAATCCGGGAGTGCTGGAACGAAAACCGGACCTATTGAATTTTATCGCTTCTCTCGCCGAAAAAGATTCGGAATGGAAAGGCACTTTTCCTTCCAGTACTTCGGGGAAACCTTACGATTGCACTCTGTTCTCTCCTCAAGACGATTGGGTCGTTTCCATCACGCAGGATATATCTTCGGACGTAAAACAAAAGGACATTTATCGTCAGGCAGCCTTAATTAGTACGGAATCCATTTATTATTTCGAGCCCTTTTATAATTCGAAAAGAGAGATTATCGATTTTACGTTATCCGAAGTGAACCCGGCTGGAGAACTCGAATTAGCTCAGCTTAAGGAAAATCTCGTCGGAAAGGGACTTTGTGAGTTGTTCCGTATCGATCCGGGGTCGGAGTCGTTGAATGAATATAAGAAAGTTTTTATGGATGGTAAACCCTTCCAGAGGGAATTTACCGTCCAAAATAGCGATTCGCTTTCCGGAACATATTTTCAGCAAGTAACCAGTTTACCCGAAGGAATACTGATCGCAAATCGAAACGTAACCGAACTACGTAAAGTCGAGCAGGAAATCAGAAGTCAGAAAGAACAGTTAGAGCAGACCTACCAAGCATCGAACGATGGATATTGGAATTATGATATCAAGAGTCGGAAATTATTCCTTTCTAGTCGATGGAAGAATATGCTCGGTTTCGACGATCATGAAATATCCAACGATTTACGGAGTTGGATAAAGCTAGTCCATCCGGACGATTCTCATACGATCAGATCCGTTATTCTTAAGGGAAATTTGGAAAAAACCGTAAGGTTCGACGAAACCCTGCGCTTCAGAAAAAAAGACGGGAACTATATGTATATCCGATCTAGAGCCATCGTGCTGCGGTCCGAAAACGGAGAACCGATCCGGATGGTCGGAACTCATACGGATATTAGCAATATTAAAGAAACAGAAAATGCCTTGGCTCTCGCGAAAGAAAAAGCGGAAGCCGCAGATAAGGCAAAATCCGAATTTTTAGGGATGATTTCCCATGAAATGAGAACCCCGCTGCATGGCATTTCAGGAATGGCGAATTTACTCGAACAAACTTCTCTAGATAGGTCGCAACAAGAGTTTCTGAAAGATCTTGTTTCCTCCGCGGATATACTGACGCAACTGATAGATGATCTCCTCGAAGTCACAACCTTGGATAATCCTAAAATTAAAATTCGGGAAGAGATAGTGGATCTACCGGCAATGCTGGCACATTTAAGCGGCTTAATCGAACCGAAAACGACTGCAAAAGGATTGCGATTAAATCTTAAGACCGAATCGAATGTTCCTGCTTCCGTCCTAGGAGATCGATTTCGAATCGAACAAATTCTCGTAAATTTCATTACGAATTCCATCAAATTCACCGAAGTAGGATCAATCGATTTACGCGTCGCATTGGAAGAGAAATTCATCGTCTTCGAAGTCGCAGATACCGGAATCGGAATTTCAGAAGAAGCTTATGAACGAATCTTCGAAGCGTTTCATCAGGAAGATTTAGCATATACTCGCAAGCATAAAGGAGTGGGCTTAGGGCTTTATATATGCAAGAAACTCGCTGAGAAAATGGGAGGCGCAATTAATTTGATTTCTAAACAAAGTCAAGGTTCGACCTTTACGTTGAAACTTCCCCTCAGAATAACCGATCAGTCTGTAATAGCCGAAACGAAAACTTCGACAAAAAAAATTCCGAAGCTTTCGTTCGGAACCGCATTGGTCGTTGACGACAACGATATCAATTGCAAGATCCTTTCTAAACTTGTGGAAAAGACCGGAGCAAAGACGGTTGCCTGCAACAGCGGTGAAGAGGCCGTATCTCGATTTAAATCGGAGCCGGAAGAGTTTAAAATTATTTTTTTGGATTTGCAAATGCCCGGAATGGACGGATACCAGACCGCGGATGCAATTCGCTCCTTTGGAGAGTTCGGTCGGAATGTTCCCATTATCGCTGTGACCGCCAGTTCCTTTTCCGAAACATATAAGGCATGCGAGGAGCACGGGTTTACCGGATTTTTAGGTAAGCCATATAATTCCGAACAACTCTATTCAATTTTAGAAAAGTTTCTTTAAGGATTGCTTGCTTGCAAGAACCAAAACGACTATCCTGGGAATATGGAACATCTCCGTCCATTCAACCCTCCGATTCACCTTAGGCATCCTTTCGTACAAACGATTCTCGCTTCCTTACTTCGTCAAAAAAAACCGAATCACCCGATGGATCGCGCGGCAGTACCGGTAGTGCTAGACGCAGGGAAAGGAGTCAAATTACTGGGACATTATTCGAAAGCGCCGGAAAATAAAGCGCTCTTGATTTTAATTCACGGGTGGGAAGGAAGTATCGATTCCAATTATATTCAAAGGACCGGAAGAAAATTCTTTGAACGAGGAATTTCGATTTTTCGATTAAATCTGCGTGATCACGGGGAAACTCATCATTTGAATCCGGAACCGTTCAACGGAAGTTTGATTCGGGAAACGTACGAAGCGGTTCGGAAAGCCGCTAAAGAATACGGGAAAAAGATACCGGTCTACGTCGCTGGATTTTCGCTAGGCGGAAATTTCACTCTGAGAATCGCGAGAGAACATTCTAAAGGAAAACATCCGATACCGAATTTAAAACATTGCATCGCGGTCAGCCCCGCTCTCCATCCCAAAAGTGCGACTGAAATGATGGATTCAAAACTGATTATCGGAAAATATTTTAGGGATAAGTGGAGAGCATCTCTGGCTAAAAAGAACGTTCACTTTCCCGATCTCCATCCGTATCCGGAAATCATGCAGGGAAAATCAGTGATGGAAATGACCGATAGAATCGTATCAAGCACCCATCAATTCAAGACAACCGACGACTACTTTCTATCATACACCTTAGGCTCTAAAGATTTTAAAGGACTCAAAGTCGCTGTAACTATTGTTACATCGGAAGACGACCCGATCATACGGCCGAATGAATTTCACGAACTCCCTTCCAACTCTAGACTCAAGATCCTCATCCAGAAATACGGAGGACATAACGGTTTTTATGAAAATCTGAAAGGTGATTGTTGGTATTTCAAAGTTTTGGAAACCATCTTCGACAAAAAAGCATCTTAAAACAGGTTTAGAACCCAAATTAGAATTATTGCAAAAGAACTTGCTTTTCCGCCCTTTGCGATAAATTGGAACCAGAATGCATCTCGTTCTTGAACGTAAGTTCAAAATAAGACGAACGCCTTTCGTTATAGGAGATATATCATGTCCAATGCATATGTAATCGATGCCGTACGTACCCCTCGCGGTAAGGGAAAAAAAAGAGGAACTCTGGCATCCGTTCACCCTCAAGAGCTATCCGCCTCGACTCTAAACGCAATCAAAGAAAGAAACGGATTAAAGCCGGAAATCGTCGAAGAGGTAGTCTTAGGATGCGTTTCGCAAGTGGAAGACCAAGCAGCTTGCATCGCACGCTATGCGGTGATGGCTGCACAATGGCCGAATTCCGTTCCCGGTTACACGGTAAATCGTTTTTGCGGATCGGGACTCCAAGCCGTCAATAACGTCGCGAATCATGTGCAAGCGGGAAGCATGGATGTAGCTTTGGGCGGCGGAATCGAGTCCATGAGCCGAGTCAAAATGGGCGCGGACATGGGAGACAGAGATTTCAATGTAGGAAACGCTAATATAGCGAAACATTATAATCTAGTTCCTCAGGGGATCTCAGCCGATTTAATCGCCACAAAATATAACATTTCCAGAGAAGATGCCGATCGATTCGCCGAATCTTCTCAATTGAAAGCGGATAAGGCCATCAAAGACGGCGTATTTAAAAAATCCATAATTCCGGTTAGATTGGAAGATGGAACCGTCGTAGATACCGACGAAAATCCCCGTATCGAGTCGGATTATGCATTCCTTTCCGGATTGGGTGCGGTATTCAAAACGATCGGAGAAAAGGAGCTTGACGCAATCGCATTACGTTCTTATCCCGAAGTTCAAAAGATCAATCACATCCATACCTTGGGCAATTCTTCCGGAATTGTAGACGGAGCGGCATCGGTGCTTATCGCCAACGATGATGGAATAAAAAAATACGGACTTAAGCCTCGAGCCAAAATCGTCGCGATGGCTTCGACCGGCGAAGATCCGACCATCATGTTGACAGGCCCTGTATCGGCCTCCAGAAAGGCTCTTCACCTTGCAGGTTTAAGAGTGGAAGACATCGATATTTGGGAAATCAACGAGGCGTTCGCTTCTGTCGTTCTCTATACGCAACGGACTCTGGGCATCCCACTCGAAAAAATTAACGTCAATGGCGGATCCATTTCCCTAGGACATCCGCTGGGTGCGACAGGCGCGATTTTATTGGGAACCGCATTGGATGAATTAGAAAGACGTAATCAGCGTTATGCGCTCATTACCCTCTGCATCGGCGGCGGAATGGGAATCGCTACGATCATCGAGAGAATCTAAGTTTCACCCCAGAAAATTGCGTCATAATTCATTCGGATTCGACGCAATTTTCTTCTTTCCCTCCTCGCCGTATCAAATATTATAATTCAGAATGAACGTGTTTCGCCGAATTCGACCTCTTTTCTACGGATTCCTGCCGATCTTTCTGTTCAATTTCTCCTTCTTCTACCTTTCACAGACCCGGATTTCCGTTTCTTCCCATCCAAACGGCCAGTTCAAATCCGCTTCTACCAAATCTTCCCCGATTAAAAAAGCTCTCCGACTCTTTCAGGATGAAGAAGAGGACGACGGCATCAATTCGGTCTGGATACCCGATTCCGCCGAATACGATTCGGAAAATACGAATTCCGAGTTTCAGTCTTTCCGAGTCCCCTCTCCGATCAAATATGGATCGGCTGTCTACAGTTCTTATTATCTACTTTCCGAGCTCCTTTTAAATATTCCACCGCCTAGCAAAGCCTGACATTCGAATCATATTGTCGGACTTCGTCGCAAATTTCGGACGGAGTCGTCTAGGAGCTTTATTTAATGCACTCATACAAATGCGCCGTTATATTTGCGACGGCAACTTATCTTTTTTTAACGATTACAGGTCCACGGAACGTAAATCCCTCCGTTCCAAAACTCGAATCCACTGAGGTTCTTGAACAAAATTCCCGAGAAGATATGACTTTTCTTTTAAAAAGAAAATTAAGCCTAAGAGAAGCGGAAGAATTATTCCTTAAAAATAATCTCTCTCTCATTTCTTCCAAATTCGAAATAGAAGCGAAAAAGGCCGAAATACTGCAAGCCGGATTATGGGATAACCCGAACATTGCGATCGATCAGAACGTCTACAATCCCGGGACCGGAAAATATTTCGATACGACTAAGAACGGTGAAACAGCGATTCAAATCCAGCAGTTATTCTTGATGGCCGGCAAAAGAGACAAACGAATACGACTCGCGAAGTGGAACAAGGAAATTTCGGAACAGATATTCTACGATACTTTACGTTCTCTTAAATTAGAACTTAGAACTACGTTCTTCCAATTGTATTTCGCAAGACAATCCGTCGAATTCTATAAAGAAAGTATACCGTCCATCAGAAAAACGATTTCCGGCGCGGAAAACGTATACCAAAATCGGAATATTCTTCTTTCCGAATTATTAAGGTTAAAATCCTTGCTATTTCGCCTCGAGAACGATAGATCGAAAATAGCCCAGATCGTTTATGAAAAGGAAGCCGCCTTGAAGGTCCTGCTAAACGAACAAAGTACGCTCGAATACGAGATATTCCCTGAATTTACGGAGCATGCGGATTCGGAATATTCGATCCATTCCCTGGATGCGAAAGAGATGATAAAGTCGGCAATCGAGCATCGGCCCGATCTTAAAAGTCTCGAGCTATCCGTAAAAGCCGAACAAACCAATCTTTCTTTGCAAAAGGCGATGGTTATTCCGGATTTATCGTTGGGAGGAAGCTGGGACCGGGCCGGAAATTATATCAATAACTACTACGGATTTACGGTATCCACTTCGATACCCCTTTTTGACCGAAACCAAGGAAACATCAAATCTTCTGAAATGATACTCAATTCGAGGAAAGTCGCGTATGAGGAACAACTTTTAAAAGTGAACACGGAAGTTCGAGCAGCCTTGGAAATCGCGAGAGATAAGGAGCGATTATTAAAGAATTACAGAAATTCGTTCACGAAAGATTACAAAAGTTTGGCCGGGCTAATGATAGAAAATTACAGAAAGAAATATATCACTATATTGGAATTTGCCGATTTTTTCGAATCCTATAGCGACAGCACTCTCAACATGATCCGACTTCAATCGGATCGCATCGAAGCTGCCGAATCTCTGAATTTTTCGATCGGAAAAACGGTTACGGAATTAGGCAAATGACGACCTATATATATAAAATATATTCTGAATTTATAAATAATAAAAATAGAATTCTTTTTATCTCACTGATTTCTTTTTTTGGTATCGGCTACTACTGCTTTCCGGATAAAAAAGGAAAGGATATTTGGCGACAGGAACAAAATCGAGCCCCCAAAATATCGGAGAAAGGGAATCTGATTTCTTTTCCGACCGATTATTCGGGCTTATCTAGATTTTCGTATATTACCGTCGGGACCGGGAACGCGTCCTTTTCAGTCATCGCCCCTGCAAGAGTCGTCGCCAGCATCAAAACGTCCGTTAACTCGGGAGAAAAGATCGTTCTTTTCGATTCCCCGGAGAATACGCAGCTTTTCTCGGAGTACAAAAGAAACAGAGCGACGGTAATCAAAGGACTCAAGGATCTCCTAAGAGTACGGGATATGTACGCAAATCAGGCCGCTACCGGTCGGGACGTGACTGAAGCGGAGTCGAACTTTGCAGTTACAAAAGCGGAAGCGGACGAGTCGGAATCAAAGCTAAGAACGATCGGCCTAAATCCGAAAGAGCTAGATAACGTAAAGGGGCCCGCTCTTTGGTTAATATGCGATGTTCCGGAATCTCAGTTAAGCGAAGTGCAAAAAGGAGAAGAGGTTCGAATTCAATTTTCCTCCTTCCCCGGTAAAATTTTTATCGGACATGCGGAGGCGATAGGCGATGCGATCGATCCCGTTTTAAGAACCGTAAAAGTAAGGGTAACGATTAAGAATCCCAAAGAAAAGATTCTCCCCGGTATGTATGCAAAAGTGGATTTCGGCGATCCTCACACTTCCGTCATTTTGCTCCCCAACAAAGCGATTCTTACGGTAGATGAAAAACATTATGTTTTTATAAAGGAAGGAACGGGATCGTTTCGTCGACGCCAAGTCGTATTAGGGACGTCGGGAGAAAACAGTACGATCGTAACGGACGGTCTTTCAGTCGGTGAAACGATTTTGATCGATGGTGTAATTTTACTGAAAGGGTTAAGCTTCGGGTTTTAAATATGATTGAACGACTCATCGATGCATCCTTAAAAAATAGGATCCCCACACTCACACTGGCTATCGCGATCATCTGCTTCGGAATTTGGTCCTGGATTACCCTTAAGAAAGAAGCTTATCCTGACGTGGGAGATACTCAAGTTACCGTAATAGCGCTTCTCCCCGGGAAAGCGGCTTTAGAAGTCGAACGAAGAATCACGTTGCCTTTGGAAAGAGGATTAAATTCGGTTCCTTACGTTTTAACTCGTCGATCCAAAACGATTTTCGGACTTAGCGTGCTTCAATACGTTTTCGAAGAAGGAGTCAGCGATTTTGTCGCAAGACAGCTACTTTTGGAGAGACTGCAAGCCATCGAACTTCCTGCGGAGGCCAACGTTTCTCTTGCGCCTCTTACCGGGCCAGTCGGCGAAATTTATCGGTATACGATAGAGGCTTCGGAAAATTGGACGCCGATGGATTTGAGAACCTTGCAGGATTGGGTGGTCGTTCCTGCTTTACGACAAACTCCGGGAGTGGCGGATATTCTGAACTTTGGAGGCTTAGAAAAGCAATATCATATCATCACTTCTCCGAATCGGTTATTGCGTTACGATTTGAGCCTGCCGGATCTGCTTGATGCGATTCGATCCAATAACAGGAATACGGGAGGAAACGTACTTACTAGAGGTGATCAAGGTTTCATCGTCCGGGGATTGGGCGCGATACAAACAAAAGAAGATATTCAGAATATAGTGGTAACCGCAGTTTCAGGAACTCCGATTTACGTCGAAAACTTGGCGTCCGTGGAAGAATATCCGAGACGGCCGGATGGAATTTTCAATTACGCCCTTCGCAATCCCGTAACGGGTGAACTAAGAACAAGAGATTCCGGAATCCAAGGAATCATTGCTATGCGTCGCGGAGAGAATCCGTCGGAGATAATCGAAAGGGTTTACGAAAAAATCCGATATATCAACGCCAATCTGCTTCCGCAAGGCGTGAGATTGATTCCGACCTACGACAGGACCGAATTGGTGGACTATACCGTACAAACCGTTCGAAGTACGTTATTCGAGGGAGTAAGTATCGTAATACTCGTCCTCATATTCTTTCTAGGAAACGTACGGACGGCCGTCGTGGTCGCAAGCATGATACCGGTCTCGCTACTCTTCGCTTTTATCATGATGAAACTAACCGGAATCCCCGCCAATCTACTATCCCTGGGCGCGATCGATTTCGGTATCATCGTCGACGGCGCGGTTGTAATGGTGGAAAATATCTATCGGAGATATTCACATGCTAAACGATCGTCCGAAGCCGGGATCGGATTCTCGGAATTATTAAGTATTACTCGTTCGTCCACAATCGAAGTCGGACGGGAAATTTTCGTTTCCATCACGATCATCATCTTCGCTTATCTCCCGATTTTCACTTTTCAAAGAGTGGAAGGGAAACTATTCTCTCCCATGGCCTTTACCTTGTCGTTTGCGATCATCGGGAGCCTTTTGTTCACTCTTACACTGATTCCGGTGTTGATGTGTTTATTCTACAGGGTTAAAATGGAATCCCCATATTCTAAGAAAATGGAATGGAACAATCCGATATTAGATTGGATAAAATCCGTTTATCATTCCTTGCTCTCTCGACTATTGCGTTCCTCCGAAAAAGTCGTGATTTATTCCTTATCTGTCGCTCTGATCATAAGTACATTCGGATATTATAAATTAGGAACGGAATTTTTGCCGGATTTGGACGAGGGGTCGATCAATATACGCTGTTTCTTTCCGGTCGGAATAAATCTTAAAAGTTCGGAACAATATCTTCCGGTAATTAGGGAATCGATACTGAAACAGGAACAGGTCGTGTCGGTCTTAAGTCAGCTCGGACGAAACGATGAAGGAACCGATCCCTACGGGCCGAATCGATTGGAAATTCTAGTCGGATTAAAAAATTACGACTTATGGCGGGAAAGGATAACAAAAAAGGAACTCCTTCAAAAATTGAAAGCCGGCCTGCAAGAAGACCTTCCTGGAGTTCAATTCGTATTCTCTCAACCGATCCTGGATAATGTGACTGAAGCCGTGACGGGTAGTGTCTCCGATTTGGCGATACTTGTAAACGGAGAAGATTTGGGCCTTCTCAGAAATCATGCAAAAAAAATACTAGAAATCGTTCGAGACATTCCCGGCGCAACCGAATCCGGGTTCGAGCAGGAGTCGGACCAGGCACAATTGACTGTTACTATCGACAGAAAAAAGTCGGCTCGTTTTGGAATCAACGCATCAAACATACTTGATACGTTAGAAGCCGCGATCGGGGGAAGCGAAGTCGGAACATTATACGAAGGTTCGAAGAGATTCGACATCATGGTTCGGTATTCCACGGATTTCCGCTCCTCTCTAGAATCGGTCAAAAACCTTTTAGTAACCTCTCCTACGGGAGGAAGAATACCGTTAAGCGAATTGGCTTCTATCGAGCTAAAAGACGGGCCTACTATCATCCAAAGACAGGATGGAAAGCGACAGATTTCCATTCGAACAAATATTCGCGGGCGGGATCAGGGAGGATTTGTTGAAGAAGCTAAGAATAAGGTGGAGAAATCAATTCCTCTCCCGGAAGGAATCAGCATTCGATGGGGCGGGCAATTCGAAAATCTAACCAGAGCAGTATCTAGATTGCGAATCGTAATCCCTGCGACGCTTCTCGGAATTTTCTGCATATTGCTAGGAATATTCCGAAAGCCACGTTATGCTCTATTGGCTATGTCCGGAGTTCCTCTTTCTATTGCGGGAGGGATCTTAGCTTTGTTAATAAGGGGCGTCAATTTCTCGGTCTCCGCAGGAGTAGGCTTCGTTTCCCTTTTCGGCATCGCCACCATGACCTGCGTTCTATTCGTAACTCGCATGATTCAACTGCAAAAGGAAGATCAAACGAAGACGCTTAGATCGTCCGTGTTAACGGCAGCCGATCTACAATTTACACCGCGAATAATGACGATTCTTTTAGCTTTACTAGGGTTATTGCCTGCCGCAATTGCATCAGGAATAGGATCGGACGTACAGAGACCGTTGGCAACGGTGGTAGTCGGGGGCTTAACGGCGGAATTATTTTCGCTCTTTTTCATCCCCTCCCTTTTTTATCTTATCAATCGGAAACATATCCAAGAGTAGGACGATATTTATTATTATATAATTAAACATGAATATTACTGAATTTTTATATTTATAAAATAACCCAAATTACCTCTTTTGAGGATCCGATCCGAATGCGACGGCTTGCCGAACATGCAAAATCCTCAACTGACTACAGGTAGGCGAATTGTCAGACAGATCCCTTCCTTTTTATTCTCATGTAGATTTAAGTTGATCGTTTGCAAATGAACTTTTCCGCCATGAAGCTCGACTAGTTTTTTTACGACAGACAAACCCAATCCCATTCCGAATTCCTCTTGATCGTAACGTTCATCCATGAACTTGAGTCCCCTATAGAACGGCTCGAAAACGAGATCTTCGTGAAATTCTTGAAGGTAGCCGAGGAAAGGCGGATCATTAATCACCTTCAATTGAATTTCATTTCCGATCTTCAAGACCAGCACCATTATATTCGATTGTTCTGGAGAGTATTTAAGAGCGTTAATAAGAACTTCTCGTATAATTTTTTGAAACCAAACCTTCTTTAGGCGAAGTTTGTTTGATAGAATCTGTAGGTTATCCGATATAAGAAACTTTTGGCCTCGTAATCGAACGGAAGGTTCAATCTCATCGATTAATTCCCGTAAGCAATCTATTAGATCTCCAACCGTTGCGGATTCCTCGACTTTCAGATTTTCCTCAAAAAGGGTCTGTGCCGACGATAAGAATCGGGTAAATTTTCCGGTGCTATCCACGGAATCCGTAAGTAGATCGAAAAGATTTGCTTTGATTTCGACGATTCCTTCGACTTCCTTATGTTTCGCTTTTGCAATTATCATCGATAGAACGCTCATCAAACTCCCGATGCCGGTTCCTTGCATAAGCGTAATGTTAATCTGCTTTATTGCGAGGTCCATCCACGATGATGACGAATAACGATCCTTTAATGATTGCTTCCAGTCGAATATTTCCAGAGCTTTACGGTAAAACTCCATTTCAGCGCCGAACAAATCCTCTCCTCTGACAAGAGCATTTGACTCTCCGAAAGTAGGGGATTCAGGAGCGTCATCTATCGGTAAGAAAAGAGTGAATAATCTGCCTCCTTTAGAATTCGTAGAATCTAAAACCGAGCTAATCGATTGAAATACTTCGTACGAACCGTCTTCTCTTCGTAAACGCTTTAGAATCTCGTAATGTTTAATTTCGCCAACTTGCGCTTTTTTTAGAAACTGTTCTTCATGCTGCTTATCGACGGAATGGATCCAATCAAAATAGCTTTCGGGCAATTCAACATTAGGATCCCGGCCCAACATCGATAGAAACGCTGGGCTAAATTCCAAAATTCTCCCGGACCAATCGGTTATAATTGCGCCGGATGATAGTGTTTGAATGATAGGATTCAGGAATATCTCTCCCTATTAAAGAATTACGGAAACAAAGTTGCTATACCGTGATACAAGCAATCAATTAAAAAAGGTCACAAGAGAATGTCGTTTGATGCTTCTCTCCAATTCCCTAAGGTATTCGTGTTATAGACGTTCGATCGTTTTTCTTTCAAAATCCATCCTTTCACGACGTACAAAGACAATATTTTTGATTCCCATCGCAAATTCAGGCGACATAGTCATCATCTGCCTGTTGATGATTATAGGGAAGCATTCGAAATAAGCGCCATTTAAAAACGGATCCCATTAGATTCCATTCCGAACAAGATCATCGAACTATACTTAGGCGAATTCACCAAAGACGTCCTACGGACGGAGAAAGGAAAGAATACGAAAATCCTCATCCTTACGACCGAATCAAGCGACGCAGTGAAGAAATTGCTTACGATTTAATCGTGATTGAGGAAGCCGCTTTGGAGAGTTTCAAGCGGCGACCGATTATAAATCCTTAGATTTTCCAGTACAATTTCTTTTTATCTAACACGTATAAAATTCCGAACCAAAGAATCACGTTACTCAACGCATATGCTAAAGACGCGAATTCCAGCGATGGAGCCCAGACTACAAATCCTTTTTGAAACAGAAACGTCTTGAGGCTTATCGATTCTACGGAATTTTCGATAGTGATTAAGTTCAAGACTCTGGCCCAAATTCCCGATGCAAAGAATACGAGAATCGCGTTCCGACCGAAAGGAATCCAAGGCGCGAATACTAAATCTCTGTTTTTCATAGAAATCGATTCGAGAAAAAGAAATAGAGCCAGCAAGAGAGCGGCTAACCCTCCAGTCCATAATACATAGCTTGAAGTCCAGAGACTTTTGTTCATCGGAAAGAACTGATGCCAAATCCACCCTACAGCCATAATTACGATCGCAGCAATGCAGAAATTAAATGCAGTTTTTTGAATGTTCCTTTTCGTATCGGAATCCTTTTTCAAACCCTCTCCAAAAAACGTTCCTAACAACGTAGTGGCAACTGCGCTGAAAGAACTAAGTAAACCCTCCGGATCCCAGGTTTTAGAGGATTTCCAGAGATGATTTTCTCCGAAAACAATTCGATCCAGCCAAGCCCCCCAATCCTTTCCGGGCGACAAACTCGCTGAATCAGAACTGGGCGGCGGAACGAATCCTAGTAAGATCCAATATCCCAAGAGAATCGATAAGCAAATCGTTATGCGAATACGGAAATTTGTGGAACGGTAGATAATCGCGGAAATGAAATAGACCAACCCGATTCGCTGAAGCACTCCGGGAATTCTCAATCGGTCGAAACTCCACTCTCCGAACCAATGCAAGAACAGTCCGATTATAATTAGGAGCGAAGCCCGTTTCAGGATTTTAAAAAAAGTTCCCCCGTTCCCGACTGCGGAAAACGGAATCGAAACACCGACCGAAAAGAGGAAAAAAGGAAAAACTAAATCGGTCGGTGTGCACCCAAACCACTTCGCGTGTCTCAGCGGTAAATAAATAGCCGACCAGGACCCCGGATTATTTACGAGAATCATGCCGGCAACGGTAAATCCTCGCAACGCATCGATGGATAAAAGTCTCTTACTGACGGACAAGTCGTTTAATGATTCTTGTTTCACGAAATGTATTTCGTTTCTGATTTTCACCAAAGAGAGCGATGAAATTCGGTAAAACCCCAAACATTCTTAAAAGAAATCTCCTTCCCCTGATCCGGTCGGAATGTTCCGGAGAATTTTCCCACAAATTGTCTAAAATACAATTTTGTAAAAATAAGATTCATCTTTTCTCGACGTTCTCCCGCCGGTTTGAATTCCAATCTTAGTCTGCCCGCTTCATCCCATAAACGCCACGGTTTATACGGATCTTCTTGCGAAAAATCGAAAATGCAGCGATCTACTCTTTGCTGCTTCGCATTAATCCAGAAAGCATTCTCGGAAAAGAAACTTTCGTTTACCAATGCGGCAAAATTCGCTCCGATCTTAGTTTTATTGGGTAGAACGGAGGAAAAAGCGGCCCAATACCAATTTGTTTCCCTTCTTAGATATCCGCCCGACCAATCATACACTAAAGTCGATTTATTAGGATCTCTTACTAGTTCCTTCTCTAAGTATCGAACGGAGAGACGGGTCGGCAATAACGGAGAGCATTTCTCAGTGAACGTCCAACGAGTCGGTTCGGACGGGTTCAACACTCTCAAAGGATTGTGCGTGTTTAGAGAATAAGGGAATTCTCCGGAAATCTTGAGCTTTCCGTCGAAATTCGCCTCTAAGGACAAAATTCCTTCGGAATGCGATTTACGAATCTCTAAGAATGATTTCCCTTTCTTAAATTGAATCTGATACTCATCCGGATTCGCCGGGAATTTTAAGGCTAAACCAAGATCCGGCCCTTTAGTATCGAATTCATATACTTTGCCTTCGTCAAAGCGATATAGATAAGCGAACACATTATAAGCGTAGCCGAGGCTGACTGCAGCAATTCCGACTATCGAATCCTCCATCAGGAGACCGAGATAATTGAATGTATGGAATGAAAATCGCCTTTTTAATCCTGTAATCTCCTTTCCGAAAAAATCCAGAAGGCGGAAATCGCTATGATTAAATTCGATCGGAGTTTCCCATACGCCGTACCGAACTTGATTATCGGGCCCGATGATTTTGTTCATATGTCCGATCGAGTTTTGAGGCTCTGGCGGAAAAATCAATGGATTTCCGACTCACCCGGCAAATCTGCTTTACTTTTCGCTTTTTCCTCCGAGTATAGACATACCAAGCGTTAGGAAAAAAAGCAAAGCCATCCTATGGGAGAAGTCCAGAGCAAGCACCCAAGTAGCAGCGATCTGCTCGAGCCTTCAGATCTCAAAACCTTAAAAGACAAGAAGACTTCGCGGGAAATTTCTCTCCTGCTATATCGGGTACTCTTTCGTTCGGAAGAGGCAGGAACCGGGGCGATTAAGATCGTTAAAGAACCGTTTATCCGCACTCATTCCAATCATCCCGAACAATTCCCCATACTCGACCGAACCAAATTCGTAAGGGATATGATCTCCTACTTTAAAGCCTCCACCGTTCTCCCGCCGGAAAAACTAGAGTCTTTTTTTATCGGAATTCACGCCGCCTTTCAAAGTGAGATCCGTTATTTACTAGGTAAAACGACTCAATTCACGTTCGACATCATGTTTCAGGTGATAGAGTCGATTCTTCAAGAGATGAATCATCCCGAAGATCAACGGACTGTGGACGTAAAAGACCGTGAGATCATTTTAAAACACTTTCGAGCTTATAATGATCTTTCAAAAGTTTTTAACAAAATGGGTACGTCCAAAGCGGTGATCGATAAAAAGGACGAGATCATAACGGATATTTCGATCGCACATAAGGATATAACGATCATCTCCATAGAGAATATGTTTCGAAACATATTGGCTCAAATATTACTCTCAAGAAAATACAATTGCGGAACTCTGATCGATAAGTGGTCGAACGAATATGGATTCGGGCCGGAGCAGGCGCATTCGATGCGGACTTATATTTCGGAAGCCGCCACTCTTACGGATTTTCGAACTCAGTATGCGAATGCGCTGAGAGCGATCAAACCTGAGAACGAGATGGACCTGATGTTTTTACGGACGCTCTCCAATTATTACTCTTCCTGGGTCACTCAAGTTTCCGAACAAATCCCGGCTTAATTCGCATGAATCGTTTTTTTGTCGCCTTGGCTAAAACGGCAAATCCTTAATAACGCTATTTTTCTCGATCCAAAAAGAGTTTGAATTTTATTCCGACCCTCTCGAAGATTTATATCTGGAAATCTGAAGACGAAGATCGTATCAAGCATCTATCTATGAAACCGAAGAAAGATAATACTGATTCCAAAAAGAAGATGGAGTTCGGAACCGAAGCGGTAGCGGAAGTCTTTTATAATTACCCGGAAAGAATGCGGACCAAACTTCTTTTCTTGAGGCAATTGATTTTCGATACGGCCGCGAAGACGGAAAGCGTCGGCCCTCTGGAAGAAACCTTAAAATGGGGAGAACCCAGCTATCTAACATCCCAGACTAAAAGCGGAAGTACTATCCGTATTCATCATAGGGAATCCCAAGGAGATGAATACGGAATTTACTTTAATTGTCAGACAAGTCTGATCGCACAATTCAAAAAGAAATACGGCAAGAAGTTTCACTTCGAGGGAAATCGAAGTATCATTTTTAAACAGAACGAACCTATCCCGGTTAAGGAGCTGCAAGATTGCATCTCTTTAGCCTTAACGTATCATCGCAGTAAATCGAACCATTGAGAAAATCCGCCTTTCTTTCAATTTGAGATAAGGAAAACTAATTGTAACGAAAGAATAAAATCGCTACAATTAATCTCCTGCAGGATATGCGAAAAAGCTCCGTATCTCCGCTTCAAAGCGAATCTTCTGAAAATGATAGGAGAGCAGATCGATGTTAAGAGAAGAGTTTTATAGAACTGCAAGTAAGTATTCCGAATTAAAAGGCGTAATCGACGCTTTATGGACCGAAATCAATTTAAACTATTCTGAAAGCCACAGACATTATCATACACTTGCACATCTAAGCTCCTTTCTGGAAAGATTGAAGACCGTAGAGACAAGAATTCAAGATTGGGACAGCATGCTATTGGCGATGTTTTATCACGATATTATCTATGATCCTAAAGATTTCCGAAACGAAGAAAATAGCGCAGGACTGGCGGAAGAGAGATTAACCCGGATCAACGCGCCGAAGCTGCTTATCTTTAAGGTTAAGGACCTCATTCTCGCCACCAAAATACACAGAGCCCAGGATGATCCGGATATCCGTTATTTTTTAGATTGCGACTTATCGATTTTAGGCGCGAACAAATCCGAATACCTGCAATACGCCCGAAGCATTCGAAACGAATATAAGGAATATTCCGACGAAGAGTATTCTTCCGGTAGGAAAAAGGTATTGGAATACTTTTTACAAATGGAACGGATCTTTAGTAGTCCGGAATTTTTTGAGACCTTCGAGACGCAAGCTAGAGCTAATTTAAGTTCCGAACTCGAAGAATTAGGATAGTCTTTTGTTATCCAAGCCTCTTTAGGGAAAAGCCCAAGCAATAGCAGGCGCCGGCTAGCACAAAATGGTATATATCGACTTTTAAAATACCGGCCGCCTCCCCTGCCGTTCCGATCGCAAGACCGGCAAGAATGAATAATAAAGACCCGAGAATTCCGTACATTGCGGCTGGTTTGTGAGCACCATTATATCGCTTAACACAGGAGGCGATGATAGTTATAAAAGACACTGCTCCTATGAATGTGGAGTAACCACCTAAACCCATCCAACGATCGACTAACGACATCAAAACGAGAAAGAGAGAGATCGTAATCCAATTCCTACGGCTGATTCTTCCGAAAGTTCCGCTAAAAAAAGCAAGACCGATCCAAGGAACTCCAACCTCGGCTGCAAATCTAATCACTATTCTATAGATAGGTTCGATTACCGAAACCCCTGCAAAAAATAAACTCCCGAGAGCGGCGCCGATAGCGATGGAATAAAATCCCCAGGCCCCGCTTTGTTTATTCCAGTTCCCGTGAAGCCGGAATCCCGTCCAAGCAGCAAAGGCGGCCAGGATAAAATCGGATATAACTGTGCTGGTTTGCATGAGGGGTATTGAACAAAAGACTCGATAAATTGCAAGTCCGATTGAGACTTCTTTCGCTCTAGGATATATCCGGATTCAAAATAAACATTCATTCGGAATCAGTGTGGTTTCCAATCGAACCGAATCGATTCGGAGCAGTCTAATTTCCCGTATGTCAAAACCACCCTTAACGCAATCGATTCAACTGAATAACGGAATACGGATGCCGGTTATAGGCCTCGGAGTCTGGAAAACTAAATCGGGAAAGGAATGCAGAGACGCGGTTAACTGGGCTCTCGAAGCAGGTTATCGTCATATCGATACCGCAAAAATTTATGGAAACGAGCAGGATGTCGGCGCGGCAATCAAGGAAAGCGGAATCCTTAGAAATGAAATCTTTGTGACCACTAAATTATGGAATTCCGACCAAAAGGAACCGCGCAAAAATTTGGAAATTTCCTTAAAGAGTTTAGGTTTGGATTCGATCGATTTATATCTAATTCATTTTCCCGTCGCAGGAACAAGAAAGCAAGCGTGGAGAGAGTTGGAAAAACTTTATGATGAAGGTTTGGTAAAATCCATAGGAGTCAGCAATTACACGATTTCTCATTTAGAGGAACTCCTTCCGAAAGCGGAAATCATTCCTGCGGTAAACCAAGTGGAATTCCATCCCTTCTTGAATCAAAAAGAATTGGCTGCTAAATGCAAGGAGAACGGAATTATCTTAGAAGCATATAGTCCCCTAGCCCACGGGAGAAAAATTAACGATCCAAAATTAGTCTCGATTGCTCGAAAAATCGGGAAGACTCCGGCGCAAGTTTTGATTCGCTGGGCGATCGATAAAGGATTTGTCGTAATTCCCAAATCGGTAAAAAAAGAACGGTTGGAAGAAAACGCGCAAGTATTCGATTTCTCCTTATCTGAAAGCGAACTGCAAGAAATGGAATCCTGGAATGAAGATTTCAGAACATGTTGGGATCCGACAGACGCCTGATCCTTCCGGCCGAGTCAGGCGAAAAAAGATTGACATTTGAGAATAGCCGTCGTCTAAATATAGATAGTTCATTCTTAAACTAATATGGGAAGTCATTTCAAAGGAAAGCCGAGAGACGTCAAGATCCTAGATGCGTATATCAAGTTAGGTCGTTGCACCGATTCGATCCGCTCTATGGAAGATAAAGTCTTGAGTCAGTTCGGCTTGACGAGCGGTCAATTTGGCTGTTTGGAAACTTTGCATCACCTCGGTCCGATGTGTCAGAAAGAAATCGGACAGAAGATTTTTTCCTGCGAGGGGAATATCACTCAAATCGTGGATAACCTTGAAAAAAGAGGACTTGTCCAACGAGTTCGAAGTGAGGAAGATAGAAGATACTTTATCGTCAATCTTACCGACTCCGGAAAAGAACTTATCTGCAAGGTTTTCCCTTCTTACTTAGAGCATCTTAAAGATCGAATGTCTCCCCTTTCCGATGATGACTTAAAACAACTGGGACAAATCTGTAAGACCGTCGGTCTTCGGGACCTTTAAAGGATAGGAGGAGCCAATGTTTTTTGGATTTTTCGGACCATTACTTTAATATTAAACTATACAACAATAGATTATATACTATCAAATCATTTGGAGGATTTTGATATGATCGAAAGAATTTTTAAAACCGATAAAGACATAACGTCTTTTATTTTGCGAATCGTATTAGCCGTCGTGTTTTTCCCGCATGGAGCGCAAAAAGTATTGGGCTGGTTCGGAGGTTACGGGTTTTCAGGAACGTTAGGCTTCTTTGCCGCGCAAGGAACTCCTACGCTACTCGTTCTTCTTTTGTTTGCAGCGGAATTTCTCGGTCCGATCGGTCTCGTACTCGGGCTAATGACAAGAGTCGCTGCCGCAGGCATTGCGGTCGCAATGTCCGTAGCTTTGTTAGTGCATATTCCGCACGGATTTTTTATTAACTGGGCGGGAAATCAGCAAGGTGAAGGCATCGAATTCCACATCCTAGCGATCGCGATTTCGATCGCACTTCTAATCAAAGGATCAGGTTGGGCATCGATCGACGGAATTATCGCTAACGGAAAATAAAATTTTAAAATATAAAACGCCGACATATTGATGCATTAGGATACGAAAACGCTATCCGTCGAATTGCTGCATACCTAACTACCGAAATTTTGAGGGCCATGAGCCCTCTTTTTTTTCTCATGTGTTCCGTCCTGACATTTTTTCCTCAATTAAGTGACATTAGTCAAAAAGGGTTAATAAACAACATACTATATATTAAGAAACCTGCAATTCCTGATGAAAATCAAAAATAGAATATCTCCTATTCGTTCTTATTTTTTTATCCTATCTTCATCGGAAAGCAAAAAGGAATATTTTTCGGTTCAAAGATAGTCTATTATTGCTGATTATGAAGCGAAGAAAGAAGTCTGGGGTTTTGAACCGGATCCGCCGATCCGTTTCGGATTATGTTGCGCCGGATGAATCGATTCGCGACGGTCTACCGTTTTGGCGTGAATTAGTTCTTTCTTCCTTGATTTTAGCGATGACCATATTGGGAACGGTCGCATACATTCCGAGCACGTTATTGGCATTGGAAGAATCACGAACGTCGGTTATATTCATAAACTCGTTCGCAGTACTTTTAATTTATATTTTATTCCTAGGGAAAAAATTGCCATTTACGGTTCGTTCCTGCGGAGTCCTTTTCTTAAATTTCCTTTTAGGAGCGTCTCTTCTCGTCGCACTCGGCCCGGAAGGAGGAGGAATGATATGGCTATTTCCATTCCCGGTTCTCACCGGTGTTTTATTCGGTATAATTCCCTGCCTTTTTGCTCTCTTCGGAAATTTTATAGCGATTATAGTCACTTCCTTCGCACTATCGCAATTTCAATTAACGTGGGCCATGCCTCAGGATAGATTCTTTGTCGTAGGATTTAACTTCCTGATCTCGAATGCGATCGTTTGTCTTTCACTTACGGTTTTAATGCTGGGATTGCAGCAAAATATAGAAAGAAAAAACAACTTATTGGATAATTTAAAGAAAAGGCGCGCCCAAATCGCGAGATCCAAGAAGCATCTGGAATCGGAGATAATCCAAAGAGGGGATGTCGAAAAACGATTAGCGGAACACTTGAAGGAAAAAGAAGTTCTTTTGCAGGAAATCCATCATCGGGTAAAGAACAATCTTCAAATCGTTTCAGGAATGCTGAATCTACAAAACTTATATACGCAGGATCCGCAAGCGATCGAAGTCCTGGAAAAGGCACAAGATCGAATTCGGGCCATGGCGCTGATACACGATCATCTTTATCAGCAAGGGAAATTCTCCACCGTGTTCATGAACAAATATTTGGAATCTTTAATAAACCATCTGATCGTTTCGCAAGCTCCACCGGGCAATCGAATCCGGTTCGAGACGGAATGGGAACAGATCCTAATTCCGATGGAAAAAGCGATTCCTTGCGGGCTGATAGTAAACGAACTCATTTCCAATTCGCTTAAACACGCATTCCCTAACGGGCGTGAAGGGAAAATCACCGTTCGACTGGAAGAGACTCAGGATGGATTAGCTCTTTGCGTTGGGGATGACGGAGTCGGGCTCCCCGAAAATTCCTCCGCGTTTTCATTTCTATCGGCAGGAAGAATGCCGATAGCCGACGGAGATAGGCACGATTCATTGGGACTGATGATCATTCAATCCTTAGCGGGGCAGCTGAAGGCGAAATTAAAAATAGTACCTTCCGAAGGAACTTGGATTCGACTCGAATTTTCCAGGTTTTAAACCGATCGACTATTTTGCATTCCACTCAAAGGGCCTAGTTTCTTCATGTCCGACTTGTAAATAATAAAATCCTGTTCACCATATTTTCTACGTCTAATCTATATAAAATGAACGAAGTAAAACACGACAAACAATCCCGTAACTTTACATTGATCGAAGATGGATTAGAGGCTCGCTTGGATTACAGTGAAATCGGAAAAGGAATTTGGAATCTGACTCATACTTTCGTTCCCGGCAGTTTGCGCGGGAAAGGGTTAGCATCCGTTCTGGTGAAGGCGGCTTTAGAAGAAGCGCGAAAATCCGACAAAAAAATCATTCCGTCTTGTTCCTATGTTGAAACTTTTCTGAAACGAAATCCCGATTATTCCGATTTAGTAAGTAAATGATCCATCATATTGCGATCGCGACCGATCATCCGGATTTGCTAAAAATCTTTTACGACCGCTTGCCGGGTATAGAATTTGAAAAGGATAATTTGCTTTCCGACGGATCGATTCGATCCACCTGGTTTAGATGCGGAGAAGCCTTGATCATGATCGAACGGGAAGAATTTCGTAAAGGTCCTCAAGCCTTAGTCTTCGACGCAAAGTCCTCCGATATTAAGAAGCAGATTGAAATGCAATTGGGGGATAAGATCGAAGACAGAACGGAATACACTATTTACCTGCGAGACCCGGACGGGAACCGGATCGGATACAGTTCCTATCCGAATCCTTGGACTACGCAATAGTCTTCGGGAAATTGCGTCGGTTTTTAGGAAACCATTCCTTTAGCTGCGAGATAAGAAGTCGTCCAAGCATTCTGAAAATTGAATCCTCCGGTAACTCCGTCTATATCCAAAACCTCGCCGGCAAAATGGAGTCCTCGAACCAGACGGCTTTCCATCGTTTTAAAGTCCACCTCTTTGCGCCGAATTCCCCCGCACGTCACGAATTCTTCCTTAAACGCCCCTTTGCCTTCGATTTGCAGTACGCTTCTTTTCAGAATTTCCTCCACATCGTGCATTTCCTTCGATGAAATTTCGGACCAACGTTTGTCTCCGACTTTCCCCCAAACTCTTTCCCAAAACCTCGAAGCAAATTGGAACTCCGGATTCACTGACGGTCTACGCGAGGGATTTTTTTGCTTCAATCTTTTCAAAACCTCTCGAACCTCTTCTCGGGATCTATCCGGTATCCAATCTACGAGTAAAGTCGTTCGATATTCGCAAGCCGCAAGTTCCCTTGCGGCCCAAGCTGAAAGTTTT
The DNA here is from genome assembly GCF_000306235.2 of Leptospira fainei serovar Hurstbridge str. BUT 6. NCBI lineage: Bacteria > Pseudomonadati > Spirochaetota > Leptospiria > Leptospirales > Leptospiraceae > Leptospira > Leptospira fainei. The sequence continues at coordinate 206,704 of NZ_AKWZ02000010.1, forward strand.
AGAACGGAAGGTCCGCTTAATCCCCAATGAGTGATCAATATCGGCCCTTTCTGTTTCAATTTAAATTCGGGTAGAGTCACTTCCACTTCGGGAAGAGACAATCCTTGCAATCCCTCTATTAAAAAATCGGAAATTTCAAACGTGAATAAGGAAGGAGCCGGAGTTTCGATCGTATGGCCCATATTTTTGGCCCAATCCCAAGCTTTTCGCGAAGAGCCCGAAGCCAGTAGAACTTTATCAAACTCTTCTTCCCCGTCCTCCCATTTTACGAGAAAACTATTTTTTGATTCGTTCTGACGAGGATATATTCCCAGCACGGGAACTTTCGTACGAATTACGACTCCGCTATGTTTCGCTTCCTGTAATAGACAGTCCACTATCGTTTCGGAATCGTCAGTGATCGGAAACATTCTGCCGTCGACTTCCGTTTTAAGACGAACACCTCGACGCTCAAACCAATCGATCGTATCCTTCGGCTGAAAACTTTCGAACGCGTGCCGCAGCTCCTTTCCGCCTCTAGGATAACGTTTTGCTAATTCTTCCGGTTCAAAGCAAGCATGCGTAACGTTGCATCTGCCTCCTCCGGAAATTCTAACTTTCGATAGAACATTCGGTGATTTTTCGAGTAACATTACCTCGCAGCGTTCACCGGATAACTGACGACTTTGAATCGCGCCGAAAAAGCCAGCTGCTCCGCCGCCGATAACCGCAATTTTCCTAGTTTCTATCGAGGACGGCAAATTTTTCTCCGGCCTTTGTTTTTAGTACTGAAACGAATTTTCAAAACAAGACCTAATCTTGGGCGCTGATTTCGCCCATTTTTCCCGCAGAATAATCTTCGAACGCTTCTTGAAGTTCGGTCGGCGTATTCATCACGAACGGACCATAACGAGCGACAGGTTCTTGAATAGGGACCCCGCCAAGGATAAGGACTTCCCATTCGAAATCCTGGGGAGCTCTTAATGCAATCGCTCCATCCTCGTTTCCATAATATAAAGTTTCGCCTTCCTGAACCTCTATCTCTCCTTCCGAATCGATCGCAGTTCCGGAGCCGACGAAAGGATATGCGAAACCTGTAAAGCCGTTCGGAATTTGTATTTCTGCCCAGGATCCGGGCGATAGCTTTAAATGAAAAAATACGATAGGAGTTTGGGTCTGTATGATTGCGGACGTTCCCCACAATTCTCCCGCAATAACTTTGGCCCAAACTCCGTTTTTTTCCACGATCGGCAGCTCTTCCGAATTTACTTCCTGGTACCTAGGAGATATTAATTTCCTCTCTTTGGGAAGATTCACCCATATTTGAATCCCGTGCATTCTTCCGCCTTTTTTCCGGAATTCTGCCGAAGGAAGTTCGGAATGAATTAATCCTGAACCGGCGGTCATCCATTGAATTCCTCCCGCTTTAAGGCTTCCGGCATGACCCCATGAATCCTTATGTTCCATTTCCCCGGAAAGAAGATAGGTCACCGTTTCGAATCCTCTGTGAGGATGATCCGGAGCTCCGATCGCTTCTCCCGGTCCGTATATGATCGGCCCCATTTCATCCAAAAGTAAAAACGGGTCCCAATAAGAAAAACCGGCGACGGGAAACGGTCTTCGTACCGGGAATCCACCGCCTTCTATCGTTTTTTCGGCCATTCTCGTTCCGATAATTCGTCTAAAACCCATAGTTTCCTCGATCTTATTTATTGGACTTTGGATCGATAAGTAAAGGGAAGTCTTTTCTCATCCGAGTACATTGAATTTTCATGCTTACGACCACGATTGCGTTCACAGTCCCATCCCCCCTCGCCAAAGCGTTTAACTACGTATCCGACCTGGAAAATTTACCTGAGTGGGAGAGCTATATTCTAGAGTGCAAGAGAGTTCCCGGAACGAATAAATATGAACTTAAAGTGGGGATCGGTTTTTGGAAACTCACATCCTGCTATAATCTGGAAGAGGAAAGATATCCTACAAGATTAGTAATAACGAAAGAAAATCGTTTTTTGCAATTGCGAGATACGTATACCTTTTATCCCGATCCTAAAGGAACCGACACCGACACGAAAATCGTTTTTACGAATCGATTCAGAATTAAGAGACTTGGTTGTCTCTTGAATGTCTGGGCTCATCGAAAGATTCGAGATCGAATATGTAAGGATATGAGAAGTCTCCAAGAGACTTTATCGCAAGGAAAGACGATACGATCTAGAAGCTTTCAAGTCATCAAGAGTTAGGGAATAAATGTGAATTTGTCAAAAAAAGTTTAAATCTTAAAGGCCCATCAAACGTACAAAACCCTTGTTTTTTTGGATAGCTGTACCAAGATTAGGAGACAATATCGCGTCTACCGATCGCCCGCTATTATTATGGAAACTCGTCCTCCTAATTCAGTCGCTCCCCTGCCGAAGAATGAATTGGCCCGGCTTCGCGAGCTGGATCGGTATAAGGTCCTAGACACTCCGCCGGAAAAAAAATACGACGGAATCACCAAAGCGGCCTCGCTTATTTGCGGAGCCCCGATCGCTCTTATTTCTTTGATCGATGCAAAACGGCAATGGTTTAAGTCCAAGACAGGATTGGAGTTATCCGAAACTCCTCGGGATATTTCGTTCTGTCAATTTGCGCTGCAAGGTCAGGAAATTCTTATCGTAGAGGACACGTCCAAGGATGAAAGATTTCAGGAGAACCCCTTTGTGTTAGGGCCGCCTTTCATAAAATTTTACGCAGGCGCTCCGCTTCTGACGCCGTCCGGAATCGCGGTTGGAACACTTTGCGTATTTGACACGGTCCCTCGAGGCTTGGATTCGAAACAACTGGAAGCTTTGAGAGCCCTGGCAGATTCGGTCATCGCCTATATGGAATTGGAGGCGAATACAAGGGAGCTCATTCACGCTCAGGCGATTACTCTGGACTTACAGAAAGCTAGAGAGCAATTTTTCGTGAATATGAACCACGAATTCAGAACACCTGTACATGGGATTCTAGGCATGGTCGATTTACTTCATCAGACCGAAACGAATCTGATACAATCGGAATATTTGGATTCGGTGAAAGAAAGTGGAGAACATTTAATTAGATTAATAAACGACGTTATCGATTTTAGCAAGGCGGAATCGGGAGCCCTCGTACTAAGCTCTATCGAATTCGACTTAATTGAACTGTTAAGGGGGATCGGGAGCTCGGCAATAAAGGAAGCCGAGAAAAAGAAACTGACTTTCTCGTTAAATCTTCCTTCGGATATTGAACGCCTTGAAGTAAGATCGGATGCGGGTCGTGTTCGACAAGTGGTTTCGAATATAATCTCCAACGCACTCAAATTTACCGAACGTGGAAAAATAGTTTTTTCTTTGGAAAACCTTTCGGACTCCGAAACGTATGTTCGAGCTACTTTACGAATTCAAGATACAGGAATCGGAATCGCTCGGGAAAGAATCCCGGATCTTTTCGAAGCCTTCTCCCAACTGGATTCGTCCAATTCAAGAAAATACGGCGGAACGGGTCTCGGGTTGGCTTTGAGTAAAAAAATCTGCAATGCCTTGGGATGGAAAATAAACGTTGAAAGCCGCGTGGGGGAAGGAAGCACCTTTCTCTTGGAAATCGTTTTGACGAAGGCAAGCATCGCAGGAGTCTCCTTTACCGAAGGGCCGAAGTCGAATTTACCGAATAGGCTGGATTTCTCCGGCTATTCGACGATTAGTATCCTAGTCGCCGAAGACAATCCGGTGAATCAAAAACTGATCAGCAAAATGATAGAGAGAATGGGCCTAGCCTGCGAAGTCGTCTCTAACGGACTTGAGGCTTTAGCCTTCTGGGAAAAAAGGGAAATCGATCTTCTTCTGCTCGATATTCAGATGCCGGAACTTAGCGGTTTAGATACGGCGAGGATCTTGAAATTGAAACCCACTTCTCGTAAAATCCCGTGGATCGTCGCAGTTACCGCTCACGATAGTCCGGAAGATAGGGAACAATGCGCTAAGGCCGGGATAGACGATTACTTGGGAAAGCCGTTTCGAATCGAAGATTTAGCCGAAAAAATCCTGCAATACTTGCGAACCGCTTATTTGCCCTTCCCAAGTTAATATTAGCCCGCCTTAAATTCGCCTATCCGCTTTGTCCCGGAAATAGAAAATTCGAGAGCATTCTTCGCCCCCCTTCGGTAGCGAAAGATTCCGGATGAAATTGAATTCCTTCTAAAGGTCTCCGCTTATGGCGAATTCCCATCAGTTCTTTTCCGCAAAACGCGGTGAGTATCCATTCATCTGACAACCCGCTCGGGTCGACGACCAAGGAATGATAGCGCATAACGTTTAAATCCTTTGGCAAATCGGTAAATACTCCTTTTCCATCGTGAGTAATCGCGGATACTTTGCCGTGCATAGGAACTGAAGCCGGGACGACGGAAGCTCCTGCGACGAATGCCATTCCTTGCATTCCTAAACAAACGCCCAGAATAGGAATTCGTTCGTCAAGTTTTAACAGAATCTCCGCTGAAACCCCGAAATATTTCGGGTCTTTCGGAGTTCCCGGGCCGGGTGACAATACGATACGATCGTATTTCATCGTCTCGATCTTTGAAAATTCGATTTCGTCGTGACGAAACACGTCGAGTCTAAATCGAGAATCGAGTTCATCTTCCAAAAGTTCCCCCAAATACTGGAACAAATTGTATGTAAAAGAATCGTAATGATCCACTAATAGAACTTTCATTTTGATACCTCGTCAATCGCTCTCAATACCGCTCCCATCTTGTTTTGAATTTCCTGATACTCCGACTCGGGAACTGAATCGTAGACAACGCCGCCCGACGCGCGAATAAACCCCTCCTCTCCATTTTTAAAGAAACTCCGAATCGGAATGCAAAATGAACAGTTTCCGTCAAAACCGAAACGACCGATCGCTCCGCCGTACGGCCCTCTAGGATCGTTTTCGATCCTCTCTATGATTCGCATCGATTCCATTTTCGGAGCTCCGCTTAAAGTTCCGGTCGGGAACGAGGAAGCCAACCCCGAGAACATGTCCTTCCCGGATCGAAGAATCCCCGAAATCTCGGTGGAAAGATGTTGAACATGACTGAATTTTTTTAACGCGAACGAATCTCTTACCTTCACAGTTCCGAATTTTGCGACTCGTCCCAAATCGTTTCGATGTAAATCCACTAACATATTATGCTCCGCGATTTCTTTCGGATCGGAAAGAAGTTGAAACGCGAGATTTCGATCTTCCTCATCGTTCTCCCCTCTTCGAATCGTACCCGCCAAAGGAAAGGATTCTAATACTCCGTCTTTCAATCGAAATAACAATTCGGGACTTGCACCCAAAAGCGCCTGATCATGAAAAGCCATATAGAACATAAACGGCGACGGGTTTATTGCGCGTAGAGCCTCGTACAATTTCAGATTCTCTCCTCGAATTTCATACGATCGCTTAAACCCTATTTGGCATTGGAACGTATTTCCGAGGCGAATTTCTTCCTTTGCCTCTTCTACCATCTTGCGATGATCCTGCTTGGTTCTAGACTGTCCCAAATACTTTAAAGAAATAGAATTCGATTTAAGATCCTTTTTCTTGTAGATATCTTCGAATAATTTATAGCGATCGATGCCGTAATAAAAGTAACTGGACTTCCCCGTCCTACGATCGATTAAAATCCCGTCTTCCATCCAAGCGAATTGAAACTTGGGAAATTGAGCGTGCTCCTTTAATCCCAATCCCGGTTCCATATCGTTTACCGCTTCGTAAGAGAGGAATCCATAAAGACCTCCTCCACCCGATTCCGTACTTTCCAGAAAAGATCTGTGAAAAGTACCGGTATTCGAATCCGTTGAACTCGGACTTCTTCGGGGAGAGAATATCTCCGACAACAAATGATAGGGATTCCCCTGACCCAAGAACACTCCGTCCATATCCAAACGATTTCCTTTTGCCGTAAATGTTCGTTTGGGAAATCCTGAAATGAACGTGTACCTGGAATTGTCCGATTCCGGCCCTAGACTCTCGAGAAGCACTGCAATCGGAGATTCCGAAAGTAATGAACGGAAAAAACGATCCGTTTCCTCTTCTCTCAACGGAAACGGTTTCAAAATTGGTCGTGGAGATAAAGATTCCACCTGGTTTCTTAAATCGCGTATTTCTAAGCGCATACGTTCCTCCTGGAATTTTTGCAATCGGTCCGAAAACGGACCACTAAAGTTAAATGAAAGATTTATTAAGGAAAAAATTATGCCCCAGAGCGGGGCCAAGAGAATGAACTATGCGCAATTAGATCCGATTCTAATTCAGCCGAAAATATTATGAAATTATTGAGTAGTCTCATTCCAATAACATCTCCAAATTCCCTTTTCCGGCGGGAACCATCGGCAAAACATGCAGCGTCGGATCCACAGGGATAACGGCAAAACCAGGACCTGGTTTAACGAGAAACTTCCGCAACTCGTCGATAGGATTCGCAACCTCCGCTAAATTCAAGCTCGGGATATCGAATGCCTGCGCGACGGCCGCCAATTTGGATTCACGCTCGTAAGAACTGCCGTAAAACCTACTTTGGAAGAAGAGTTCTTGCTGCTGACGAACCAATCCCAAATGCCGATTATCGAATATTAGAATTTTTACATTCGATTGCAGATCGGCCAGAGTATCCAATTCCTGAATATTCATCAAAATAGAACCGTCTCCCGAAATGCAAAGGACTGTCTTCTTCGGCATAGCTAACGAAATTCCGATCGCGACCGGCAATCCAAAGCCCATCGTTCCAAGACCGCCTGAAGTAACCCAAGTCCGGCGATTTTGAAAAGGATAAAACTGGGCCACCCACATTTGATGCTGGCCAACGTCGCTCGTTAATATCGCGTCGGACCCGAGCGATTCTTTGCAAATCTTCAAAATCACATCCGGTGAAAACCCGCCGTTAGTTCGGAGATTCGGAAGCGGAAATAGTGCCTTCCAGCTCGAGACGAGCGAATTCCATTCCCCCCTTCTTCGTGAGGGAATTCCAACGGCGTTCTTCAGAAAATCATACAAATCCGTCTGAAAGGAAAGATCCGGCTTTCGCAGCTTCCCGATCTCTCGAGGATCGATGTCGACATGAACGACTTTTGCGTTCGGGCAGAATGTTTCCAACTTTCCAGTAGCTCTGTCGTCGAATCTTACTCCGAACGCCAATAGTAAATCAGATTCTTCTAATACTAAATTCGTAAACGGAGCGCCGTGCATTCCCAACATTCCTAAAGACAAACGATGATTTTGAGGAAAGCAATCCAAACCCATTAACGTCGAAGTCACCGGAATATCCTGGGATTCCGCAAAATCCCGTAACAGATATTCCGCTGCTGCGAGTTTGACTCCGCCGCCGATATACAAAACCGGTCGTTTACAATCCCGTAGAAGCTCGCAAAAGCTTACAAACTTCTCTTCGAAAAAAGGGTCCACAAACGTTATTTTCCCGGATGTTTCCAAAAGATCCCACTCTTCCAAGGTCTTTTCCCAATCCCCCTCGTACGGAGATAGTTGAACGTCTTTCGGAATATCTATCCATACTGGTCCCGGACGGCCCTCTTCGGCAATTTGAAATGCTTCGCTTAACGCGGAGATTAATTCCTGAACTGATCGAACAATATAATTCCTTTTTGTAATAGGCTTCGATAGTCCGTATGTATCTATTTCCTGAAACGCGTCCGTACCGATCAAAGATGTCGAGACCTGTCCGGTAATCGCCACTAGAGGCACTGAATCGCATTTAGCATCGGCGATTGCCGTTACAAGATTTGTCGCTCCCGGTCCCGACGAAGCCAGGCAAACCGCTACCGCTCCGGTTGCCCTCGCTATTCCTTGGGCAATAAACCCTGCACCTTGTTCATTGCGGGCTAGAATATGGCGAATTCCGCTGCCATGTAAAGCATCGTATAGCGGTAGGTTTGCTCCTCCCGGAATTCCCACAACCGTTTCGATTCCTTTATGTAAAAGAAAATGAACGACAATCTCGGCCCCGTTTGTAGGAGCATTCGAATTTTGTGATATATCCTTTTCCAATACGGTCTTAGTTTTCATTTTTTTCCTCTACGTAAAATCGATAAAAAAAGCCCCCCTCGGCTTTAGCCGAGGGGGGCTTTTTCGAAGATTGCTGTCTGCGAATGATCCCTACGGCGTAAAGCCAAGCCAAGGTAGCGTTACCACTACCAGCATCCATTCGACCAACCAAAGGGTGGTTACACTAGACTGTTGTTTTACGGAATTCATTCTAAACTTAATAAAAGCCTTACGGCCTTCGCCCATTCGAATAATTATATTTTAAAATTGCAAGATTTTTTTATTCTAGCCGAAATCTGCGTGAAAGTTCCGATTTTTGTTTCCAACTAAAAAAATCCGTGCACAATCCTGAAAACGAGGATAATTATGATCGGTGCCGCTAAAAGTGTTCAATATTTCGGAATGTATCTTGTTTTTGAAGGAATTCTTTTATTAATCATTCCTGATTTCTTTCTAAATCTCTTCCTTCTTCAGGCGGCCGACGTGTGGGTCCGAATTACCGGCCTTTGTCTAATGATTCTCGGTTATTTTTATTTCAATATGGGAAATCAAAATGTCAGGCCATTTTTGGTTCTTTCTACCCATACTCGGACATTTCAATTCATAATTTTAGGAATCTTCGTTGCACTGGAATGGATCGGGCCGACCATTCTTATAGCCGGTGGAGTTGAACTTCTCGCCGGTATTTGGACCTTTTTTGAATTGCGTAACGAGGCGAGAACCGTTCGAAAATAGACTCGCGCAATTTCCCAACTCGAAGTTCTATAAGGAGTCTAATCTGCTAAGGAAAAAATCATGGCAAATGTCACATTAAAAGGAAGTCCCGTTCAATTGGAAGGGAAGTTGGTACAAGTAGGAGACAAAGCTCCTGACTTTGCTGGAACTGCAAAGGATCTCAGCTCGAAAAGTTTAAAAGACTTCGCGGACAAAGTAAAAATTTTAGTCGGAGTTCCCAGTCTTGACACCTCGGTTTGTGCTCTGGAAACGAAGAAATTTCACGAGAGAGCGGCAAAGTTGGACGGAATCGTCACGATCGTAATTTCCGGAGACCTCCCGTTCGCAATGAACCGATTTTGCACGACTGAAGGAATCGACTCACCGAACTTAGTCACCCTCTCTCAGTTTCGGGATTTTTCCTTCTCGAAGGCTTTTGGGACGCATATCGCCGACGGCGGACTCAAAGGCTTATCGGCAAGGGCCGTGTTTGTTTTAGATAAGAACAATACCGTAAAGTATGCGGAGCTAGTGCCGGAAATCGCCAGCGAACCTAATTACGAGGCGGCCGTCGCCGAGGCGAAGAAACTAATTTAGAGATCCTATTCTTAAGATGAAGTCCTAAATAAAAAACCCTTTCCCGGCAAAGCCGAGAAAGGGTAAGAAAGATCGGTTTTCGATTTTATTAAACGAAGAACTTTTTAGTGAATTGAATCATCTTATCCACGAAACCGGTGTAAGGAGGATACAGCATATCGATCGAAGCGAAAGCTGCCTGTTTAAATACGGATTTTTCATGGGAGAAAGTTTTAAATCCCCACCAGCCATGATAGCTACCGTGTCCGGAATGGTTTATCCCTCCGAAAGGCAAATGAGGATTCACCAAATGCACGATTACCTCGTTCACCGAAGCTCCGCCTGAAGAAGTCTCTCTCAATACCTTCGAGATTGCTCTATTATTTTTTCCGAATACGTATAAAGCTAACGGCTTCGGTCTCGAAACTACTTTCTCGATCGCCTCGTCCAATGTCTTATAAGTGAGAATTGGCATGACAGGCCCGAAAATTTCATCTTCCATGATATGGGAATTTGCAGGAACGTTCGTTAACAGCGTTGGAGCGATATAATTCTGAGCGGAATCCGTATCGCCTCCCATCACGACTTTCGCCCCCTTTTCCACTGCTTCATGGATATAACCCGACACCCTCTGGAAATTCCGTTGGTTGACTAAGCGGCAAAAATCCGGATTTTGTTTGATGGATTCGTCCGATTTACCGTAGAAACTAGCGACCGCTTCTTTTGCGTATTTTACGAACTCATCCGTTTTTCCTTCCGGAAGTAGAAGGTAATCCGGAGCGACGCAAGTTTGACCGGCATTCATGATTTTTCCCCACATGAGTTTTTTAGCCGCTTTCTTTAAATCTGCGTCCGGTACGATGATCGCCGGAGATTTTCCTCCCAATTCCAAAGTCACCGTAGAAAGATTTTTTGCTGCGGCGGCCATGACGATTTTCCCCACATGCGTACTGCCGGTGAAGAAAATATGATCGAAAGGAAGTTCCATTAATGCCGTTGATACGGTATGGTCTCCTTCGAAGACCGCTACCTCTTCTTCGGGAAATGTCTCCTTAACGAGTTTTACCAGAAGTTTGGAAATTTCCGGGGTAAATTCCGAAGGTTTGATGATCGCCGTATTTCCGGCTGCGATTGCGGCAACCAGAGGAGCTATCGCCAAATAAAAAGGATAGTTCCAAGGAGCGATAATCAAACTGACTCCTTTAGGTTCATAAACCACTTTGCTGGAAGCACCGAATAAGGACATTGGAGTTTTTACCGGAACGGGTCTCATCCAACTCTTAACGTTGCGAATGGCATCGTTCAGTTCTCCGATGGACGGCATAATTTCCGTGAGATCGGTCTCATGATAAGCCTTTCGAAAATCCTTTTGAAGAGCTTGCTTGATCTCCGGAGTCAGTCTTTCGACCGTGGCTTTAAGTTTTTTTAGACGTAGAATCCTGTCCTTCGCCTTTGTAAGCTTTAAGACCGTATGAAATTGGCGTTGTTGTAGCTTAAAAATTCTCTCCATTTCCTTTGGATTGGCGGGCGGAAAAACGACCATGCTGGCCGGAGGGGCGGAAGCTGTCGTTGTGGGATTTGGGGTTGCTGTCGTTGGCATGAAAAGCGCTCCTTATTCAGGTGGTTCTACCCTTTTGGGTTGGGTTTTCGAGTCGGGAACCAAGGTAATATAAAACCAAATTTAAGAAGAAGAAGCAACCTTTTTATTGAATGATCATTCCGTAACAGTTGTAGAATTTTCCTTCTAAAAAGGGGGATTTTCGGTTACTAGCGAACAGTTGCGCAATCAAACTAATCGGAAAAACCGCCCCGAAAATTACTACAAAAGGTCTATTTTTTATTTCTAAAGTGACTAACTTGCTTTTTTATGCGAAGCACAAATAATTTGTCTCTTTATGCTGTGGAATCTAACTATTTTCCCCGTATAATTCGTTTAGCAACGGATTATTTTTAACATAAATCAAATTTGCAAAATCTTGACAAAGAACGGCGACGTTTCCCAGAGTTATATACGATATGAGCCAAGGAAAAGCCCTTGAACTGTTCCACCATAAAGATTACGGAGTCTTCAGCAATCTGAAGGACTTGAATCAACCAATTCAGGAAAATCTACCATTCCATTTCAAATTTCATAATCTAACCGAAAACGTGGATAATGTTCTCGCGAGAGTTCTGGATCGATATCTATTGCATTTGGATATAATTTTCGTAAGAGATTCGGTTCTTGCCGCCCTAAAAGAAACGATTACGAATACGATCAAAGCAAATGTTAAACGAATTTATTTCAGGGAATTGCAGGCGGATATCCAGAATCCGGCGGTATATAGAAGTAAAATCGTAGGTTTCAAAAAATCGTATCTTGATAATAAGGAAAAATACGAGGACCTGCTATTTAAAAATAATTATGTGGTCCTGGTTTCATTCATACACAGTAAAGACGCGATACGTATTCGCGTGATGAATAACGTTAAATTAAGTCCTGAAGAAGTCGATCGGATCAACCAAAGGATCGAAAAGGCCAAAACTTATAACGACTTGGCGGAAGCCTTCGTGGAAAAAGGCGACGAGACCGAAGGCGCGGGACTCGGCTTAATCATGACTTTGATGATGTTGAAAAACGACGGACTTGGCGCCAGTTCCTATAGAGTGGAAAGCCAAGGCAACAACACTTCGGTCATTATCGATATTCCGATTAGAATCCAACGCGAGAATATCCAACTTCAAAAAGCTGACGAGATTATTAAGCAGGTCGATCAGTTACCTACCTTTCCTAAAGCGATTCAGGACATCCAAGCGACGATCGATAAACCGAATTCAAGTATCGGTCAGATCGCGGAGATGATCAAACGTGACGTGGCATTATCTGCGAATATTCTTAAGCTGGCAAACTCCGCCGCTTTTCGTCGGGGAGGTAAAGTCGAATCCTTGGATCGCGCAATCCAATTAATCGGACTCAAAGAACTTCAAGTCCTTCTTTATTCGCTGGGAACCAAACAGATTTTGGAGGAAAAATTTCCTGCCTTCCTTGCAATTTGGGAAAAATCGAACCAGTGCGCATATTACTGCAAGCTGATCGCGCTGAGACTATCCATGCAAAAGGATACGGTGAGTAATTTAATGTCGGTCGCTCTATTGCACGATATCGGAGAAATCATTCTTCTTTCTCTTGAATCGGGAAAGATGAATAAAATCCAAAATTACTCAGCTTCGAAAGAAATAGCTTCCGCCATAACTTTAGAAGAAGCAGCCTTCGGAATTACGCATACGAAGATCGGTGCATTGATTTCCGAGAAATGGAATTTTCCGGAACTCTATTCGCGTGGAATGGAATATCACCATCGCCCTCTTTTGGCGGAAGAGCATTACAAAGAAATTATTTTCCCCATTTACTTGGCGGACACGATGATAAAAATTAATAATGAAGAGGCGAAGTACTCGGAAATTCCGGAAGAAGTCTTAAAGTATTGTAAATTTTTTACTTCAGGTGATTTTCATTCCTTTAGGACTAAAGCCTTGGAAAGTTTCGAGGCTACATTATAAGTAAGTTATTCATATTTTTAGAATTCATTCTAGTACATAAAATATTTCCATCGGAATGCCAATATGTCGGCAATTACGATGGGATTTCTAACGTACGGTTGAAAATCGTCTTTACCTAAGGATGTTGTAATTTAAACCTTTGGGCATATTGCCATAAAGAAACTGCGAAACGATAATGTAGTCGTCTCTGGGAAGTTTCTTTTATGGCCGATACTACAAAAAAAATATCAAAAATCTGGTTCGCACTCGGGCTTTGTTCTTTAATCTCCTGCTCGTCGCAGCAAAATCCTGATTACGCCTGGCTCCTAAGCCTTGCACAGGGGGCGACTCCCGTAGCCGCTCCGACAGGAAGCTCGGATTTTAGCGTGCAAGTACAGGATGCTTCAACTCCCGTTGATTTTGCATTCGATACGACTCGAACTCTGACCGTAAACGTGCAGGTAATCGACCCTGTAGCTCCGGTCAATGGAAGCCTAGTGCAATTGACGGTCGCTTCCGCTACCCCGGGTACGCCGAGTAACAAATCGATTTTTACCGCATATACGAATACAAACGGGCAAGTAACCGGAAGCTTTACCGTCGACAGCGATACGAATACTGTGCATCTTCAAGTACAGGCTTATGGAAAATTCTACGACATTGATATCAATATTACTAACGTAACGGTGATCAACCGTAGGATTTCCATCTCGTTTACGGCAAATGAAACCCTTTTAGTCGATACGGACGGAGACGGGGTTCCGGACGTGAACGACGCTTATCCTCTGGATCCGACTCGAGCCTTTATCGTTCGGATCCCCGTATCGGATTACTACACTATAGCTTTCGAAGATTTATTTCCTAACGAGGGGGACGCGGACTTTAATGATTATGCGGTTCGTACCTATTTCGAAGAGGATTTGAATGCTAAGGGAGGAGTGGCGCGAGTTCGAGGTTATTTTACGCATGTAGCCAAAGGAGCCGCCTACAATCATACGCTTCATTTTAGTTTGCCGAACGCTGCCTCCGTAAGTTCCTACACTCTGAATCGCCTAGGATATGATGGAACGACAGTCGAGCAAGCATTAAGCGGAACAGGGCCGGCGATCTCAGGCTTGGAAATACTCGGCAACAGCTCTACGACTATCCAGTCCTGGAATTCCAGAAAAACGGACACATTTCATGTCGGGAAATCGGCTCATTTGGAAGTCATTCTTTCCGCGCCGATATCCACTACAAACTTAGGTCCACCGCCGTTCGATACGTATCTGCACGTAATCAATACGAATAAGGACATTCACGCAGCCGGTAAATTCTTCGATGCAAAGGGCGCCGACTTATATAGAGATTCTACTGGATTCCCTTGGTATTTATTGATTCCGGGTAATTTTTTATGGCCCTACGAAGGAGAGAATATCCGAATTCCTTATTCTCAGTTCAAAACTTGGTACGAGTCGTTGGGAACCACGGACATCGATTGGTATCGAAATCCTGACAAGACGAAAGTATTCCAATCCACACCATAACTAACTCCTGAAAGAGTATTAAGAGCATCCTTCGACCCTTCCCTCATTCGGCCGGGGGAAGGGAATTTTTTTCCTTTCCCGGTTAGCGGAGTAGCTTTAACGTGATCTATGTGGCGACGGGAATCCTAAAACCTAAGGACCTAAAGCGTCTTTCTATCGATCCGGCAACGGAGAAGGCCTTAGTATACTTCTTATCCCTCGTTGAGGAAATCTCGCCGATCGTCGCCTTGGATAAATTTAACACGATTCATTTTGCGAACGCTTCTTTTCAAAAGGAATTCCGCGTCCGATCTAGCATGATCGGCGTCAGTCTTTTCTCCATTCTAAAATTAGATTCGAAAGAGGAAGCCAACCTCCGGGAAAATCTGAATAAATCCCGTAATATAAAATTGCAAAACCAAGAGTTTAGGAAGGGAAATAAATTTTACGGTTATACGGCGTTTCCTTTCGGAAACAGCACCGGCATGATCCTAAAGGATATTAGCCAAAACAAAAAACTGCAAAAGAAAATCGCAAATTTGCATACCAAGGTTCTTGCGTCTCAGGAAGAAGAACGCTCTCGCCTAGCGCGGGAACTCCATGACGGCGTTGGTCAACTCATCCTAGCGGCAAAATTGCATTTTCAGGCATACCAAAAATCCGCGGTTGATCATGCCGATTCCTTCAAGTCCGGTCTCGGCCTGATAGATCGGGCAAGTCAGGAGCTAAGGGAAATCTACACGAACTTACAACCTTCTTCTTTAAAAGAACTCGGTCTAGAGTCGGCGCTTAACGCACTTGCAACGGGAATCTTTCCGCTTCAAAAAATAAAGGTAAAGACTGAATTCAAGGTCCCGGAAAAGATTCCCCAAGTCGTGCAAAACCAAGTCTTTAGAATTCTTCAGGAAATCTGCGCGAATATTCTGAAGCACGCTCAGGCCAATAGGGTGGAGATTCACATCACATCCGAAAAGGGCACCTTAGTCGTTTTCGCAAAAGATAACGGAAAAGGATTTCGAGAAAAGGAAGCTAGAATTAAACCAACCGGATTTGGCTTGGAAAACATCCGGCGTAGAGTCGAGGACATGAACGGAACTCTATTCTTAGAATCGGAACTCGGAATAGGTACGACCTATGTGCTTCGAATTCCGCTGAAACAACGTTCGAAGGAGAAGATATGAACACCCAACCATCAACTTGTAAACTCTATCTCGTAGACGACCACGCGATCCTAAGGGAGGGACTCAGGTTGATTATTTCCGGCCAAGCCGATCTACAAATCATCGGCGAGAACGGTAACGCCGAACAAGCCTTAGATGAGATCGGAAAATTAGAACCGGATATCGTCATAACCGATATTTCTATGCCCGGCGTCAGCGGTATCGATTTAGTGAAAGGAATCAAACGTTACTATCCTAAGATTCAAGTCATCATTCTCTCCAGACACGATAACGAAGAGTATATTCAAAAATTGGTCGATCTAGGAATTAACGGATACGTATTGAAGGACGATGCCGGAGAAGATTTGTTAAGAGCCATCGATGCAGTTCGCCGTAAAGAGACGTATCTTAGTCCTCGCATAGCAACTAGAGTCATTTCAGGGCTCAATAAGAAAAAAACGGGAGAGCAGTCCGAAGAAGGACCGTCCGTATTTTCGGTCCTATCCGATCGTGAACGCCAAATTCTAAAATTGATTTCGGAAGGTAACTCCAACGAAAAAATCGGTAAACTACTGCATATATCGCCGGCGACCGTCAAAGTTCATAGAGCGAATATCATGAAGAAGTTGGATCTTCATAAGGTCGCGGATTTGGTAGTTTACGCGATTCGAGCCGGAATCGTGGAAAGTTAGAAACGAACGCAGAGTAAATGATTCAAAGTATCGCAGGTATCCGCGAATGAATTATTAAACGAAGTGATATCGGTGGCTCCGGAAACTCCGTATTCCCCCGTATTTCCGAGAGTATTATCCGCCCAATTTAAGCAAGTGGTGCCTGTCGTCCAGGTATTGGATATTCCCGTCCAGATATGAATTGCGGAACCCGGAATCGCTTGATTCAAAGGAAGACTTGGGAGTGCGCCGGCCGTTGTGGAAAATACCAAGGTCGGATTAGGATAATTTTTATAATACGATGTCGAAGCATGCAAAGGCCAACCCGCTCCGCCGGCCGTCCTGCCGGTGCCTACTATCAAAGCTTTATACTCCGTGCTAGTTCCGGGTAAGCTTGCGCCGTCCGTCGCCTTCGCACCCGAACAAATCGCATCCGCCCCGCTCACACCGCCTAAATTTCCGTTACTGGTACCGGAAGTCACAAAAATATATTTGAACGAAGTCGGCGAATTGGCTCCCGAGCTTGACTGCAATACGCTTAACAATAGATATTCGTCTCCTTCCGGAAACGGTTTTGAACAGAATAATAATTGGGAACCTACGTTAAACGAAGAAAAAAGGAACAAAAGTTTTATAATGCACTTTTTCCGACGCATAACCCCTCCTTAGAATTTCCAAGTATAGCTCATTTCCCAACGACTTGCAAATCCTTCTCTAAAGGAGGAATTTACCGCCGAAGGTGTATCGGGACGAATTTTAAGATCTAGAGTCTGATTTGCGGGTAAGCGATTTTCCCACCAGAGGGAAGCGACGATTCCTATGATAGCGATACCGCCCAGAGCGAATTGGTTACGCTGATACATTTCGTATTCCGATTTGTCTTTCGCACGGGCGTCCCAAAGATATAAAGTCGAAAGAGGAGAAAGCTGTGTTCCCAAAAGGCCGATCACTTTAGGATCGTTTTTAGGGTCGTTAGCCAGCCGATTTCCGGCCTCCCGCTCCGCATTTCCTAAGAAGGCGATGGCTGCGAATCCGCTCCACACGCCGATCGCTTTTAATTTTTCTCCGTTCCGATAAAAGCCCCAACCGGGTACGAATACTCTGGAAGAACTCTTGGGCTTTGAAAGCCCTTCCTTTTCGGCTAAGGCAACTTCCTTAGGCCTGTCTTGCTCCACCTTAAAGTTAGTCCAAGGTGTGAAGGAAGAAGGTTTTCCAAAACGATTTAAAGCCGCGATTCGATATTCGTAGATGCCCGATTCCAATTTGAATTCGATTTCATTCTCTTGAACTTTCTTTTCCAAGATTAGACTCTGCGGAGGCGCCGCATTCCGTACTTCGACTAGATAACCTCTGCCGCCTTTCACTTCCTTCCATTCGATATAATAAATGAAACTTCTACCTTCGGAAAATACGGCGGAAAAAGATGTGAATAATATTAAGATAAAATAAAATACTTTCAAACTTTCCTTGTTCTTTCGTCTTTTAAATATTCTTTCCATGAATCTTTTTTCAAGGTCGCGCCCCGCTAGATTTAGTTTCGGGCGCTTCTAAGTCTTCTCTTAACTGTATTCTAAACTCGGCTTCGGATTTAATCGAGGGATTTTCTTCCGATTCGATAGACCATAAAAAGGTACCGACGTCTAATTTTTCCAAATCTCGAAAAGAAAAGCGATCTCCTTTCGTCTTTCTTTCATACACTAATTCGTCTTTTCCGAGTTTTCGCACAAAGAGGCGGAGCTTCCAATCGGATTGTTTAGTGGAAGGTTTAAACTTCCATCGAAAGACCAGGCTTTCTTTACCGGTCATATCGACTAAAGATCCGTTTTTCGGGAACTCCTGCGATAACGCATCGTTATTCGTCGACTGAATCTGCTCTTTTAACGGAGTTTGAGTTTGCGGGGCTTTTGCGACGGGAGATTCAGGCAGAACGATTGCGAACTTACGCGACTCGGATATAGCATCGGTCCCGGGTAAATTGGTATAAGATACTACTCTCCAATAATAGTTACCGGGATCTAAGGTCATCGAAAAGTTCGTTCGAAACACTTGTGATTCCCTCACGTTTGAGAAAGAAGAATCGTTCGAAATCTGAAGACGATATCCGCTTGCGATTTTCTGTCTTGCCCATGCGAACGAAACTGTTCGCTCTTCTTGAACGCTGTCCATCTTCGGGTAGAACAGCTCGGGGAGAGGATTCGGAAGAACTCGAAATTTACGAATATCCGATATTCTCTGTCCGTTCCGAGATCGAATCCTCCAAAAATAGATTCCTTCCTTGAACTTCTGACGAAGTCCCTTTTCTTTAACGATCCTTGTTTCGATGATTTTGCTAAAATCTCTCTTCGAGGAAACTTCCCAAACCGAATCGTCGCCGCCATCCCAGCGAAACTCGACCGGTTGCTCCGGCTCTTGCGGGAAAAATCTATGCGATTCCTCGGGTAGGATTAAATTCCATTTTTTCTCCGCTTTAACGGCGTTTAGAGCGGTCTCCCCTTCTCCCAATCTCACCTTCGCGGTTCCATCTTCCTTCCAGATCACTTCTCCTTTTCGCACGTTTACGGAAAGACCATCCGGTGAATTTGTTATCCGAAATGAAGAATCCGACTTAGCGTCCAGACCGACTTTTCCCGATAAAACTGAAAGTACCTTCTTACCGTCGACCAGCAGACTCCCTTCGCCCAAATGCAGTATTTCCCGATTTTCCTTTAACTGCAGAACGACCATTGATTGCGGATCCAGCTCGATTTGAGTACCCGAATTTAAATGTACGACCGCTTCCGAGGCTTCGTCGGTTCTGACAGAATCCTTATCAAAAACGGACATACCTTGTTCCAAGTCTTCCCAAAGCATCCTATCCGGAAATTTTCTCTGCGCCGTCTTATATCTAAAGGATACGTTGCCTAGAATTTCTTTTACGGAAGCGCCTCTAGATTTAGATTCGAAATAAAGCAAATATAACGACATCAGAAAGACTAGGATGCAAAGTAATCCGACTTGAATTTCTCGAATATAAGACCGCAAATTCATGATTTTCTAATATGCCAATGCGGTAGACGGGCCGGTAGGTTCGGGAATTTCACAGATTCTTCTGACTTCTTCCAAACTTTTGGGGCATTCGGGGTCTTCCTTCCAACCCAGAACCGCATATAGGTGTTGCGGTTCTTCCTTGCCTCGAATCCAAACCGGAGGCAACGCCTCGAACAAATAATAATCTTTTACTTTTTCGTAAGAAGAACTTGATATTAAAATAT
Organism: Leptospira fainei serovar Hurstbridge str. BUT 6; assembly: GCF_000306235.2. Classification (NCBI taxonomy): domain Bacteria; kingdom Pseudomonadati; phylum Spirochaetota; class Leptospiria; order Leptospirales; family Leptospiraceae; genus Leptospira; species Leptospira fainei. Next base: position 226,110 of record NZ_AKWZ02000010.1, read on the forward strand.
CGGTTCCGAAATCCTTCGTAAGATATTCGATCCGCGAGGCCAAATTCACAGCGTCTCCTATGACGGTGAATTCGAATTTCTTTTCCGAACCGATCTGCCCTACGACCACGGCCCCGGTATTAATTCCGCATCCGAATCTTGCCTTCGGGCGACCGATCTGATTTCCGATTCGATTGAATTCGATCAGAGCATTTCTCATTAAAAGCCCCGCATTAACTGCATTCCTTGTATCGTTTCCATCCGAATACAACGCGCCCCAATGGGCCATAATCGCGTCCCCGATGAACTTATCTACGATCCCTTGTGTTAGATAGATGCACTCCACCATTTCGGTAAAATATGCGTTCAAAAATTCAACGACTTCACTAGGCTTTAATCGTTCGGACATACCGGTGAAATTCCTTAAATCCGAAAAAAATACCGCAACTTCTTTCGTTTCTCCCCCTAAAGAAACCTCGCCCGAAAGAGCGCGTTCCGCGATTTCCTTATTCACGAATTTACCGAAGGTGTCCTTGATTTTTTCCCTTTCCTCCAATCCTTGGGCCATCTTTAAAAATGAATTAGTAAGAACTCCGACTTCGTCTCTTGTGACCGGGCGAATCGCTACGTGATAATTCCCTCTTTCGATCTGCCTCGTTGCGCTTAACAGATTGATAATAGGCACAGTAAGCGTTCGGGAAAAAAGAAACACGACTAAGAAAGCGATCGATAGGACGCAAAGTAGAATATAAAGATTCTGTCTTCGAATTTTATACACTGCTTCGAAGGCCTTTTCCGCCTCGATCGAAGAAATTACGGCGAGATTGCCGTCTTCCAATTGTTGGAATGATCCGAGCGTTTCCTTTCCTTCGTAATCGGTCGTCCTGGAACCATTGTCGGTAGGATTGCGAAGTAGAAATTGAACTAGGGGATTCTTCGAATAATCCTTTTCCGAAAGCGCCTCGGTTTCATTCGTATGAGCGACCAATTTTCCTTGGGAATCGACGATCCAGATTTCGAATAATTCTGTTTGCAACGCCGATCGGGCCGATTCCCATAAATCGGTAGGCGCCAGTAAAAAGAAACTAGCTTCGCTACCGCCTTTCTTTCTTTCGGAGAATAGCACCAACGGGAATCCGAATTTGGCACTAATATTCGATACGTGCAGTTTATCAGAATCGGACGAAAGGAGTTTTGCTTTCTCCGCCGACGGTATCGAATTCCATTTTGTGCGAATGAGATCTTCCTCAGTTCTCAACTCTTTCAGAAAACGGGCATTCAAAAATAAATTCGTTTCTCCTCCCTTTGCTTTTCCCCAAGCCAAAATTCTAGGCTGACTCGCAAAATAAGTTTCTAAATCCTTGGGTGGAAATCCTTTCTTAGAGTTTGCTCCCGGCAAAACCTGTCCCGGAGATTTTTCGTAAAATTCATCGGCCTTATCGGCTAGATCTCGCACCTTTAGGCCGACTTGTAACCCGGTCAATCGAGCGAGACTCAAGTTGTATTCTTGAATTAAAGAAACCGTATAATTTCTAAATAGCGTCGTAGCTAGCGCGATCATAAATCCCATACTGAGGACGACGATTGCGGATACGATGGATAACAGCTTTACCCGTATTGTAATTTGGGAAGGACGAAATGCTTCCCTCTCGGCGGAATCCTTTCCGGACTTCCCGTAATTTGCGAACTCGGAACGAACTTCCTGAACCGGCGCAGTTCTCTTAATAGGAGAGAAAGGTGTTGGAACGATTTTCTCCTTTAGGGGAAACCGATCCTTCAGTGCGCTTAATACCCTATCCGCCTCGTCCAAGGAATACCAAAATAGAACCGGCGATTTTTTTCCCTTGGTTTGCAGAAACGAAACCAGCTTTTCCACCGATTTGTCGGACAAATTAAATTTGGACCCGTCAAGAGTCGTAATCGAAACCTGCTCCGATTTCAGATTCTTGATTAACTTTATAAAACCCGGGTTCTTTTTCCAAGCTCCGGCCTCGGTCGGACTGCCCCAAAGGATTACTTCTCTAATCCCTCGAGTGTGAACTTCCTCTAACCAGGGCTGCTCTTCCTCCGATTCGGGAGTAAACCTTTGGACGTAGAGCGAAAGCCCGGAATCCAACGCGTATTCGAGCATTTATTCGTATGCCTCCCCATCCATGGGGTTCGGAGTTTCTCAAAACTACTTCGTTTGTCATTCGAAAATCCTTTTTCCAAAAAAGGGAACCCGATTTACATTCGGGAATTCCCGCTAAAAATGCCGCAACAATGCCACATAATCAATGTCCGGCGACTTGTTCCGCTAAGAGAAAACCCTTTTCCTAATCCCGTAGATTCTTACGGTGTGGTTATGAACGAAATTGATTGGCCGACGATTCTCCGATTCCATTGGGTGATCGGTCCGGTATTCGCAGCGCTTGGAATTTTGCTCGGTTATATTTTTGGCGGGTTCATAGTTCCGAAGCTCGCTCGGAATCTTACGAAAGATAAATTAGACAAGCAGCACCCGCTCTATCTCGCATTGCTATCGTTCGTTCGTTACTTTTTCTTAATTTTAGGATTGTACGCCGCGATTCATGCGTCGTCATTGCATTCCGATGCGAAGAATTCCTACTTCGTATACCTCAAGGTCCTCGCAATTTTATTTTTTACTCTCTCCATCGCTAACGTCGCAACGGGGTTTTTCGAATTATACTCTTCGAAAAACGAAGGCATCCTTTCCTCGGCTTCGATTTTGAATAATATTTTGCGCATCGGCATATTGCTGATCGGCGGATTAGTGATTTTACAAACGTTGGGAATTTCCGTTGCTCCCGCCTTAACCGCATTAGGCGTTGGAGGATTGGCCGTCGCATTGGGATTGCAGGAAACTCTTTCGAATCTTTTCGCCGGTCTGGAGGTTTTGCTTGGGAAGAAAGTCCGAGTGGGTGATTTTATAACCTTAGAAACCGGAGAAGAAGGACATATAGAAGATATCAGCTGGAGAACTACCTCTTTGCGAAAACTGAACGGCAGCACGATCGTCATTCCGAACGCAAAAATGTCCAAAACGACCTATATAAATTATGAACTCCCATCTCCGAACGTATCGATCGGCGTCTCCCTATCCGTTTCTTATCAAAACGATCTTCAAAGAGTGGAAAATATCTGCAAAGAAGTCGCAAAGCAAACACTGCAGTCCATTTACGGAAAAAGGACCGAGGTTGAGCCTCATGTACGCTTTCAGGCGTTCGGACCGTCTAGTATCGAATTGGCGGTGACATTTCGATTAAAGGAAATAACCGATCAATATTTATTGAGATCGGAATTTATTAAATCCTTGCACGCAAAGTTCAGATCGGAAGGAATCGAATTTCCGACATCCGCGCAAAACAGAGTTTAGACGATTTTATTCTATATTTATCGTTGAGGACCTGAAAAGGCGAAACACATGCGAATTGAAAATTATCGAGGCATTTGGTTTTATATCCACGTTCTCAGTTTGGATATTTGTCTAGGAGTGGCGGGATCCGGGGCGTATGCGGTCACGGTCACCGGCGCTAAAATGAAATGGGCCTGGTGGATTCTTCTCCCGTTGAGCGTCTGGGTGGTTTATACTGCAGACCATCTATTGGACGGAAGAAAATTACGTGAATCCTCAATCAACCCGCGGCACAAGTTTCATTTCGAATATTCAAGACTTCTAATGATTCTGGCAGCTTGTAGTGCGATCTTTTGCGTAGCGCTCGCTCTTTTCTTCGTAAGGGAAATCGTTTTCCTTGGAGGATTGATTCTTTCCGTTCTCGCAATCGTTCATTTGTCGTTAGCCTCCTGGGGAAAAATTAGGTTCGGAAAGGAATTTTCCGTCGCGACAATTTATACGTTAGGAGTTTGGTTCGGTCCCCTCCTCGTAGTCGGCTTCCGATCTTGGTTAACGGGAGTCTTATTGATGCTTTTCTTCCTAGGAACCGTCCTAAACTTGATCATGAATTCGTTGATGGAAATGGATCTGGACGAAAAAGAAGGACTCGTCTATTTGCTAGGAACCTTTTCTCCTGAATCCGCGAGAGATTGGGCGCTTATATTTTCCTTATTAGGAACCGTAACCGGAATTTTACTCGCAGGTTGGACTCGAAAATTCGAGCCGACCGAATCGGTTTCCGCCTGTATTTTCGCATCGCTGCTTTGCGCTGTCCCCGGAATTATTTTACGATACTCGGCTTTCTTTTCGGGTTCGCAACGATACAGAATTTTAGGAGAAGGAATCTATATAATCGGTTTCGTGCCTTGGTTATTATCTTGGTAATCGGTAGGCGCTCTTTTTTACAGAACGCCTACTCGTATTTTCAAGGAGCTATATAAACGCTCGCTCCCTTTTCCAAGAATTCTTCCGATTTCTCTTTCATCCCTTCGCTTACAGCATCGAGCTCCGATAGCCCTTTTTCTTCCGCGTATTTTCGAAGTTCCTGGGTCAGATTCATCGAACAAAAATGAGGGCCGCACATGGAACAAAAATGCGCTGTCTTCATCCTATCCTGGGGTAAAGTTTCGTCGTGAAATGACTGTGCAGTTTCGGGATCCAAGGAAAGAGCAAACTGATCCTCCCAACGAAATTCAAAACGAGCCTTGCTTAGTAAATCATCCCTTTGTTTTGCGCCGGGATGTCCTTTCGCAAGATCAGCCGCGTGCGCGGCGATTTTATATGCGATCACTCCTTGCTTGACGTCCTCTTTATCCGGAAGTCCTAAGTGTTCCTTAGGAGTTACGTAACAAAGCATCGCGGTTCCGTGCCAACCTATAATCGCCGCGCCGATCGCGGAAGTGATATGGTCGTAGCCGGGCGCTATATCGGTAACTAGAGGACCGAGAGTATAGAACGGGGCTTCCTTGCAAATTTCCATTTGAAGATCCACATTCTCTTTGATGAGATGCATCGGAACGTGACCCGGACCTTCGATCATGACTTGAATATCTTCTTCCCAAGCTTTCTGTGTGAGTTCGCCTAATGTTCTTAATTCTCCGAACTGAGCCTCGTCATTTGCGTCCGCTATGCTTCCCGGTCGAAGTCCGTCTCCCAAAGAGAAGGAAACTCCGTATTTTTTCATGACTTTGCAGATTTCGTCGAACCGCTCATAAAGAAAATTTTCTTTATGATGAGCCAAGCACCATTTTGCGATGATTGAACCGCCTCTCGAAACGATGCCCGTAGTACGCTTAGCAGTTAGCGGAATATATCTTAACAAAACACCGGAATGAATCGTAAAATAATCCACTCCCTGTTCGGCTTGTTCCTCCAAAGTCTCTAAAAAAACGTTTAGGTTTAGGTTTTCCGCCTTTCCTTTCACTTTTTCCAGAGCCTGATATATGGGAACCGTTCCGATCGGAACCGGCGAATTACGAATCACCCATTCGCGAGTCTCATGAATGTTCTTTCCGGTGGAAAGATCCATAACCGTATCGGCTCCCCATCGAACGGCCCATCTTAGCTTCTCAACTTCTTCTTCGATGGAGGAAGAAAGAGCGGAATTTCCTATATTCGCATTTATCTTTACCAGAAAATTCTTACCGATAATCATCGGCTCTAGTTCCAAATGCTTTTTATTCGATGGGATGATCGCGCGACCACGGGCGATTTCGGAACGAACGAACTCGGGTTCCATGCCTTCTCGCAGAGCTACGTATCTCATTTCTTCTGTTATCGTACCGCGTCTAGCATAGTACATCTGCGAATGATTCGAATCCTCGCTTCTTTGTCGAATCCAGGGCTCGCGTAATTTTGGAATTCCGATTTTGAAATCGCGCGGGACCTCCCCTTTTCCCCAAGGACCTTCGGTAGTATAAGCATGATATCGAGTTCCGTCGGTAAGATGAATCTCTTTATTGGGAATTTGGTATTTCGATGCGAAATCGTTTTGAATTGGGTCCATATATGCCTCTCCAACCGAAGGGCGATAAAACCTAGATAAGAAAACAAGATATGCGGAAGAAGGAAATCCCCTGTTTAGATTTTCCGAAAAATCGATATCAAACAGAAAAAACTAATATATTTGAGAGCAAATCCTTCTGCTCATCCGTTTTCCTTCGCAGGCATTATCCTGATCAGGTTCCGGGGACTCTCTCAGAGTCGCCAAATGGCGTCCCACCCCCAACGGTTCTCTTCCATTAACGGATATTTTCATTAGCTTGCAAGGACTTTTCCCCAGCATAGGAGCGCCACAGGCAAGCAATTTCGAAAATGGAATGACCATTCAGCTGAAACTGAAACCACTCTATATTTATATTTTCAGAAGTCGATACTTCGCAGCGCGTTCTACATTCCACTATAGAACCGATACATTCATGATACGAACTCGTTCATGCTGAACAATCATTCGGTATTTTTGAAATCGTAGAACGAAAACGAATATTAAAACGATCCATTCTAAAAATTTTCCGTGTTGCAATGCTGAAAAATTAACGTCGGCATGATTACCTAACTCATGTTCGAAATAAAAAAATAGAAAACAGGACTTTTTTATTTAGCTTCGATTATCTGTTTGACAGCGAACGGAAGCCTCTTAGAGTCCTGTCCTATGCCTGGGACAGGCAATAGACATAAAATGTCCTGGCTTTACGACACTTCACGATACGAAAAGTTTAAAGGAGCTATATAAATGGTTCGTAACATAAGCAAAGTTGTGCTTGTCTTCGCCGTTCTTTTTTCGGCAGCAAGCATAAGCGCAAAATCATACGTCTTCGGGAGCCTTGGTACTCAATTCGACCTCGGGCAACTCGGTGGCACAATCACTAAAGATGGTCTGGATGCATCTAGTTATTATGATGTTCAGTCTTCCACTGGAACTACCGGTGTTGCACCACGTCGTGCAATCATTCCGGAAAATCGTCTGATTACCCTCCAACACACAACGAACGGATTGATCAGCGCGAAAACCGCCGGAGCAATGACTGGTGGAGTGATCTCCATCGGATATGAGAAGGATTTCGGAAAAGCTTTCTTCTGGAGAATTTCCGGTAACTATACCAGAAAAATCATGGGTGGAGATACCACTGCTAAGTTTGCAGGATATGAATATTACAATATTCATTGGGATTATAACGCAATTCAAATCCCCGTAAACGTAGGTATCAAACTTTCCGTATCGGAAGATGCAGCGATCTATATTGGAGCCGGTATTCACTACTACAAAGGTGGATGGAGCCTCGCGGGTAGTAACCACGCGGAAGACGTACACCAATACTTGGCGGCGACTCTCGGTCCGACGAACACTGTCACGAACTTAGTAGCGGACGGAACCAGCCCTCAAGCAAACTGGGAAAACACTCGTTTCAGCGTAGCGGGATTTGCTCCTAACTGGTTAATCGGAGCGCAAGCAAGACTTACGGATAAAGGTCATTTCTTCATGGAAGCTGAAACTCTTTATTCGTTCCAGTACGGTGTTGCGCACACTCGTTCCTTAGGTGGTATTATCAGCTTAGCCCCAACTCCCGCTTACCCGGTCGTTTTGGGTGGAACTCAATACCGTTTCGGATATAAGCTCGAAATCTAATTTTCAAACTTATACGCCGTTCTTAAAAGGCTCCATTCGGAGCCTTTTTTATTTGTCCGGAAGCCCCCCTCGTCCGGTCAATGGAACGAATTTCACCTCGATCCGATCCCTCTCTTCCCATCGATCATTACGTTTTAATAAAGTAACGAGATGCTGAACATTTCCTGTTCCGAGAATCGGAAAAACTGCAAGTCCACCGTCCCGCAAGCAGAGAAAGAATGGATGAATCGTTTCAGGGATTTTCGGCAGGCAGGCCGAAGAAACGAAGCGAGTATAGATACCCTTCTCCTTTGCGAATTCGTATGCGTCTCCGATTCGAATCCGGTGTATTTTCGTACAACCGGGGAACCATAGCTCTAGAATTTCTGTCGCCCTCCTGTGCAATTCGGGAACGATTTCGACTGAGACGACTTCCGCTTTCATGTCGATTAAAAGTGCGGTCAAGTAGCCGGATCCGGTTCCTACTTCCAAAACTTTCTCTTTCGGAGATACGGACAGCTTCTCTAAAATATAAGCTACTATATATGGCTGCGAAATTGTTTGTCCGAATCCTATCGAAATCGCTTTATCCAGATATGCGAGATGTCTAGATTCGGAAGGTAGAAAAAAATGCCTTGGCACATTCCTCATTGCCTGAATAACGGAGGAGTCCGAGATTCCTCTTGCTATGATTTGGTTTTTCACCATCGCCTCTCTCTCGGCGATGGAGTTCGCAGAGTCGAAGAGAGGCGGCGGGCCAAAAGGGTGATTTTCCATTGACAGCTAGCCTCGATTTCTTACCTTGGCAGTGGGTTCGGCTCTGTAGCTCAGTCGGTAGAGCAGAGGACTGAAAATCCTTGTGTCGGCAGTTCGATTCTGCCCGGAGCCAAAACCCTCTACTTATCCTTCTTTCGCTCCTCTCCCAATTTCCATAATTCGGAAAATACTACATCCTGGACGGCCTTGCATAATTCCGGTTTATAGAGTTTCTTTACCGGCGGCTTTGGATAAACGTGAACCTCGTCGGTGTCGGGAATATAAGTCAACATCCGCAAGATTTGATCATCGCCTTCTATTTCATACATTGTGTATGACATACCCTTTGATGGAATGATTTGAGATGTTTCCAAATATTTCATAATTTTCCTCTAAGCTGATTCGTTGTTTTTACCCGACGTGCAAAAACATTCCACCTTCTTTTTTAGAACCGAAAACTCTTATCGGAGTTGAACGTAAAAACACTATAGCTCGGATCGGGAGCACATTCCACAAGATTCCTCTTTTGAAAGGAGCTATGGTTTATAGCTTCTTTTTTGCTTGTACTCTCAACCGGTCTATGCGTAAGGTTTGTTTATGCCGAAACATCCAGGTAGAGACGACGATTCGTTCTTAGTCGGAATAACCGGAATGATCGGCGGAGGGAAATCTACTGCTGCGAAGTTCTTTGAAGACTTAGGGGCGTTCCGGATTAGTGCGGATGAAATCGCACGGAAGTACACGGATCCGGACAGCCCGATCAAGGACGAACTCGTAAAGGTTTTAGGTACCGAAATTTTAGATAAGTCTTTAAAACCGGACCGAAAGAAGATCGCCAAACTGGTTTTTGGCAATTCGGAGAAGCTTTCCGCTTTAAATAAGCTGGTCCATCCCCTTATCCGGGAGGAATTTCAAAGAATTCTGAAAAATCAGGCCGGAAGCCGTTTGGTCGCGTGGGAAGTCCCTCTATTATTCGAAACCGATTCCTACACGCTTTGCGACGCGACTGTTTGCGTAGTTTCGGATCCAAAATCGTCCTTAAAACGAACCGTAGAACGGGACGGGATCTCCATGGAAGAAGCGGAAGCCCGCGCAAAAAGCCAGCTTTCTCTCCAGGAAAAATCGGAAAGAGCCGATTATGTCATTAGGAACCTAGGGGATTTGGAAGATTTAAAGAAGGAATGCGCGAAGCTGTTCTCGGAACTAAAAGGCAGGATGAAATGAAGGAAAAAATATTTTACGTAATTAATTTAGATAATAAGCGGATAACGCTGCTGTCCATTTTTCTAATTGGCCTTCTATTCTCTTTTTTCTTTCTCGGAGTTTCGATAGGAAGAAAGAGAGGCCAAGTTCAGGAAGACTTATCGTTAAATTCGCATAACAATTCAACAGTGGCGCTCTCTTCCGAACCGACCCAAGGACAAACGCCGCATATCGCAGCCAATTCCGCCGCTACTCAGAACGGACCTCGTGAAGAAGAAATAAAATTTCGAAACCTGCCGCCGGGATCCGAGATTGTAGATCTTCGCACTAACGTTTCTTCGACAAAAAAAGAAGACGTGGCAAAAATTTCGGCCGATGCTCCCAGCGAACCTCATAAAGAGAAAAAACTCGTAAAACGCGAGAAGGAATCCAAGAAATCGGAAGTCGTCTCTCGAAAATCCGTTCATAAGAACGAAGGCGGATTTTATGTTCAGATTGCGGCCTTTAAAGGACGAGAAAAAGCGGACGAACTAAAATCATCGATAGGCGGAAAAAGTTACGTAAAAAAAACGAAGAACGGATATTTTACCGTCCGGATGGGAAATTTTCCTAGTCGCGAAGATGCCGATAAATCGATTAAAAAACTTCCGTCTAATCTAAAGGAAAAAGCGATAGTCTCTAAGGAATAGGAAGACCGCTGAAACGGAAACTTTCCGATTCTATTTTTCTATTGACCCAAATGGTACGGGGGCCCAAGTGTTGCTAACAGAAATGGATCTGAAAGAACTTGAACCAGTTCGTCTTGCCGTAGTCAGATCCACAATTGTCCGCTTGCGATTTACGTATTCGGATCTTCTTACCACGATAAAAGGGTACGACGGCATTCCTCATTTTTTTGAAAATAATTTGTACGCCCCGGCAAACAAGGAAGAGAGGGATAACGCCCTCGAAAATTTGTACGAAAAACTGAAAACCGTAGCCGGAAAGGCCATGACGGACAGCATTCATCAGATTATTCTCCTGAATAAAATAACGGACTCTCTAGATTTTGATACCGCGAGAATCGTGATCGAAAATAACCTACTTGATGACGGAAACATCAGACAAGAAAGTCTCTATGCCGCCATCGGAGAAGTGGGACGTTATGACGACCGACGGGAACAAATTCGAATGGTCGGTGAAACTTTACGATTCTTCTTTTCTCTCTCGAAACTTCCGATGGTAAAATTGATCATGGCTCCCATTAAAGTCGCAGCATCCATGGTCGGAGCCACATCTCTGGTCGATACGATGGAAGCAGGTTACGGTCTTTCGAGTAAAATCAAGGATTTGAATCCGTTTATAGAAGCGTTTCAAGACCGCGAAAATCGTTTGGTTGCAAAGCTAGAAGACGGACAAAAATACTCCTATAGCGACGGAATTTAAACTCCTTTCATTCCTAAAAACGATCCGCTTAACTCCCGAAGAAACTTCCTTCTTGCAAATTTTCACGGTTGGCAAAATGCTTTGTCCGTATTTTCAGTAGGTCAGGCGTAGAATAGGAGAAATCAAATGTTCATCGGTCATTATAGCGTTTCCTTCGCTCTAAAGAAAGCGGAACCGAAAACCCCGCTTTGGACGACTCTTTTGGGCGTCCAGTTCGTCGACATCCTCTTTATGATTTTCATACTATTTGGAATCGAAGGAGTTCGATTCGTTCCCGGCTTTACGGAGACAAATAATTTCGATTTATTCTTTATGCCTTATACACATAGCTTCGTTGCCGGAATACTCTGGAGCATTCTAATATTTCTTCTCTCAAAATATATTCTGCTAAAATCCAAACCGTATGACTCGAAAACGAAAACGAAGATTTCTTTTTTGATCGGAATTTCGGTCCTTTCACATTATTTTGCGGACTTACTAATGCATACTCCGGATCTTCCGATCTTTTTGGATTCAGGCCCGAAAATCGGATTCGGGCTTTGGAGAAATCGCATTCTTTCGATTGCTTTGGAAATCGTCGTAACTTTAATCGGACTTGTTCTGTATTTCAGTGCGACAAAACCGGGAAGTACTTTTGCGGGAAAATACGGCATGCAGCTTTTTGCGACATTTCTTTTACTGCTGGCGACAGTAACCCCGTTCTTTCCTCCTCCTACAAGCATTCCTGAATTTTCCGCACAGGCGCTTTTCGGATATATCGTAATCGCCGCATTAGGCGGATGGTTGGACACGAAACGCATTGCTAAAGAATCGTGAAAACTATGAGAAGACCTGCCGTACTTATTTCGAATACAGGGCTTTTAGAAAAAAACAGCTGCCCCTTAGTTTTAAAAATTCTCCCAGGCAATTATGATAAAAATGGAACCTCGCATTAGCATTATTACTCTCGGAGTTTCCGATCTACAACGCTCCGTAAAATTCTACAAGGACGGACTTGGATGGCCTCTTTCGAGCGCTAGTGAAGAAGCCATCGCGTTTTTTCAAACGGGTGGGATCATTTTGGCTTTGTTTCCGAAAGAGGATCTGGCCAATGATGCGACCGTAAATTCGGCAGGTTCGGGTTTCCGAGGCTTTACGCTTGCTCATAATGTCCGAGTTGCGGAAGACGTGGACCGCACGTTGGATTTTGTAAAACAGAATGGAGGCAAAATCGTCCGTCCCGCGCACGATGCTTTTTGGGGAGGACGTTCGGGTTATTTTTCCGATCCGGACGGTTTTTTATGGGAAGTGGCGTGGAATCCCCACTTTCCTATGAGCGAAGACGGAAGCATCCAGTTGCCTATTTAAGAAAATAATTATTTATCAATATGGTCTAAAAAATAAAATGAGTGATATCCGAAATTTTCCCGGATTGCCGGGATCCGTTATGATCGTATTGGCTACGATTATAGTAACTTTCATCGTAGGGTTCCTATTCAATCAAATCGGCCACGTCTTGGGAATCCGTTTTACGGAAACCGAGCTTCTCGGGATCACGAACACAATTTCGATAGGATTGGTTACGGTCACAGGCTGGTATTTTACAAAAAGACGATTCTCCGAAGTTTTTTCATTTCAAAAACCTAAATTACCGGAATCCCTCTCGATTATCCTTACATGCATCGGCTTTACTATCCTTATCTCCGAAATCGACAACGTTTTCTCAATGGTTGTGCCGAAACCGGATTTCATTTTAGATATGCTGAATCGACTTTTTTCCGACGATGATTTGTTCGGAACCTCCGTTGCTTTAATGATCGTCGCGCCGTTCACGGAGGAATTTTTATTTCGAGGACTTATCTTTGACGGCTTAAAACGAAATTACTCTTTCCGCAGGGCCGCGTTGCTTACGGCTTTATTGTTCGGGATTTTGCATTTGAATCCCTGGCAGTTTTTAGGAGCGAGCATTGTAGGTTATTATTTTGCCTGGTTAGTCGCGAAAACCGGATCCCTAGCTCAGCCGATTTTAGCTCATATGGTATTTAACGGATTCCCGATTTTGGTTAAGCATGGATTTCAAATCAAGATCGAAGGATATACCGGAGAATCCATGGCCAACGGATTATTGCAGCCCCTCTGGCTTGATATCCTAGGTATCGCTATTACGATCCTCGGAATCTTGATTTCAAGTTACCTTTTTCGCCATAGAACGAATTAAGATAAACTCCTCGGTTTCACGCTTCCTATGGGGCACTACCGGACCTCACGCTTTCTCGCGTTCGAGTCCTTACGTTTTGTCTTCGATTGAAATAAGGGAGATAAAAAAATCTGTTTGCGAGTGGAGGGACTCGCCCGCTTCGCAGTTTTGTCATCCTAACAAACTGAGCTCCGCGGCGGCTCGTCGCGCCTGCGCACTTCCTGTGCTTGGACGGTCCGGTTTCACGCTTCCTATGGGGCGCTACCGGACCTTGCGCTTTCTCGCGTTCGAGTCCTTAAGTTTTATCTTCGATTGAAATAGAGGGAGTAAGAAAAAATCTGTTTGCGAGTGGAGGGACTCGAACCCCCACACATTACTGCACCAGAACCTAAATCTGGCGTGTCTACCAATTTCACCACACTCGCGACGGGTATATACCTGTCATTTTTTTAACGGAAGAAGGGAAGTCAAGAATATTGATTGGTGATTTAGTAAAGAGAATTTTCTACGATACGATCGCCTGCGAAGGGGATTTGGCGAGCGAGAGGTCCGAATCCTGTAGCCCATTTAGAGCGACCTGCCTACTGCAAGGATCGAAATAGCGGTAGCAATGCTTCCGCTAAAGGTAGATCTTCAGGTCTTGTGATTTTCAAATTATATGGATGAGATTCTATAAGTTTTGCGGTAATACCGAAACTCTCCGTCCAGGTGCAAAGATCGGTCGGTTCCTGTCCGCCGGGATTCGAATGTATTTTTTTTAATATATCGCCTCGAACGGCTTGCGGCGTCTTCATAAACCATATCTTGTCACGATCCAAAAATCGAATTCGTCCGTTTTCTTCCTGCAGTACTGTTTCATAATTTCGATTAGCCAACGTGGATGCACCCGATTCTTCGGCGGATAAAGATAAGCGATCCAAATCCGAAAGAATTACAAACGGCCTTGCAGCATCGTGTATGAGCACTATATCGGAATTCGAAATTTGAATACTTTTTAGACCGGCGAGAGTCGATTGATGTCGAGTCTCGCCGCCTTCCACGATTCTATCCCGTTCTCGAAGAAACGGAGCGCACAGCCTTTCCGTCCTTTCCATGTAATCCCTATGTGAAACGAGAACTATACTTTTAGATTTTCCCCATTCCAGAAACGAGTTCAAACTATGCAGTAGAATCGGTTTACCCTCCAATTCCAGAAATTGTTTAGGCAGGGAGGAGCCCATTCTAGAACCGGTCCCCCCTAAGAGAAGAATTACGTATAGATTATCGGAGGGGTACCAGGACTTCATTCTGAACGATCTGTTCTAAGTTTTGTTTTTTTCGTATTAATTTAAAAGCTCCATCGGTGTCGAAGAGTATCTCCGGAGTTTCCGGATATGAATTATAGTTTTTAACGGACATGGAGGAACAATACGCGCCGGCTCCCTCCATCACCACTAAGTCTCCGATCTTCGGTTCATGCGTTTTTCTTAATTGAGGTCCGCCCCCCTCTTCCTGGGTAATCAAATCACCGCTCTCACAGCAATGACCGACATAGACAAAATCGGCCGTGGATCTTGATTCGTCCGTCCCGGAAGGAACGATGACCAATGGATGTTTTGCCGCATAAAGAGCAGGGCGAGTATTCACATCCATTCCCATATCCAATTTTACGAACGTATATCCGCCCGATCCGGTATTAACGATATCGTCCACTCGAGCTATGATGGCGCCGTTATTCACCATCAAAAAAGAGCCGGGTTCGATCTCCATTTGCAGTTTCGTTCCCTTTTCCCCGGCAAATGATTCGAACAACTCACGAACGGGGCCACCGATCGTTTGCGGGTCGGTTGTTTTTTCGCCCAGCATTCGTCCGACTTTAAAACCTCCGCCCATATTAACGATTCTGCAATTAGGAAACTGGGCGGCTATTTCGAGTGTGTAATGCGCGACGGCCTTCCACACTTCCGGATCCGAACCGGAACCGATATGAGTATGCACCCTTATAATTTTTAAATCGTACTTGGAAGCGATAGCCTTAACCTGATCTATTTCTTCGTGCCAAATTCCGAACGAGGAAGTCTTTCCTCCTACGTCCGTCTTTTTTGTCGCACCCGAACCGAGACCCGGATTGAAACGAACGCTAACTTCCCGACCTGGAAATAATTTTCCGAATTCTTCCAACTGACGTAACGAACAGGCATTGAATTGGACACCCTGCCCTACTAGTTCCTTTAAGGAGACCGCGAGCTGTTGGGAGGTAAGCAGAATGTCTCCCGGTTGAAATCCGGCCAAGAGCGCCCTCCGGACTTCATGTTCGGAAGAAGCGTCGATATGAATCCCTTTTCTTCTCAATATTTCCAGGATCGTTCGTCCCGGATTTGCTTTCATCGCGAATCGTACTGTGAGGCCGAAGGCGTTCGGGAAAGCTAGTGCGGCATCACAACTGGATTCGATTCCTTTTCTACTATAAACGAAGACGGGAGTTCCGTAGGATTCTGCGATTTTTCTCGCTTCATCCGTTGTCAAAAATTTTAGATTTTCTATTGATTGCATACGTATCGAAGCTTTTCTAGATAGTTCTAGGCCATCATTTCGATCGGTCGGGGTTTTTTCAAAGGCAAAATTCTAATATGGCAGGCAAAATCACCCATCTGGAGGCCCTATCGCAAGTGTGTAAACATTTGGATCACGGCAGTCAGGAACAGCGCAAAATCGCAAGGCTGTTACGGGAAGAAAATACCCGTAAGTATGCTAATATTGGCGCGATCGCTCCCGATATTTTTTATTTTTATCATATTCTCTCCCCAAGAAGAACTAAAAAGGCGACCGACTGGGGCGATCTCAGTCATCACGAAAAAGTTTTCGAACTCGTTACCAGTTTTTTGGATCGAATCCTTTCTACCGAAGAAGGAATGTATCGCGATCGATTTCTCGCATTCACTCTCGGATACATCATTCACTGCGCTGTCGATATCGTCACTCATCCGTATATCTTTTTTATTTCCGGAGACTATTATAGTTCGAATAAGGAAATCGGAAACTTAGCGCAATACAATCATATGAGGGTCGAATTCGCCATCGATTCCTGGCTATTGGACTTCCGCTGGGGGATGACTCCGAAGGCGTATGATTTCGTACATCATGTCGACGTGATCCACAAGGCAAAAGACGGAAAACGAAAAATGGACCCGATGCTTTGGCACTTTTGGCTGAATGGATTGAAAGAGACTTTTCCGGAACAATTTAGGTCTAAATATTCGGGTTCGGAAGACAAGATCATTCCGGGAGATATTCTAAACGAATCCTTCTTGGGCTATCTGCAATTTCATAGATACCTGGATTCTAGAAGTCGTTTCGTCCGCGCAGCACTCGGTTTCATTGATAAAATTACGTTTCACAAAGTAAAATCATCCGTTCTAATGCTTCCTCTAAAGGAAAATATTGATAAGAGAATTATGAATGAGGAAAAAAGAGAATGGTCTTATCCTGCGGATCCGTCTCTTATACGGAACGATTCGTTTATCGAATTACTCAACCGATCCTGCGAGGTTGCTAAAGACGCGGTTACGACGGCTTGGGATTATTTGCACGATAAAACATCCCGGGCGGCCCTCTTGAAGGAATACCAAGGATATAACTTAGATACGGGATTACGTTACCACGGAATCGACAAAATGAAACAATTCTCCCCGTTATAAATTCGAAAACTTTTTAAACGAAACATGAAAAAAGAACCCGTAGATTTTCTCGCCCGCTATTTCGTTACTCTCTTCCGGGAACGCATTCAGAAATATTTGGATTCGGGAGACCCGGTCCGGAAACTTATTTATCTTTGCCTAGGGCTCTTATTCGCGAACGGTTTTCTTTTCGTTTTTTCGGTAAAGGATATTTGGAGAGTTCCCGAAGCGAATCGTTATGAGAAACCCTCACTCCTCTACGGAGTAAATACCGACGGAAAATACGAACCGATCGCGGAGTTTTATCGTTTTTCCAGAATCGTACTTAGCGAAGCCGATCTGCCCGGCGGCTGGGACAATAAAGTGATTCGGTGTTTCGAGTCTACGGAAGACAATAATTTCCGATCGCATAGAGGTTTGGATATTCGCGGGATTTTACGGGCCGCGATGGTCAATTTAATCGCAGGCAGGGTAAAAGAAGGTGCATCCACCATTACCCAACAGGTTGCAAGATTAAAGTTTTTGAATACTGAACGGTCCTTTCTAAGAAAAGCGAGAGAAGCTTGGCTCGCCTTATTACTGGAAGCTAAGTTCGATAAAAAAACTTTAATGGAGATCTATCTTAACGAGATTCCGCTCGGTCACGGGACGATCGGGGCCGGAGCCGCGGCACGATTCTATTTTAGAAAAGATATCAAAGATTTAAGTTGGGGAGAGGCGGCTCTTTTAGCCAGCTTGACGACTCGCCCTAAGGAATTCTCTCCTCTTGTAAACCCGCTCACCTCGGAAAGTAAAGTTCGAGTCGTATTTAAGAAATTGGTAGAGAATGGAATTTTGGACATACAAACGGCGGAAAAAGAATTCGACGCATTTTCCGAATATTACATCACCTTAAATAGATCCCCGAACGATTCGGCCTTTTCGGACCGATTGAATCGCTTCCCCTACTTTACGGAATACGTTCGAAAAAATCTCGCCCGATATATCCCTAAGACCCAACTCTACGAAGGCGGTCTAAAAATATATACGACCTTAAATATCCAGCATCAGAGCCAGGCGGAAAAAGCCTTGGCTGCCGGTCTCAAACAACAAACGCAATTATCAAACCAGAGAGCGTTTACGAAGATCGATGCGTTCGAGGATGCCTACGGCGATATATACGAAATCTTGGCCGGATTACACGATATACCGGAGTTTAAATTCAAAATATCGCGTTCTTTCAGGACCTTCAACCGGGCTTGGCAGGAAGATATTCGGGACGAACTTTCCGTTCTGAATTTAATTTCCGGAACGGAAAGTCTAGGCGAAGTAGTGGATTGGAGTTATAAGACCCAGGCGACGGAAGATCATTTACTTCCGGTGGAGGGCGCGCTTATTGCCATCCGTCCCGATACAGGTTACATCACAGCAATGGTAGGCGGTTCGGGGTTTCGCTCCGATAATCAACAAATACGCGCTTTCCAAGCCTATAGGCAACCCGGTTCTGCATTTAAACCGCTCGTTTATGCGTCGGCAATGGAATATTACCATCAACATCCCGATCCGAAAAAAAACGTGACGGCGGCTTCTCTATTCGACGATTCCCCATTACAATACGTCCTTGAAGACGGCGATGAATGGAATCCGACGAACTATTCCGGAGAATATTCAGGATTTATAAGATTAAGACAGGCTCTCGAGCTTTCTAGAAATAGCGTGGCAGTCCGTCTGTTGGAACATACGGGATTAAACAATTTATTGCCCAATCTGGAAAGACTTCTACAAATCGAAAACAGGAATCTCCCCCGAGATTTTTCAATCGCATTAGGAAGTTTTGAAGTATCTCCCTTCGAACTAGCCCGCGCTTATTCCGTTTTCGCCTCCGGCGGAAAACAAATCCTTCCGTTGAGCGTCCTATACGTGGAAGATGATAAAGGGAATCTAGTGAAAGATTTTCGAAAAGAATACGAAAATAAAGAACGTAAGCAATTAATTTCTCCGGAAGTCAGTTACATCATTACCTCGATGATGGAGGATGTGATCCGAAAAGGGACCGGAACGGGAGCAAGGTCTTACGGACTTACTCGTCCTGCAGCCGGCAAAACAGGAACCACTAATAATTTTAGGGACGCTTGGTTCGCCGGATATACTCCGGAATTGGTCGGCGTGGTCTGGGTTGGTTATGACACTGGAACACTATCTTTAGGCAAGGGAATGTCCGGAGCGGTTGTCGCCGCCCCAATCTGGGGTCGCTTTATGGCAAACGCATTGTCTAAGGAAAAATCTAAGCCTTTCAATTTCGGCGAGGTGAAAATCGTTCGAAGAACTATCTGTTCCATCTCTGGAAAACTTCCCGGAAGCCATTGTCATCAGACCGAGGAGGAAGTTTTCGATAAAGATACGGTCCCTACCGAAATATGCGACGATCACCGCGGACTGGGAGAGCCCGATCCTCCGCCGGCCCAACGCACTACGCCGACCAAAAAGAAAAGACCGAATCTTTTTGAAGGGGATGAAGACGTAATTCGCTAGGATCCCGACCGGACCTCTGCCGGATAACGGCGGCTTTCCGTCGCATTAGTGAGAAACACCGAGCGGGGCTCCGCAAAAAGAGTTGTCGTTTTCGGAACACGCTGCCAAATAGATTTTATTCTCAGGTATTTTTAACAGCATTCAGGAGTAACAGATGGCCATCGGTAAGGATAATAATAACAGCGTAATCGGCCCCGGTTCTATCTTCGAGGGTAAATTTTATATCGCTGGCTCCCTACGCATCGACGGAAAATTCGAGGGAGAAATTAAGACCGACGACGCACTCTTCATCGGAGAAACGGGAAAAGTCCGAACCAATATCTCGGCTAGAGAGGTCATAGTCGCAGGCACTTTAATAGGCAATATTAAGGCGGAAGCGGAAGTTCGTCTCGAGGAAACCGGCCGTCTCTTAGGCGATATTATCGCCCCTGCTCTATCCCTA
This sequence comes from Leptospira fainei serovar Hurstbridge str. BUT 6, assembly GCF_000306235.2. Taxonomy (NCBI): domain Bacteria; kingdom Pseudomonadati; phylum Spirochaetota; class Leptospiria; order Leptospirales; family Leptospiraceae; genus Leptospira; species Leptospira fainei. Next base: position 245,757 of record NZ_AKWZ02000010.1, read on the forward strand.
GCAAAAGGGGTCGTTGCAAAAGGCAATATAACCGTTACCGGCGGGCAAAAGAAGGATGTTAAGAAAATCGTGGAAGAATCCTTCGGCGGAACCAGAACTTTGGATAATGGAAAGGAAGAATAACTCCGAAGGCGGAAGTGATACATCTTTTTTCAAACCTAGAGCCCCTTTCCCGTTGAAAAACTCAGGCAGAGTCAAAGCTGACTGGCCGATAACTAGAACGTATGATCTTTAAGAAGCCCAGACAGCTAACCGCCGGAAAAGAACTGCTCCGGACGGATAATTTCACGCTGATTTATTTGGGCTCGTTCCATTTTCATTATTCCTTCTATTTCAAAGGCAATTTATATCACGGAAGCGTCGACTTCCGGAGACGAAAATTTCGGATGATCCCTGCCATTGCCTCGATACTTTTCGTACTCTTTTTCCTCGGGGTTTGGATGAACCCCTCCAACGCGTCTATGGAAACCAAATCGGATGAGATCTCCGAAAACGATTCCGAAGATCTGAAGGCCAAAAAAGGAGACGAGAAGTTCTTAGAAGAATCCGAAAAAGCGAAACTCACCATTTTAATGGCGAATGAGATTCGCAATCCGGCGGATAAAAAGAAACTTTTAAAAGTAATAACATACAAAGTTAAACGTAACGAGTCGCTATCCGAAATCGCGACTCGATTCAAAGTTTCCATGGAATCGATCTCGGGCTCGTCCAATATCAATTTGGAAGATACCTTATATCCGGGACAAATACTGCAAATTCCTAATAAGCAAGGTCTTTTATATAAAGTTAAAGCCGGGGATACGATCGCGCGGGTTGCGTCTTTATACAAAGTTAATTTGGACGAAATCCTAGAAGAAAACAAACTCGATGATTTGGACGTCCTTCGTCCGGGACAAAAAGTGTTCCTACCTGGAGCGGTCATCCCAGACCCCGCGCCAAAGTGGGTTATCCCCGTTTCTTCACATGTCGTCACCTCCAACTTCGGCTGGAGAACTTTCCCCCAGCATAAATTTCACGAAGCGCTGGATTTAAAAGCCAATTACGAAGCGGTAATGGCGGCCCGCAACGGGAAAGTCATCTTTGCCGGCTGGATGGGCGGTTACGGAAACGCAATCGTTGTAGAGCATAACGACGACTTTAAAACCTTATATGCGCATAACTCTCGCTTAAACGTAAAACGGGGAGATTATGTAGTCGGAGGAAAGAAGATAGCCACTTCCGGTTGCACCGGTTACTGCTTTGGACCTCATTTGCATTTCGAAGTCATTCACAAAGGCAAATCCGTAAATCCGGCCAAATATCTGAAAGGCTTGGCTTTCAAAAGAGGGTCGAAACCGAATCATTAACTTGTCGGTTAAGAAGTGGGCAACCGACCTTTCTTCTTGCTTAATTCGCCTATTTTAAAAACTCTTCGGAACATGTCCTCTCCCGTAAATAATATTCGACAAGCTCTAAGTCTTTGCCTCTTCGCCCTTCTTTTTTCGTGTGGACCTTCGTTTGCGGAATTAATCGAACGGAGGACATCCAACTCCTTTGCATCAACCCAGGCGATGGAAGTTTTTTTCGCAACTGTACGGTCCACAAATCCGGCAGCTCAGGTTGCATGCTCGAACGCTTATTTTATGGTGTTCGGAAATCAGGTGCAAAAAACCGGAAGTTGCGTGGTCAGCGTGCCCGCCGATAGAGAGGTAGGCGAAATTCCATTCGGACTCGGCGGTAAAGATAAATTCTTTCAATTTTTAGAGCATAGAATCAACGCAGGAAACCTATCCGTCGAAGAATCCGAAAACCTATGGTGGAAAAAAATCGAGGCGGATCCATTTGAGGAAATCATCGTATTCGTTCACGGATTCAACGTCGGATTTGAGGAAGCGATTTTACGCGCCGCCCAGTTGAAATACGACTTAAAGTTTCCGGGTCGGGTCGTGACGTTTACATGGCCGGCAGGCGGAGACGCATCGCTCTTAAGCTCTCTCCTTCTGAAAAATACGTATGAAAAAAATATGATTTCGGCCAGATCCAGCCGAGAATCCTTTAAAATTTTCTTAAAGAGAATGATTAAAACCGGAAAAAAAATCCATTTGCTGGTTCATTCGATGGGCCACCAAGTCGCACTCAATTCCATCGCGGAAATCGCAAAAGAATCTTCGAATTCGTTTATCCATGAACTAGTATTAAACGCACCGGACTACGAAACGGGGGAATTTATTCTTTTACTCGACCCGTTGTTAAGATCGTCTTCAAGAATTACCTTATATTGTTCACCGGGGGATTCGGCTTTACTTGCCTCTTCGCAAATTCATCAGGCCGGTCGCCTCGGCAGCTGTTCAAAATTTCCCGGCATCGACGTAGTTAACGTAAACCCGATTGATTCTTCGATGATTTCCTTAGGTCATGGATATTATTCATCCAGGCCGATTCTTACCGACCTTTATCAACTTTTCTTGGGAGTAAAGGCAGACAAGCGTCTCTTCATCCGCAGATCCTATGGAAATGAAAACTACATCCTTCGTAACTGAAAAATAAGTCAGAAGGATTAGTCCGATAGCGATCAGATTTAATGATTCAGGAAAAAATTTTTGGAACGTGTGTTCGAATTAAAGAAAATTCTTAATTTCTTGAAACATTCTAAAATGGAAACACTTAAGTAATAAAAAATTCGATTCCGATCGATTAATGATTGCGCCTGACACTTCTTTGTTTTTGTAAACCTTTTCGTTCACAATTTCATAAAGGATTTTATATTAATGTGATTGAAACTATAACTTTTATTCGTAAATTAGAAGCATGCTCACGAAACCGAAAATTCTCGTGGTTGAGGACGAAATCATCGTCGCCGTTAATTTAGGACAAAAATTAAAAAAGCTGGGTTACGATCTCGTGGGAATTACTTCTTCGGGAGAAGAGGCCATCCAGAAGGCGGAGGAGAATCATCCCGATCTAGTATTAATGGATATTAATATTGAAGGAAATTTGGACGGAATACAGACTGCAGAAGTATTACGAAATCGATTTCAAACCCCTGTCATATATCTTACGGCATACGCGGATGAAAATACTCTCAATAGAGCGAAAAGAACCCAGCCGCTAGGTTATATCGTAAAACCCTTTGAATCCGATCAACTTCGGTCTTCCATCGAAGTCGCGCTGTACAAGAATGAAGTGGAATTCAAGAATCGAAAAAGCGAAGAGTCGCTAAAATCGACTTTGAATAAGATCGAATCCGGTATCATTACCACCGATGAAAACGGTCTTGTAGTATTTTGCAACCCGGCCGCCGAGCAAATTACGGGACTTAACTTTTCCGAATGCATCGGACAACCCCTTTCTAAAATCCTGAAAATAAAGGATAACTTAGGAAATCAACGACAGATTCCGATTTCGGAACTCCTCGGACAGAATAATAACGTGAGTTGGGACGGATTGGTAGTCATCAGCGCGCTTGGAAAGAAAATTCCCGTTTCGATCAATACCTCTCCGATTTTAAATACGGAAGAAAAGGCGACCGGCTTTATCACCGTGCTTCGAACCGAAGATTCGGATGACCCGGGTCAATCCTATCTAAAAGAAATTCATCATAGAATTAAGAACAATTTAACTATCATCTCCTCGATACTAAGCATGAATGCGAATCATCTCAAGGATCAGGAAAGCGTCGATATCTTTAAGGAGAGTCAGCATAGAATCCATGCAGTTGCTCTTTTACACGAAGTTCTTTATGAAAATCACGATCTTTCATCCATCAGTTTCGATCTATACGTTCGAAAATTGACGGACCTTTTATTCGAAGTCTATAAGGTGGACAGGAGTAAATTTAAATTAACTTTGGATATTCAGGAATGTCGAATTCCTAGCGAAACCGGAATGAATTGCGCTCTGATTATCAACGAACTTTTAACAAATTCGTTTAAACACGGCTTTGTCAGCCGCGAGAATGGCGAAATTTTAGTTCGATTCTTTAAGAACGACGGAAATTTTATCTTAGAAGTGCAGGACGATGGAGTCGGCTTACCTGCCCAAGCCATCCGAAACCGCAATCCCCATTCGTTAGGGCTTTCTTTAGTGGACTCCTTCGTAAAATTATTGCATGGAAAGCTGGAATTAGAAAATTCCTCAGGCTGCCTTGCCCGTCTATCCTTTCCCGTTAAGAAGCAATAACTAACCGCAACGAAAAACTCCTCTTCGATCCGATCGAATAAAAGGAGAAAAAATGGTAGCCTGGTAAGTTCCCACCTAGCTATTCTGAACGGCATGAAAACTTCTTTCGAATTCTTCGAAATTGTCCCGCGAAATGATGGAACCGCGATTGTTTATTTGAATCGTCCTGATAAAAGAAATGCCATGGATTGGAGTTTCTGGAGAGACCTTCCGGACGTGATAGAAGAGATTAATTCCGCGTCGGAAATCAGGGCGTTTGTCATAGCGGCCCGCGGTAAGTCATTTTCAACCGGGTTGGACCTGGATTCATTTTTTCAGCAATTCGGAAGTATAGTACAGGGTAGTTTCGGCGACGATCGTAAGAAATTCTACAACCTTATCCTGCAAATGCAAAAAGGAATTAACGCGGTGTACGATTCCGTCAAGCCTTCGATTGCCGCAATCCATCGACATTGCATCGGAGGGGGATTGGACTTGATTTCCGCTTGCGATATCCGCTATGCGACTTCGGATGCAAGCATCTCCCTTCGAGAAGCAAAGGTTGCAATCGTTGCGGATATGGGGTCGATTAATCGACTGCCTAGCATTATCGGGCAAGGTCACACGCGGGAACTCGCCTTCACAGGAAAGGATATCGACGGACCTGAGGCATATAGAATCGGGCTAGTTTCTAAATTATTCGATTCGCAGGAAAAACTCATGGAGGGAGCGCTCTCGACTGCAAGTGCGATCGCCGCCAATCCGAAAATCGTCGTTCAGGGCGCAAAAGAGGTCATGAATTATGCGGAAGGAAAGCCGCTCGACGCGGGATTGAATTACGTTGCTCTCTGGAATTCGAGTTTCTTAGATTCCAGAGACTTCAGAGAGGCCTCCCATTCCTTTAAAGAAAGAAAGCGTCCCGAATATAATAAGCTCTAACGGACGAATCTAGACGCTTACGCGTAAGCGTCTAGTAAACGGGCCTTTCCTTCGACCGCTTGGGTCTGTAATTTAGTCTCAATACCGACTTTCAAAAGTTTGGAGTTGAGATCCGCTTGCGCTTGAAAAATCTCTTTAGGTAGATTCGCAATTCTTTCGAGCATTAAGGATTGGCTGGCTTGGCTGCTGATTTCCATATTCATTCCTCTCGGGCAATTTCGCCGAAATTTTAGGGCTTTTCTCTTTCTGTTTCCCCATTTCAATCATCGGTTTATCTAAGGAAAACTTGATTATTTTAGCTTTTTTTTTAACCTGTCCCCGTCGTGGGATTTCGAGAATTGATACGCAGCGCCATTCAAAGAGAGAGGCAACGGGAATTTACAAAAGCCTTTAATTTGTACAAAGAATCTCTGAATTTCACCGAAAATCCGAAAACAGTCCTAAAAGTAAAGAATCGTCAAGCTTGGTGCCAGTACTACATCGGAAATACCCGGGAAACTTTGAATTTGTTTCAGGAACTCTTGGACAAATTCACCCTCCATCCGGAAAGTCACCTTCATTACTCGAATTATCTGATCAAAGTTCACAATTATAAACTGGCAAAAAAGATTTTAGGGAAAGCAGTGGAGTCTTTTCCGGATCAACTAGAGTTGTATCTAACTCTAGCGAGCCTCTTGAAAGACACGGATCGGTCTAACGAAGCGATTGCTGTTTTAAAGCAGGCGTTATCGCAGGAAAAACTTTCCCGCGGACGCGGAATCAAAAGAAAGGATATTTGGGCCGAGCTCGGTTATCTTTATTTTCAAAGAGGCGATTACAATTCCGCCCTCGCATCTTTAAAAACCGCCATGAGGATGGATGAAGAGGAAACGTTCCTGCACTATGATATGATCGCACAATGTTATTTGAAAGTCAGCGATCATAAGAACGCTTTAAAATTCATCGATCTCTATATTAAATACTTCGGTGAATCCGACGCGGACATTCTGGTTATTAAAGCTCGAGCTCATGCGCAACTCGGAGAAAGCCACTTAGCTTGCGCTTCTCTCCTCCAAGCCTACTCGATGGAAAACGGATTAAAACTTTCCGCGGAAGATATGGTGGATTTCGGTCCATTACTGCAGACTGGATTTTTTGATACTCTGGAAAACGTCGAAATCGACGAGGCTTAAGCTAATTTGCTCTCCCGATCGGGAAAACTTATCTCCTACCTCAAACCTAAAGATTCTTTAGGTAAGGTTTCAATTCTTCCAAAATCTGTTCTTCCGGAACCGTAATATCCAACTTCTCGATTCTTTTCGGAACTCGGCCGGAGGCTACATCGTCTGCAAGAGCTTTTATCTTCGTCAAAATAACGTCATCCGTACAATTAGAAATAGATAATATATTTGGAATATCGCGTCCCCAAGAAAAACGTAATCCCGGAGAATCGACGAAGAAGGATTCCGTAATTCCGTCGCCTTCCTTATCGATCATCGTGTATACGGTGGAATCCCCGGTGATAACGACGACTTTCTTACCCTTAAGATACTTATCTACTTTGATACGTGTATTCGTCATATCCCGATTCCAAAGATAATAGTACAACTTATCGATTTGAGCGTCAATGAGTCGATCTCTACCTTTTCTATACAATTCGCCGTATTTTTTTCCGACTTCCTCTTCGCCTCTCATTAAACCGTCGACTTCCCTCGGACTGGTCGAATGTAGATAATAATCCGGAGTGCCATTCATATGATTCGTGAAAACGCTTTGTTCTTTACGATCTCCAGGATACGGATTCGTTTCCTGTCCCGGATTTCTCAAAAAATCCAATAAGAACTTCTTTCTGGAATTGGTCTTATCTTTAAGCTCCGAATACCGGTTTCGCAGCGTACTAGTTCGCGGAGAATCCTTGCCATATATACGCTCCGACCTTGAGTATTCAGCGTATGCTCTTTTCTCAGCGCCGTACGATTTGAGCAACTCTTCATCAAACTTTAATAATAGATCGAATTCTCTCGACCTTTGTTCCGGCTCCCCTATATTTGCGGAAACTGCGGCATTGTCCGAAGCCGGGTTCTTGCCGTCGGAGCTTTGCGGGGGATTCTTTACCGGACTCGGTGTAGAATGACTCCGTTCTACTTCCGGTAACTTGCGATATTCCTGCTCAAGTTCCCTTAATCGAGTGTATCGATAAATTTTTTCAAGATATTCACGTTCCTTTTCGCGAACTTGTGCAGGATCGTCAAACCCGTCCTTCAACAGAGTCAACTGTCCCTGTTCGATAATCATTAGAGTTGATTCGGAGTTGTCCTTAGCGGCATTCCGATCCAAAAGAGCCTTTCCGTCCCTGTCCACTAACTGTATATAATGAAAAGCCAAGCGATCCGTGCGAAAGTCGGTAATATTTCCTACTTCGGGTGCAATTTGCAAATCAGGCGAGGGCGAAGCCGTGGTAAAGGCCCACAATATCAGAACTGGGGAGATCCTTTTTATCGTTGCGCCGAATGAGATTTGAATTCGCAGCATGGGTATTTTTAGTATCGGTCAATCGAAGGGAGGAGAAAAGGTCCGGGGAGAAATACGTCGTTTTTTTGTGGATTCCCCGCCGGTACAGCCCTTCTGGGTGGGGGCCGGTCGGGTGGAGTACCGTCCCCCATATCGCAATCTCATTATTTTACAAGCTTTTTACAGGCAGAATTTATGTAGGAGCTCCCGCGAGAAGCGACCATCTTTGGTCGCCACTTGGCTAATCTTATTTTGGGAGACTGTTCTTTCTAAGGTGAGATTCAGTAAGTGAGTAGGTCAATCCGGGAATTTCTTCCCGTTCCCCACCCAACCTGTACTCGATACGATTTAATTCAGGATAATTCTCGAATAGCGTCCGTTCTGCTGCTAAAAATGAAGATGATAAGAGAGCGAGTTTTCTGCGAGTAATTTCCCGCGATTTTTCCTCTTCGGTCATTTGACTAGCATATGTATAATCGATTCTGAACTTCATTTCCGAAAGAAGTTCTTCTAAAGTTGATTTCCGCATATCCAAAATCAGCAAATCCCCTCTTTTCCAAATTGAAATCACCGAGTCTTGAAGATTCGGCAATTTTTTTAGGTTTCGAAAGTGGACCGCGTCATTCGGGACTGATGGATCGAAGAAGCTTGCTTCCCCGACTTCGCCCACAAGAGTAATAACATCATGTCGAAAATCTTTCCCATCTATGAGTACTTTCCGATGAATCGTAAAGATTTCACCTTCACCATCCGAACCGTAAACGATCACCGATTTGCGAGGATCAAAATTGGGCAAATCGTATAACGTAAACGGAACAAGCATTTTTAGCGGGTTTTTTCCTGCGAGAATGAAACCTGTCAGGAAAAGCAGGAATAATATCCAAGAATAAGTTAGAAATAATAGTCGTTTCGTCTCGGACGAATTTGCAGGCAACGTAGATAAGCTGAAAATCCAAGCGTAGAACTTCTCCCATCTTGCGTGGATTTGTCCGAAAACATCTTTAATCTTTTGCCAGTTCATAGGCTCGTATTCCTTCCAGGATGCTTTTTGCCACCCGAACTTGTTGGGCCTGACTCGCCAGAAGTTCGGATTCTTTCCCGTTAGTCAAATAACCCATCTCTACAAGAATTGCCGGCATTAAGCTTCCGCGCAAAACTGAGAAATCGGCCTTTTTGACCCCTCGGGACAATATCTTAGGACCAAGCTTTTTTTTCATCTCCGATTCGACATTATGTGCGAGAGAACGACTTCTGCGTTGGACCAAGGAAGACAGCATTCCCGCCTGTATTTTTTTGGTCCCTAACGATCCTTTTTTTCCGACTATGCGGTTTTCCAAAATCGAAGTCTCTCTAGCCGATTCGGTGGAAGGCGTCTGCGAAAGATAATATACTTCGAAACCGTTTACATCCTCGGATATCGAAGCGTTACAATGCAAACTGACGAATACAACCGATCCGCCTTTTTGAATTTCTTTATTCGCAATTTCGGATCTACGTTCTAACTCGACGAAAGCATCTTCTCCTCTCGTCAAAACGACTCGCACTTCCGGGTAAACTTTATTTAGAAATTTCTTTAATATTTTAGCCACTTGAAGGGAGACGGATTTTTCCTGTAACCCTTTATTGGAAGAAGTACCCGGGTCCTTCCCGCCATGACCGGCGTCTATGATAATTGAAGATAGTCGAAGAAGCTCCGCCTTAGGGAGAATCTCGAATACCAATTCGGTTTCATGAAATTCGTATTTAACATCATCCGGTAAGAGACGGACAAAAATGGCTTCCACAACTTCCGGAGGTAAAAGAAAATCCCGATCCTGATATAATACGGGAAGACTTGTTTTTTCTAAACTTCCGTTGATTGCATAGAAAGACGAACCGATTCGAAATCGAATTTCACCGGAGGGATGAGAGATTGAACCGACGAGAATCGCCGGTTCAAATTTTGTTTGGATACTTGGAATTCGTTTACGAATTTCCTCCAAGTGCACATAGCGATTTTTTCCGATCGTGGTTATGCGAACTTGGGCGGAAAGCGGAGCAATTCCGAAGAAAAAGAATAGAATCAGTCCCCGAAGAAGGATGTGATTTTTTTCCAAATGGATTCCTTCTGCTTGGATTGATTTGTTGAAGACTCGTTAATATCGAACAAATTCCGTTTCTTCTTATCGTAAATATCGTTTCTAGTTTGCGGCGGTAGGGAATTCTGTACGAACCCATTCTCCTTTTGGCGATTTTTATTTTTCTTTTTGCGCTTAGGATGCTTATCCCTAGATTCTACGATGGCACCCATAACGGTGTCCGCTTTTTGCAGAAATTGTTCCGCTTCTTTGATAACGGCTTCGGGTCGTTTCTTATCGAAAGGCTTCGGTCCACGCGAATCCCGATTTCTATCTCGATTTTCTCTAGGTCCCCGATCCCTATCGGCAGCATGCCGATTTCCGTTCGAAGAGACGGGACGTTCCTCTTTTTTGCGGAAGCCTCCGTCGCGTCCTTGAGGACGTTTGCCGTTTCCGTTTCTCTCGTGACGCTGGTCTTTCCCTTTGGGCCCTTGATCGTATGCGTCTCCCGCAAGAAACGGTTCGAAAACCCCTTTAGGGAAATCTAATAGTTCCTCATCGACGGGCGTAACTTCGATCTTTTGCTTCAAGTAACGTTCTATTTTCTCGAGTTCGTTATAATCGGTCTCCGAACAAAAGCTGATGGATTTGCCGAGTCGGCCTGCTCTTGCAGTACGTCCGATTCGGTGAACATAGTTTTCCGTATCTTGCGGAAGATCATAGTTAAATACGACCCCGATATTCTCGACGTCGATTCCACGGCTGGCGACGTCGGTCGCTACCATAAATTTGAATCGGCCTGACTTGAAATCGCGCATTAAGCGAAGTCTTTTTTTCTGATCTAAATCCGAGGAAATTCCGGTTACGGGTATTCCGTATCTACGGAGAGTCTGGACGATTCGAGGAATATTCGCTTTAAAATTAGTGAATATAATTCCCTGACCGTCGACTTCCGCGTCCAAGATAGCGTTCACCATATAAGGAAGTTTTTCTTCCCTTCCCAAATGAACGAGTTTCTGATCGATTCTTTCGGTGATCAGCTTATCGGGATTAATCTGGATCTCTACCGGATCATTCATAAAGCGATACGCTAATCTCATCACTTCGACCGATAACGTAGCGGAAAACAAGAGAGTCTGTTTACGATTCTTGCACTTATGGAGTAACCAACGAATATCGTTGATGAAACCCATATCGAGCATTCGATCAGCTTCGTCTAGGACGAAAAACTCTACTTTGTCTAAATCCGCCGTGCCGCCTCTAGCTAAATCGATCAGACGCCCTGGTGTGGCGACGATGATTCCGTTTAGAGCCTCCAAATCGCGATTTTGCGATTTGTAATCGGTACCTCCAATAATAGGAACGACACGGTAGTCGGTGTACTTTAGGAGCTTCTCCGCTTCCTCGGATATCTGGATCACAAGCTCTCTTGTAGGAGCTAGTATAAGCGTGCTGACGCCTTTGATTCCCTTGGTCAGGATATTGTGGATGATCGGAACAAGAAAAGCTACTGTCTTTCCTGTGCCGGTCTGAGCTAATCCGGTGATGTCCTTCCCCTCTATTCCATGGGGGATGGCCTTCTCCTGGATCGGTGTAAGCTCGACGAAACCTGCTTTTTCGATAGATTTTTGCAGACTTGGTTCGAGGTTTAATTCTTCGAATTTCATATATTTTTAATCGCGATTAAGTGAAATGTGTCCGCATAGCATGCGAGATTCGCATAGCGGACGAATAGGGGATGAGTTAGATATTTTCCCTTCCAGCCCCGATCTCTATTCGGGTGGTAGGACATAGGTTTCTTATATACCGTGCGCCAACCGTACAATTTCAACATTTTTTTCAGAGAATTAGGGGAATAATCCCAAAAATGGTCGCTCGGGTGGTTCTGAAACCAATCGGTTGGATTAGTACTATAGGACGGTCCGAATAGCGAAGGAAGTCCTAAAAACAGAACCCCACCCGGTTTTACCAAATCGGAAATCCGACCAAACACCTTCTCGGCGTCTCGAAAATGTTCGATCACAAAAAAGGCGCAAACCGTGTCGAATTTCTCATTAGGTAGGAACTCATCCTCTAAAAAGGACCCGGACTTCACATCCAATCCCAATCGGCCTTTTGCAAAGTCAGCTTCGGTGCGGGAAAGCTCCAGACCTTTTACTTGGTAGCCAGCCTTTCTGGCCTCATCTAAAAAAAAGCCGGTCGCACAACCGATCTCGAAAAGGGATTTTCGATCTGGATCTTGAAACATCCTTAAAGCGGACAATCTACGTCTTGCCAAATTCCGAACTTGAGGCTCATCCTCGTAATAAGTTCTATTATACTGATTTTTGTATTCTTCCTGAAAGTATGAATCTTCGTACTCGCGTTCTTTCGCGAGTTTATAAAAATGCACTCCCGTCCGACGACAAACTAGATACGCGTCGGGATATTTCGGGTGGGGTTCAAGGTCTAAGATAGAATCCATTCCTCTCTATTTGTCCTTAGGATCTCGCGACAAGTTCTGCGGTAAAGGAAAATCCTCTTGTTTTCAGTCGGAGCTCTCCGAATCTTATCATTCTAAACTGCTTGAAAAAAGCCGACAGACCCTATTAATAGTAGGGAACAGTCATTTAGAGGAAATATTTCAATGAGTGTTCTTGAAAGGATCCAATCCTTAGGTCGCGAATTACCGCCGGCGCCAAAAGCCATAGCAGCCTATATCCCGGCGACTCGCGCAGGCCAATTTGTATTCACTTCCGGACAGCTGCCTATGCGTGAAGGAAGCCTAATTTCCACGGGAGCGCTGGGTTTTGACCTGTTAGTCAGCGACGTAAAGGAAGCCACTGAACAAGCAACATTAAACGGCTTGGCTGCAATAGCTACAGTAATCGGGGGCTTGGACAAAATCAAGTCGATCGTGAAGGTCGGAGTTTTTGTCGCGTCCGCTTCCGATTTTACGGAGCAGCATCTAGTCGCAAATTATGCTTCGAATCTTCTTCTCGAAATATTCGGGGAGGCGGGTCGTCATGCTCGCTTTGCAGTCGGTTGCATTTCCTTACCATTAGGCGCTCCTGTAGAAGTGGAATTGACCGTGCTTGTGGATTGAAAACTTAATGTTGGTAACTTTATTCAGAGACCTTAAGCTAGCTATACCGGCTTTGCCGATCATTCTACAAGGATGGCAGCGCTTCCTTTTAAGTTTATACGGACAATTTAGGGAATTCTTCTCGGAAAAAACCGGAAAAGAAAAAACGATTTTTCTATCGGCGTTCGCTCAGTTAATCTTGAGCCTTTCCAGTTGGGTAAGCTATACGATTAATTTAGGCGCCGAAGAGCGGGAGAATATCCGGGTCGCAACGAATATCTTTTTTATTCTCCCTTCGGTTCTCATTTTTTTCTTCGGCGGATTCTGGAGAAGCGACTGGCTGTATAAATTTCTATTTATACTTCAAATCTTTGTCGGAGTATTATTGGGTCTGGGGATTTTGATGCCCGACGTTTTCTTTGTAAGCTTTATCAACGATGCGGACTATGACTTTAATTGGAAATTTTATTCTTTTTCCGGCGTCTGGATTTTGACGACTCTCCTAATAGCCACATCGATCGTCTCTAAAGAATAGTCGGACTTTTTTAGTAATCGAATATGCCTAGATCCATCTTAGCCTCTTCGGAGGCCATGACTCTCGGATCCCATTTAGGAGTCCAAACGACTTCCACTTCGGCCTCGTTAACACCGTCAACGCGAAGAGCATTATCCTGTATTTCCTTCTTCATTTGCGGGCCGGCAGGACAAGCCATCGAAGTGTAAGTCATCTCGATTTTTGCCTTACCTTCTTCGACTTGAATTCGATAAATCAAACCTAGTTCCGCGACGGAGATGCCTATTTCAGGATCTTCCACCCTGCTGATTTCTTCGTATATCTTCTTTTCGATATCTGTTTTAGGTTCTTCTAATAAAGGCATTTTATCTCTCGGTTCGTCCTACTAGGATTATATTGCTTTCGGGGCTTTTTCCAACGCTTTTTCAAGCGTATTCCAAGCAAGGACGGCGCATTTGATTCTTGCGGGTATTTTCTTGACGGCTTCCAAAGACTCAAGGTCTTCGAATTCTTCCGGAAAATTCGGCTTTCCATCTTCCAACAACATTCCCTTAAAATCGCCCAACAATTTTCTGGCTTCGGACAAAGTTTTTCCGTATAGACATTCAGTCAGCATCGAAGAAGAAGCTTGCGATATCGAGCATCCTTTCCCTTGAAATCGGATGTCCGCAATTCTATCGTCCTCTAATTTTAGGAAAAGCTCCACTTCGTCCCCGCAAAGAGGATTGACACCTTCTTGATGGAGATCCGCATTTAGGAGTACTCCGTAATGACGCGGATTATGATAATGATCTAGGAGAACTTCTTTATAAAGATCATCGCTTAAGGACACGGCCGAAAATCTCCTTCACCTTCTTTAGACCGTCGAGAAGACTATCTACGTCCTCTTTTGTGTTGTAAAGATAGAGGGAAGCTCGGCAAGTTCCGGAAATTTTCATAAAATCCATAAACGGTTGAGCGCAATGATGTCCTACACGGATGGCAATTCCTTCTTCATCAAGAATGGAACCCACATCATGCGGATGGACCCCTGGAAAATTGAAAGAAATCACCCCGCCGCGTTTCGTTAGATCCCTGGGACCGTATAATTCCAGACCGCCGAAATCTTCCATTCTTTCCAGCGCGTAAGCGAGGAGCTCCAGCTCGTGGTTTCGAATCTCATTCATTCCGACGGATTCTAAATACTCGATCGCCGCTCCAAACCCGATCACTCCGGCGATATTCGGCGTGCCCGCTTCTAAACGAGCCGGAAGGTCCGCATAAGTGGATTTTTCTTTCCAAACCTTCGCTATCATATCGCCGCCTCCCATCCAAGGAGGCATCGCTTCTAAAATTTCTTCCTTGGCATAAAGAACCCCTACTCCGGTAGGCCCTAGCATTTTATGTGCAGAAAATGCATAAAAATCGAAATCCTGCTTTTGAACTCGCTCGGGTAGATGACAGACTCCTTGCGCTCCGTCCACCAAAACCTTTGCTCCAACTTCTCTGGCTCTCTTTACGATGGTATCTAAATCGTGGAGGGTCCCGGTGACATTGGACATTTGAGCCACGGCAACGAGCTTCGTGCGTTCGGTAATGATTTGCTCAAGATTATTCAAATCCAACGTGGCATCGTAATTGAGCGGGATAAATTTTAAGACTGCTTGTTTTTCCTGCGCAAGCATCTGCCAAGGAACTAAATTCGAATGATGTTCGAGTTCGGTTAATACGATTTCGTCTCCCTCATGGATATTCGTTCGTCCCCAAGATTGGGCGACCAGGTTGATGGACTCTGTCGTATTTCTGGTAAAAATAATTACCTTAGCGCAAGGTGCGCCGATAAACCGGGCAACTTTAATTCTTGCGAACTCGTATTTCTCGGTCGCCTTTTGGGAAAGAGCATATACGCCGCGGTGAATATTCGCGTTTTCCGATTCGTAATATTTTCGTTCCGCATTAATGACTGAATACGGCTTTTGTGAACTCGCCGCGCTATCTAAAAATACCAGCGGCTTTCCGTTCATCTCAGTCGAAAGAATCGGAAAATCAGCGCGAATTTTTTGAACATCGAAACTCAAATTGCCAGCTCTCCTTTTATTTCGGATTCCATAGGTCAATCCTCCAATTCCACTTCCACTTCGTCATCTACGATTCTCGTTCGAAATATCGGAAGGTCTTCCACTGCCGGCATGCAAAGCGCTCTCCCGTCTCGTACATTAAACTTCGCGAAATGTCGAGGGCATGTAATTACGTCGCCTTTAAGTTCGCCGTGGGATATGGCTTCCCCATCGTGTGTGCAGACATCCTCGAACGCGCAGATCTCGCCGCCTATAATTGTTAGACCGATCCGGCTATATTTCGTCTCAACGACTCTAACCTTCCCTTCCTGCAACTCGGAAACTTTAACCAGCTTTCGATACGTCCCCATTAGGAATCTCCCAACATGCGCGAATTAATTACGTCGGCCAATTCCTCTCGAATCGACTCGGATGGGAACTCTCGGATTACTTCGGCGAGAAATCCTTCCACGATCATTTTGCGCGCTTCCTCTTTAGAAATGCCCCGAGAAGCCAGATAAAACAATTGCTCCTCGTCGATTTCGCCGACCGTTGCACCATGCTCGCATTTTACGCTGTCGGCAAATACTTCCAATTTTGGGATCGATTCGGCTCTTGCCGATCGGTCTAAAAGAAGATTATTATTGATCTGAACGGCGCCTACATCCTTACAATTTGCGGGAATTCTCAAATTTCCGGTAAAAACGTTATGAGCCTTACCTTTGATCGCCGTTCTATAAAGAATGGAACTATGCGCATGACTTTCTTCATGCAAGATTCGAATCTCGGTATCGTGAAATTCTCGGTTACGTAACGGAGCTAAACCGGCGTATCTAGTCCATGCGCCTTTGCCCGCGACTTCCGAATCATAGAAGGCTTTTCCTCGATACCCGCCCCAGGTCGCGATCGAAGCATGAAATTTGGTATCTTTTCCCTGATAAGAATGAGTTGTTCGAAAACGAAAAGTAGAATCGCCCAAATTTTCTATACTGGAGTAACGGAAATCGGCTCCGGCTCCGACCGTAAGCAAGCTGATACCGTTCATAAAAAGGAAACTTTGATTCGATTCGGATTTCCATCGTTCGAGAAATCCGGATTTCACTCCGAGCGGAACTTCGATTATCAATAGCGGTAAAATGAAATTCCCGTTTCGGCAACTGATGGAAACTTCCGGAATCCGAGCGTCTGACGGAAGATTCTTTAGTTTTATATAATATGCATGCGTAAACCGAGATGCCGCAAATAAGGAAATCCATTCATTCTTGTAAACGGAAAGGAAAGATTCCAGCGTCTGAAGAACGATTTTTAAATTTTCTGGTTCCAACTCCGATAGTCGCATCGCTTCCGCAGATTCATGAAGTGCAAACTCTATAGAGGACGGCGGGCATGGATCGGTAAAATCATCCAGCTTGAACGTGGAGAGACTTAATTTTCTCCAGGACTCGAGATGAGGACTAGGAAACGGTGCAAGCTCTAAGAGAGAATTCGCCTTTGCGCGGAATTCTTTTAAAGCCTGAGGCTCCTTTAACGAGGAGAAATATTCCGAAAAGGATTCTTTTAGATGCATTCTTTCAATTTGTTCCGGAGAGAATCCAATCATATCCTTTCTCTTCTAGCTCGAGCGCAAGTTCTCGCGTTCCGGTTTTTAAGATTCTTCCCTGAGCGAAGACGTGTACAAAGTCCGGTGTGACGTAATTAAGCATTCTTTGATAGTGAGTTATGAGTAGGATGGATCGATCGGAAGATTTACTTTTTGTAATGCCTTCGCTGATAATCCGTAGAGCGTCGATATCCAATCCCGAATCGGTCTCGTCCAAGATCGCAAGCTTAGGCTTCAAGAGAGCCATTTGAAGAATTTCATTCCTCTTTTTCTCGCCGCCGGAAAATCCGTCGTTAACATAGCGCGCAACCCATGAATCGGGAACGTCGAGAGAAGTCATCGCTTCCTTCAATTCTTTACGGAATTCTTTTACAGGGAGGTCTTTTCCTCTGACGGATTTCAAAATTGTCCTAAGAAAATTTCCGATCGTAACTCCCGGGATACTAGTCGGATATTGAAAGCAAAGAAAGATGCCGGCACGCGCACGTTCGTCCGTGGAAGATGCGAGAATCGACGCGCCTCTAAAAAGGATATCCCCGGATAAAATCTTATATTTCGGGTGACCCATAATAACGTTCGATAAGGTACTTTTACCGGAGCCGTTCGGACCCATAATGGCATGGACTTCGCCGTCGTTTATTACTAAGTCGACTCCTTTCAAGATTTCCTGAATTTCTCCGGATTCGGTCTCGATTCCCGCCCGCAGACCAACGATTCGTAGGTTTTCCGCCACTTAAGACTCCTGCTTGGGACTATGTTTTTATTTCATGGGCGGAGATCAATAGGAAAGAAGGATCGGAAAAGGCGCTGCGGCCTAGAAACGGAAGGTTTTAGAATAGCTCCCAATTCAATCGCAGCACCAAAACGTAGTTCGATCCAAGATTAAGGGTAAATAAGACATATTGCCGTTTCGTATCTATATCATGAATGGGCTCAGTAAAGCCCCATAATCGATTGGAATGAAACGATTCCGCTTTATGGTGAATGAAGAAAGGCTTCCACGCATAATTGTTTCCGATCTCGGTTAAAAGTTTAATCCAAGGCTCTTCGAAAGAATCTCGCTGAAACGTAGGCGTAACTTGATAACCTTGTAAGTCGCAAACGAGTACGGAACTGACTTCTTTAGGGAGCGAGGATAAATGTTCTTCCAACCCTTTTGTTAAGCCGTCTGAACTTCCGGTTTCCATGTCCTTAAAGATTTCTAAAAATACTTCCGAGAATAATGTTTGCTTCTTCAGGTTTTCGACGATCTCCAAGAACCTAAGTCCGGAAAACTTCTCCAGCGAGTTCTTTAGAGTTTTATTAAATCTCTTCTTATCTTGGAAATCCAGTGTGGGTTTGGAAAAATAGAACCCTTGTAATAGATTCGCTCCCATAGAAAGAGCCAGATACAATTCTTCCTCCGTCTCCACTCCCTCGAATAAAAGTTGCGACCCTAGGCGCTGCGACATCTCGGAAATAGCCGCCAGCACATTCTTGAAAGACCGACGATTCAGACTTTCTCTCATGATCTTAATATCAACTTTCATGATATCGGGGTGGATATAACCGATACGTTCCAGGTTGGAAAAACCGACGCCTAAATCGTCGACTGCGATCTTGATGCCTCTCTCGCGAAACACACTTACGATATATAAAAGCTTTTCGATATTTCCTTCGAATTTGTCCTCGGTGATTTCAAGAACCATATCTGTCGGATTAATATCATATTTGTCGATCAAATGTAAAATATGAAGTCGTTTGATATCCAACACTTCTCCGCTATATACCATAGAAAGAAAGTTCGGCATCATATTTAAGAACATTTTCGTCTTAAGACCGGTGTCTTTTAGATGTTTTATTGCCTTTTCTCTGATGATCCGATCGATATGAACAAGTCTAACGGCATCCGTATCCGGGTTATGAAAATGATATCCGAGCGAATGGTATTCTTGTGTTTCAGGAGAAAGCACCCGCCCAAGAACTTCGTACCCTACGATATTGCGGTTCCCGACATCCAGGATGGGCTGATAATGAGGCGAATAGTAACCTTCCCCTAATGAGAGAATTTGATGAGACTCGTATTCTGCAAGCATGGGGAATTCCAGCGCTAGTAGAAACCCATAGAAGCAAGCATACAAGCATATTTCCTTTTCGAACGAGTCGAGAAAAGGGCGAAAGGAAGGAAAATTTCCCCGGTTTTTTCGTTGTATGGATTTGTGAGAGTGGAATCGTTTCTTTTCAGTGCGTCTAAAATCGGTAATGAACTAATCCATTCGATATAGAATGTCAGGTTTGTTTATCAAAATCTAAACTAACAAGGAAAAGTCGAAAAAGCCTTTCATGAAAGAACCAGTCGGATCTCTTCTTCATCCCTCCACCCTCGAACCGTTATTTGGGACGTTTTCAGGTTCCATTCCAATCGATAACTCTAGGGAATATAAAGCGGGACTCCTGTCCAAGCTGAGATCCGTCGATTCAATTTTAGTCGATATTTTGGATGAAACCGTCTTCCTTGAACTTCGCATTTATAAAACCGTTTTTCGTTCGGGCGCCAGCTTATTCCTATGGAATCGAAAGAACGGATCCGTTCGGGAAACCCAAATTCAAGGAACAGGAAGCAATTCGTTCTTGAAGCAAGGAACGTTTAGAGACGGATACTGGAGTTTTACCAGGAATAATCATCGATTTAATTTTCGGTTAGACGATACGATCCGACAAGGTTACACACATTCCGCCGTCTGGGAAAAGGATTTGAATTTTCAGTTGGATGCGCTTGTTCAAACTGGAGACAAATCCAAATCCCTACCTTTTTCAAGCATAGAGCCTTCCGGTAAAGATTGGTTTTTTACGACTCACTCGCCGGACCTTGCCGTTCAAGGTCAATTGGCCTGGAACGATTTGTCAGTATCGATGGAGGAAGAAACTCTCGCTTACTCAGTATCGAAAGGCTATTCAGGATTCGCATTCCCGTTGGAAAGTAGAATCTACGCGCGAATCGGCGGGAAAAAAAGAATTCATTTTTATATCTCCCAGGATGGCGCCGTATTTCTTTGGCGAGACGGAATCCTGGAGTCTCTCGGACAAATTCATATCGCAGCGATCGGCAAGAAGAAAATTCTTACTAATGCGGATTCATCGTTCAAGATCGAACTAGAACCTGCGGTAGAAGCCAGCTTCGAGCGCCCGACAACCTGGGGAACAGGTAGATTTCGTAAAACGATTTTCACCGCAGACGGTTGGATAAAAACAAAGAACAAAAAAGAAACCGTAAAAGACGGTATCGGCATTTGGGAAGAAATCATACCGAAATCATCCGATTGATCGAATCATTTCGCCGAGGCTAAACGCCATCGAATATGTTAATGATGATTTACGAATTCAAAATTAAATCCAGTACGACCTTACCGTCCATTTCTCCGGTTACCTCGTTCATGGCTCGTTCCGGGTGCGGCATCATTCCGGCGATTTTAAAGTCCGGCGAACAAATCCCCGCAATATCGTCTAGACTACCGTTCGGATTTTCACCCGCGTAAAGGAAAAGAATCCGGCCTTCTTCCTTCAATTGTTTGCGTACTTCTTCCGGCGCAAAATAACAACCGTCACCGTGAGCGATCGGAACTCTTAAGACCTTATCTTCGGGAAGTTTACCGGTGATCTTATTCGCGGCGGAAGCCTTTTTCAGGCCGACGGTCTTACAAACATATTTTAGATTTCGATTGCGGATCAAGGCTCCAGGCAAATATCCCGCTTCCGCTAAAATTTGAAACCCATTACAAATTCCGAATAGTTTTCCTCCGCGCGAGATATGCTCCTTTACGGATTGCATAACCGGAGAGAAAGGAGCCATTGCACCGGAGCGAAGATAATCGCCGTATGAAAACCCACCGGGTAGAATTACGATTTCGTACTTCTCCGAAAATTGATCCTTATGCCAAATTTTATCCACCTGCGCTGAATAGAAAGTTTTAAGGACGGTAACGATATCATTATCGCAGTTCGAACCGGGAAAGGTTATGACCGCAGCCTTCATACGGGAATAATCTCGGAACGGTAGGTTTCGATGACGTGATTGACTAACAATTTCTCGCAAAGTCTTTCTACCGTCTTCTTGGCGGTTTCGATGTCGGGAGAATCTAGTTTAACTTCGATGTATTTCCCGACGCGAACGTCTTGTACCGAATTTTCTCCTAGCTCCCGAAGAGTCGTCTTTACCGTACTACCTTGCGGGTCCAGAACGGATTCTTTTAAAGTTACGTTAATTCTCGCGATAAACATTGCAGTAACCGGTCCTGTAATTCCTTATAAGCTTCGGCAAGTTCTAAGATCAAACTTTCCGGCAAATCAGGCGGAGGCGGCTGTTTGTTCCAACCGGACTTTTCCAAATAATTTCGGAGGATCTGCTTGTCCATACTTGCAGGCGTCGTCCCTTTCTTATAGGTTTCGACCGACCAATACCGTGACGAATCCGGAGTTAGAATTTCATCGATTAGGATGACTTCCCCATCCAGAATCCCGAATTCAAATTTAGTATCGCAGAGCAGAATCCCCGCCTTACCTACCAGTTCAGCGGCACGGCTATAAATGGAAATCGATTTTTCCTTAAGAATTCTGAAGAGCTCCGTTCCGATCTCGTCCTCCATCCTTTTTTCCGAAATGTTCTCGTCATGCCCTCTGTCGTTTTTAATCGCAGGAGTAAAGGCGGGTTCGGAAAGTTTATCCGACTCCACTAAACCGGGAGACAGTTTCTTGAAGGCGAGAGTTCCGTCTTGCTTGTATTCCTTCCACCCGGAACCTGAAAGATAGCCTCGAACAACGCATTCGAAATCGATTCGCCTACATTTCTTTACAAGAACCGATCGTCCTTCCAGTTCCTCCGGGAAATCTTGAAACGGCGCCGGGAATCGGGAAACGTCAGTCGTTATGATATGATTAGGGACATCCTTAAAAAAACGAAACCATTCGGCGGAAATTCTATTTAAGACTTTTCCTTTATCAGGAACCGTCTGCCGAAATACCACATCGAATGCGGAAACTCTGTCAGTGGAAAGCAATATGAGTTCGTTTCCCAGATCGAATACGTCCCTTACTTTGCCCGTATAACTAGGCTTAGGAAATTTCGTCATCCTTGCAGCACCATCAGCGCAATATCGTCGTCGTGCGTGAAATTATTCGAATGAGCGAGAATCTTATCCAAACAGAGGGTTAGGATATCTTGACCGGACTCTACCGCTTCTTGAAAAATCTTTCTCAGATTCTCTTCTCCTAGAATATTATAATCTTTGTCGGTAATTTCAGTCGCGCCATCCGTATATAACAATAACGAAAACCCGGGTTCGAACGTGATCTTTCTAAATTCGTCGTCAGTACCGAGATCGATCGGAATGATCAACGGCCCCATACCGGGCAATTCTTCCACTTGGTGTTTCTTATAAAGTAATGGAGGCGGATGTCCTCCGTTAGCATATTCGAATACTCGATCCTTATTTAGAATTCCGTAAAAGAAGGTGATTGAAAAATCTTCGGGTAAAATCTTTTCCAATTGCGCTCTTAAATTCGCAACCTTATCTTCGAGACTGTGTATTTTTCCCAAATTGGAGACCTGCATCTTTACCATAGCCGAGAGCAATGCAGCAGAAGGGCCGTGTCCGGAACAATCAGCGATGAACAAATGAAGCTTTTCATCTTCCACCCATGCATCTATAAAATCTCCGCCGATTTGCATCAGAGGATGAAAAATGGAATTAACTCGGATACCGTTCCATACCAACGACTTCTCGGGAACTAATTCCTGTTGAACCCGCCTAGCCATTACGAGTTCCTTTTCATATTTCTTTTTTTGCTGCATGAGCTCATCTTGAAGGTTCTTAATTCGGATGAATGCCCGAATTTTTGCGACGAGCTCCTTGGGTTGAAACGGTTTATGGAGGAAGTCGTCTCCTCCGTGGGTTATCGCTTCGTCAAAACCTAATTCGCGATTATAAGCCGTGATAAACAGGATCGGTAAGAGTTTAAATCGATCGATTTCCCGTAATTCTTTGCAAAAGGAAAATCCGTCTTGGCCGGGCATACTTACGTCCAAAAGCAAGATATCGACATGATTCGTGGCTAAAATCGCCCGAGCTTCTTCGGTATTAATGGCTGTGAATACTTGAAATCCGAGTGGCTTCAGAGTATGAACGAGAAGTTTCAAATTAATGTCCGAGTCATCGACCGCAAGAACGGCGTACTCGGAATATTTCAGCATGGTTTCTGTATTTGTTGCCGTTGACATAGTTTAGAAATTGCTTATTCTCCAAAACGGAATTAACCGATCATTTGAGTTCGATTCAATCCCCACAAATAGCATCCGAGGCGCTATTCCTCATCGAGAGGGAGCTCCTCTCTGATTGCAAAAGATTTATCCAGTCTATAAACAAGTCGATACAATACGAGAAAAAGAAGGTGATATCCGAGAACTCCCGACCAAAATGCCGCCCTCATATCCGGGTCCATCCCCCCTTTGCCGAGAACGGATTCCGGGTGATTGCCGGGATTTTCCACCCAGCGGATTGCGCCCCAGGTCATAATAGCGTTCGCAGTACAGATTAAACTCAGAAACGAGGAAAAAACATATTTTTTTGAAGAATCCAAGACGAGTCCTCTCAAGAGGAAATACGCGACTAAGCTTAAGACTAGAACAAAGAAGGATTGCAACCGAGCGTCCGTAAAGTCCCAGGGAGTTCCCCAAGCGCTATATGCCCAGATCGGTCCTGAAAAAAGAACCCCGACGGCGAATAACAAAGAGATCTTATTCGCGGAAAGCGAAAGAGTGTCCCAGATTTGCTCTTTTTTCCATAAATACATGATTGCACAAAAGGCGGAAATGACCGGGCCATAAAGTGCAACCCAAGCGACGGGAACATGGAAATAAAAAATCCGATGAGAAACCCCCTGATCCAAAATCACCGAAGGGTAATATAGACCCAAAAGTACGGAAAACGGAAAGAACGCAAAAAAAACGAGGGTCAGAATCCAATCCCAGATCGCATTCGAGAGACGAACAGTCATACTCTATGAAGCTTGTTTCGGTGGTTTTCTAGGATCAAGTAGAATTACTCGTCGTCCGAAGTCATTTCTACGAGCAACGCCCCCATGGAAGCGTAAAATACGGAAAAAGCGAAAAGCAATCCGAGCGACCCCATTAACGTCGAAAGCGGTTGACTAGCGAGTTTTCGTTCCGCTTCCATGCCGTACAAAAAAATCGGAATCGAAAACGGCACGAGTAATAAAGGTAATAGAATTTCCTTTAATCGCGATGAAAGACTGATATGCGAGAGTCCGACTCCTAAAAAAGAGAGGGAGAGAATTCCCGGCAAAAAAAATATCAATTGGTTTCCGAATTCCGCAACTTCTAAAGGAAACGCCGAAAAGAAAAGGGCGAACAATCCTAATAGGTAAATTCCCGTGCTAGAGAGCGCGATAAAAACCAAAAAAGATTTGGAAAGAAAAAGAATCCAGGGGGATAAAAAAAGACGACTTGCAGTTCCTCCGCCTCCTTCCCGTTCTTCCCAAGTGAACTGTCCTACGAGTACGAAGGACGCTACGAATAACACTGCCCACTTTAGACCGATCAAAGTGATCCGATCCATTTTCCCGTTTCGTTCCAATGCGAAGTGAAATAGAAAAACGATCGCGGAAACGAGTACGACTAAGGAAAGAATTCCGTTACTGGCTCTCCCCATCAGACGGAGTTCCTTCTTAGCCAAAGCAAAGAAGGCTTTCATTTGCTAGACTCTCCCAATTCCAAAATTCTGGTAGGAACTCGTAAAAGAAACAATGGATCGTGAGTCACCACTAGCATCGCCGATTCTTTGCAAACGGATTCTAAAAGCGTCTTTGCGGCGACCGCGCCCTCTCCATCAAGGGCAGTCAGAGGTTCGTCCAACAAATACAAATCGGAAATCGGAGCCAATGTTCGGACTAACGCGGCTTTCTGCTTCATTCCTCTTGAATAAGAAGAAATCGGATCCTTTCTCCGATTCCACAAACGGAATTCCTTCAACCAGGTTTCGATCTCGGAAGAATCCCGAAACGTCCCGGAGATTCCGCTAAAATATTCCAAATTTTCTTCCAAACTCAGCGTTGTATATAACCCCAACTCATGACCTAGATAGGAAATCCTAGGACGAATCGCCGGTTCGAATCGGAAATTCGAACCGAATTTTCCATGATGAAGAACCGAACGTAATAGCGTAGTTTTTCCGGCTCCGTTTCTTCCTCGCACAAGGAGGGCTTCGCCCGGAAAAACCGAGAAGGATACGTTCTTCAAAATGGACTTTCGTCCGATACTATAGGAGAATCCCGAACATACCAGAACGGGAGAGATTGTTTGTGTGCCAGCCAATGGGGACAATTTGGGTCAGAAAAGCGATTTTACAAGGCATAAATTTCTCCTTACTCGGAGCAATCGTCCTCTCATTTCTCCTCCCTCAGTCGGATCTTTGGGGACAATTCAAAATCGGGGGAAAAGAATATACGGGAATTCTCTGGGGAGAAAACGATTTATTAGATCCGGAATTCTACCAAGACGGTAGTTTACTGCGCACGGATCAGGATTTTATTTTAGCCGCAGGACGAAATTGGAAAGGAGATCCCCCTCCCTCTAAAGGGACTTTCTCATTCGAAGGGAATCAAATTCAAAATAGCGGAATTTTCAACGACGAAGCGGTGCAACTCTTGCAAACTGCCGATCCCCAAAAACGCGGCATCGCCATAAGAATGTTGGAAGCCGGAATTCGTTTCGATCCTTCTTTTTTCGCCTTTCGCTATAATCTAGGCAGAGCTTATCATATAGAGAAGAATTATCAAAAAGCGGTTCTGCACTTCGAATATGCGGCCGCGGAAGTCCCACAATATTATAGAACTTACATTCATATGGGAGTACTTTCCGAACTCCTAAACGAACCGATCCAGGCGGTCTTATTTTACAAGAAAGCAGTAGAGCGAAATCAGTTTCAAACGGAAGCCTTGATACTGTTAGCGGAACATTATATTAAAACGGATTTGAAAAATAGGGCAAAGATATATATACAAAGAGCTCTGACGATCGATCAAAATAGTCCCGATGCGAAATTAGGGTTGGCTCGTCTGGAACTCATGGGCGGTCGGGATTATTACGCTTATAAAATCTTTCGAAACACGGATCTTCACGACGACCAAGGCAACAAGCGATCCTATAATAAGAAGTTTCATTTTTACTACGCTGAGACCGCGAGTCGTATCGGCGATTATGTCACGGCTGCAAAGGAATACGAAGAATTGCTTAAGTATCCAAACGATACGTTCTTTACCGAGTTCTCTTCAAAAATCATCGAACGACGCCGGGACCTAGCGAAACGATTCGCGGAAATAAAAGCTCTGGACGAAGAGGCGGAAAAGGAACAATAAGTCGGGATCGAAAAAGACTTGGCATTCGGGCGGAAATAGCGCATGCTTGAGCCGGAGGAACCGATGAAAAACCAAACCAGGCTTTTCGCATTGGCGACTCTCTTATTTGTACTTCCATTGGTGGCCCAAGAAAAACAGAAGGTCAGCCAGTCGGACGTATTTCAGGACGAAACCAGCGAATACACCAAATCTCTTCGCAAGATCATCGGCGGGTTAGAAGCCACGATCGGCGAACGATTAAAAGATTTGGAACGTAAGCATGAGATACTCGTAGTTCTGAAGCCGGAATATGAGAAGCGTCAAACCATCGTCACGGAGGACATCCCCTTTCAAGTTGAGGACGGATACGAGAGCAATTTGCTCAAGTATATCATGTTTCAATTTGAAGGCGGAAAGGTGAAAGACATCACCCTTGCCTCCGAAAGTAAACGGATCTATTACGAGGTCATGTTCGAGAACAAGAAGATCGTCTTTAACCCTGCCAACTTAAAGCAGAGTGAAGTGACTCACGAAGTTTTCGAAAAAGCCGAGAAGACTCTTCTCAACGAAATGTCCCTCGAGAATCAAATCCGTGCGTTACGACTACTTGAAACTAGCTTACGCTCTTCGATCTATCGCATAGACGTGCTGCTTGCTCTCTACAAAGACAAGAAAGATAGAAAGAATCTGCGCGATATAGAATTCTAAACTATTTTCGACCTTCTCCGGGGGAAGATGCGAATAAAAGTCGCGTTTCATTCTCCCGGGGATTGAGTGCAATTTCTCGTGTGGGTCCTTCTTCCACTAGCCTTCCGGCATCCATAACCCCTATCCGACTGCAGAATTTAGACGCGGATCTTACGTTATGCGTCACCCAAAGAATCGTCATGCCTTCGTCTTTCCGTAATTTCGACAAAGCCGAAAGCACTTCGGAATTTAAAATCGGATCCAATGCGGAAGTCGCCTCGTCCAGTAGAAGAATTTTCGGACGACAGAGAAGCGCTCTAAGAAGCGCAAATCTCTGCAATTCGCCTCCTGAAAAAGACGAGGGCAATCGATTCCGATCTTTTTCTTCTAGCCCGAGTACCGGTAACCACTTTTGCAGCAGGGATAGATACTCGTCTTCCTCACGGAAGAGACGTAACGGTTCCAGAAGACTCCTCTCCATCGTCCAAACCGGATTAAAGCTCAGGACGGGATCTTGAAAAACCGGTTGAATCGTTCTTGCAGGATGCTGGGACTTCTTTTTACCGAAGAATCGAACGGTTCCGTCTAATAACCAAGAAGAAGGAAATGGAAGACCCAAAAAAGCGCGTAGAAGAGTGGACTTGCCCGAACCTGATCGTCCCAGTATCGCGAGAAATTCCCCTGCATCGACTCTTAAGAATATATCGCAAAGAAATGTTTTTTTAGGCGAACGAAGGGATACGCCTTCGACTTCCAGCGCGTAATTAGGAAACGAATCCGCTGCTTCCATTGAATACCGGTTTAATGCTTGCCCAAAATTCTTACAACCAATCCCTTAAAGTCATGCCGATCAAAATCACGGAAGTCGGTCCGAGAGACGGGCTACAGAACGAATCCCTACCCGTTTCCACCCAGGATAAACTTACCTTCATACATAAATTGGAAGAGTCCGGTCTTAGAAATATCGAGGCCACTTCTTTCGTTAAAAAGGAAGCGATTCCGCAACTCTTCGACGCTAAAGAACTTTCGGCGTCCTTAAACTTGAACAGAAAAACGAATTTTAGCGCTCTCACACCGAATTTGAAAGGATACCAGGCCGCAAAAGAAGCCGGCTATAAAGAAGTCGCAGTTTTTACCGCGGCCTCCGAAAGTTTTACGAAACGAAACATCAATCGTACGATCGCGGAATCCATAGAAGGCTTTTCGGAAATTTTTAGAGAAGCGAATAAAGACGGGATTCGAGTACGAGGGTATGTTTCCACCGTGATAGATTGTCCGTACGAGGGAAAAATCGATCCTAAAAAAGTCTTAGAGGTTGCTAAGATATTATTGGACCAAGGAGCTTACGAAATCTCTCTGGGAGAGACGATCGGAACTGCGGTCCCTATGGAAGTACAGGCTTTATTGGAGACTATCTTGCGGGAAATTCCTGCGGAAAAATTAGCAGGACATTTTCACGATACGTATGGGATGGCAATTTCGAACGTTCAAAAGTCTTACGATATGGGAATTCGCTCGTTCGATTCTTCGTCGGGAGGATTGGGAGGATGCCCCTACGCAAAAGGCGCTTCCGGAAATTTAGCCACCGAAGATCTATTATATTTCTTTCATAAATCCGGAATTCAAACGGGAATCGATCTGGATAAAGTAATCGAGGCTTCCTCGTTTATGGAAGGAGTGTTGAAACGTAAGCTTGCATCCAGGTCTTATATCGCAACGAAAGCGAAGGCTTCCTCCTAAGACAATGGTAGCCGAAAGTCGGTTGCGGCGAGATTTTCAAAAACTTTACGAGGCTTACACCCGGCCCGAGTTTTTGGACAGCGATCCTCTGTTTCTCTGCTATCTGTACGAGTCTCCCGAAGATAGGGAATTCGTAGGAATCCTTTCCGCTTTATTTGCCTACGGAAACGTCGCTTCCATTCGCGGCTTTCTTTCCCGACTTCTTACGCCGATGGGAGACAAACCGAAATCATATCTACTTTCCGAAGGAACTCGCGTCTGGAAAGGAAAATTAGGTCCATATCGATTCCAAAAAGAATCGGATATATTATTGTTTTTGGAAGGATTACGGATTGCTTATGGAGAAACGAAACGAACCGGATCCTCTTACTTGGAACCCTGGTTTTCACCTACGGAAGGAACCGACTCAAAGCTGGAAAAGAGAATCGCCGGATTTCAATATCGGTTAAGCGAAGTATTATCGGGAATTACCCGCAAATGGAGCACATACGGCCTTAATTTTTTGATCGGCAGCGGCAAGGAAAACTCCGCATATAAACGATATTGCATGTATCTGCGCTGGATGGTAAGACGGGAGGCGCCCGATTTAGGACTATATAAAACGATTCTACCCGACGAACTCGTATTCCCGTTAGATACCCATATCAATCGCCTCGCCGAAATTCTCGGAGCAAGCTCCAGGAAAACGTCCGATTTCAAGAAATCCCGCGAAATCACGAATTTCTTTCTAAAACTTTATCCTGATGATCCGTTACGAATGGACTTTTCCCTATCGCGGTTAGGAATTCTAAGAAAGTGTAAAACGAAATATATTCCCGATTTATGCGAAACCTGTGAAGTCAAAAGTCTATGCAGAATATATGCTGCAAAATGAATTGAGCACCCGCTTGCAGACAATGGCCATATTATATTATCTTTATTCGAACTTTGTCGTTTAGGTTTGGTAAAATTCGTTCAAAAAGGTTCTTTCTTCAACTTACAAGTGGCGGCTATTCCTACGATTCCGTCCATACTAGTCGTTGTTGAAGAATAGAGCATTAGCATATTCGCACAGCTATCAACGGTTTTCTTTTCATATTTCGTAGACATATCGCTAGCGCTTATTCCTAAAATACCTTGGACAACGGCAAGTGAACCGAAGGAAGATTGTAATTTACCTAGATTTGGGTTTACGCTTAAACCGACAATAATTGCAGTATCGATTTGAAGTGTCGCGTCACTAGACGTAACAGTAGGCCCGCCGGTCAAATTAGAAAGAGGTATGCAAGCATAAAAGAAACATAAATTGAATGAAACTAGTAGAATATAAACCCGAACTACCGACATCTTAAAACCCCTAATATTTAATTCGATAGAATCTCATAACGACTCTAAAAAATTTAATCAAAATGATTAATATTTCTTTCCACTGTCAAGTATTATCGGTGGAATCGGGACAATTTATTCACCTTTCACTGATCCCTCAAATGGGATAGAGATGAATTCAGGCTCGCTTCATAAAAATTATAATAACATAAAATACTAATTTATTCGGCAAAACGTAGGCACTTTTCGGAAATTCGCACGCAAAGACGAATCAGGACTCGCTCCTACAAAATTATAAAAATATAAAAATATAAAATGCTAATATCTAAGCGAGACGTAGATATTTTTCCGGAAATTTGGAAGTAAGGTTAGGAACGATCTGGAAGCAGATTGTGGAAAACCGAGTGGTACCGCCACGGGGAATTGAACCCCGGTTACCAGGATGAAAACCTGGTGTCCTAACCACTAGACGATGGCGGCTTTTCGGACTTGTCTTTGGTCCTGAGTCGTCTGGGATTCGAACCCAGGACCACCTCATTAAAAGTGAGGTGCTCTACCAGCTGAGCTAACGACTCGGACCGTTACGGAACACGATATTTTTAGGACCTCGAGAGTCAAATGATTTTCACGGAGTTTTTTCCTCTTCTTTCTAGAGAGCCGAAAACTTTGCATCGCAATGTTGAACGGAAAAGAAATTTCGATCCTCTCCGAATAAATTTATTTGGGCGCCTCCCGTTATCCAACGGGACCGGGCTGCTACGGGTTCGGACAGTCGTCCTCATCCAACGCGGTCATTGCATAACGAAAAATATTGTAAGAATTCCCGCGTTGGACAAGCCCTGCGCATCCCTGGCGCTAGTAAGAAAGAATCCTTTTTTAAAAACCGGAAGCGATCGTATCCTTACGATCCGGTCCTGTAGAAATCAAATCGATTCGAACTCCGATCAATTTTTCCAAAGTTCGAATATAATCCTTACAGGCCGACGGTAATTGATCAAAATCTCCGATACCGGTTATATCGGTCTTCCAACCCGGAAATTCCTCATAAATGACTTTTACGTCTTCAAGTCCTTGGGAAGGAAAGCATTCCAATTTTTTGCCGTTTCTTTCGTAAGCGACTGCGACTGGAATCTTATCGTAGGCCGACAAAACGTCGATCTTCGTCAATGCGATCGAAGTAAGACCGTTAATTCTCACAGCATGCCGTAGAACTTCCGTATCAAACCAGCCGCATCTGCGAGGACGACCCGTCGTAGCTCCGTATTCCGCGCCTAAAGTCCTAAGCTTTTCTCCCGCGTCTCCGAGGAGTTCCGTCGGGAAAGGGCCTTCTCCCACGCGAGTGGTATAAGCTTTTGTGATTCCGATGACGCTTTTCAGATGATGGAAAGCGATTCCGGATCCGATGAAGGCTCCTCCGGTTGTCGGATTAGAACTCGTTACGTACGGATAGGTTCCGAAGTCTACGTCCAATCCGGTACCTTGTGCGCCTTCCAGCAGGATTTTCTTTCCCGCCTTGAGTTGATTT
Organism: Leptospira fainei serovar Hurstbridge str. BUT 6; assembly: GCF_000306235.2. Taxonomy (NCBI): domain Bacteria; kingdom Pseudomonadati; phylum Spirochaetota; class Leptospiria; order Leptospirales; family Leptospiraceae; genus Leptospira; species Leptospira fainei. The sequence continues at coordinate 277,238 of NZ_AKWZ02000010.1, forward strand.
TCCAGGTAGTATGGCGTATTTATAATATTCTTACGAACCTTCGAAAGAAAGAGCTTCAGAGATTCTAAGATTTCCTTCGTGGAAATCTCTTCGATTCCGTACAACTTTCCGATTTCATAATTCTTTTCGTCTACAAGATGTTTCAAACGGGACTCGAAATCGTCCTCCAAAAGGTCTCCAACTCGAAGACCGATTCTCATCATCTTATCCGCGTAACAGATTCCGATTCCTTTCTTAGTGGTTCCGATTTTACGCTCGGGTGAGCAATTATTTTCTCGGGCCGAGTCGATCAAACCGTGAAACGGAAAAAGTAAATGACAGGAATCGCTGAGCAGAAGTTTTTCATAAACCGGAAATCCTTCCGCCTGCAATTTATCGCATTCTTCCACGAAGAATGCAGGATCCAGTACGACGCCGTTACCGATCACGCAAACCGTTTGGTCGTAAATGACCCCCGATGGAACCAAATGAAAAACGTATTTTTTTCCATGGACGACGACGGTATGCCCGGCATTCGCTCCGCCTTGATAGCGTACGATGATATCCGTATCTTTTGATAAATAATCGATTACTTTTGCTTTGCCTTCGTCACCCCATTGGGTTCCGACTACTAATGTTGCGGGCATAGGATTCTTTCCTTATTGTGCGTTCGCTCTGAAGCGGTAATATATGTTTTCAATCGTTTTTTCACACGTTTTCTAGGCTATCCACGTTGATTGCGTAGCCACAGGCATCCTTTTGTATTCCTGAAAAAAGTTCATAGAGATGATCGTACGCGCCACCCGTAACGACCGGTTCCGAATATCCTTCTAAATATCCCTGAAACACGAAGCCCGTATAGTATTCTAAATCCGGAATAAGCGTAAAGTCCAGGCAATACCGAAGATTCGATACGGTTTTTATCGAAGAAAGAATCTCACGGGTTTCCGTCAATATTTCGATGGATTCTGCCGGAAGATCGGAATTCGAGAACAAAGCAACAGGATCCTTGCTTTCCCGAGAGAAACCAAGACAAAGAGTCTCTAAAACAGGTAGAATTTTATCGCCTTTTCTTTTGCGTAAGAAAGATCGAATCTCGGGAAGATTTTTTCTGTATAACAAGAAGGACAACTGTCTTTGCTCCAAAGAAGAAAGGCCGACCGATTCCACTATGGAGCGAAAGAGATTTACGTTTCCAAGAACAATCGTCAAGGGAGAGACGAGAGAAAGAGCGGAAAAAAGTTCCCCTATCTCCTCCAAAAGTTTGAGAATAGCCGAACTTCCGGACCCGCCGAGGTTTTCGGCGCCTATTTGCAGAATCTCTTTTCTAGATCCGCTTGTACGACCGTAGTCCCGAAAAATTTTTCCTTGGTAGAAGATGCGCTGGTTTTCTTTGCGGTGCGCAAAACCGGCCATTCCCTTTACGGCTTGTACGGTCAGATCCACACTAGGCGAAATTTCATTTCCGTCCGAATCTCTGAAGCGATAGAGTGCGCTCGAATCTTCGGCGGAAACGGTAAGAAGAAAGGAAGAAGAGTAATCAAACGAAGGTAAAAAAACTTCCGAGTAGCCGAAACTACGTAATCCGGCGCCGAGCCGATCAAGAAGCTTCCGCCTTTCTAGACTTTCGTCCGGACCAAGAAAGTGAAAGCCGTCCGGAATCCATTTCTTCTCGCTGAACTCGGGAGGATTATGTGTCATCTTATTTTTGCGGAGCCCCAAAATACAGTTCGGGATGACAAGGATAGAATTCAAATCGTTTTTCCCAAAAAATAGAATGACAATTCGAGTTCCGGAAGTAGAAAGTATTCTCCGGAAAACTAGGGCTCCCCCTGGAAACTAATAAAAGGCCAGGATCTATTCCGGAAAAATCCGATCCAAACCTCGATCAACCGTAAATTCAATTATAGAGGCGTCCGTAGTATGGCCGAAAAAGAACAATCCCTAGGCAGATGGCAGAAAGAATTCTTCGAGAATATTCATCTGTTTAAACGATCAGGAATGAGTGAAGAGGAAGCGAAGAAAGTCCTTCAGAAATTTTTATATCTTTCGTCCATTACTCCGATGCCGCCCGCAATGGAAGTATTTAAGGACCCGAATTCATTAGAGCAGGTTGGGGTTTATACCGCACCTGAAAAAAAAGCCCGAGAATTCATGATCGAATTTCTTTCTCCGATTATGAAATTCTTTACGGTGGAGGGAATCGAAAATCTTGCCGCCTTAAAACCGTTAATCGGCAAATATCCGTTAACTCTCATCTCAAATCATTTAAGTCACCTCGATGCTCCGGCGATCTTTCATTTGTTATACCACGCTTCGCCGGAAGGGAGATCAGTAGCGGAGCAATTGGTATTTATCGCAGGCCGATTAGCGTATGAACCCGATTTTACGCGTCTCGGCTTGTATATGTTCGGCACTCTTCTGGTTTGCTCCAAACGGGACATGGCTGATAATCCTAGTCTTTCCGATCTTATGACTAAGATTAATATGAGAGCCTTCCGCAATTCTCAAAAACTACAGAATGAAGGAAAGATCGTAGCGATCTTTCCGGAAGGAACACGCTCTAGGGATGGTCGTCTCATGCCCTTCGTCGATACGGTTTACCATTATGTAGCTAACAAAGTGGTACTTCCGATTTCTTTGGAGAAGACGGACAAGATATTACCCACGACGAGTTTATTATTCAATCAGGTCGCCGGTAAATTGGTAATAGGGAAGCCGGTCCTTGTAGGAGATCTTTCTAGGAAACAAATGGAATCGTTTCCGAAGAATATAGAACATCTACCCTTTCCGGAGCATGGAGACAAAAAACAATTCTTGATCGACAATTTAGCGCTATTGGTCGGCCAAAATCTGAACAAACACCAGCACGGAATTTATCGCAATCTTTACAGCGCGGATTCCCGCGACCAAAACAAGCTGATCAAAATTCCGAAAGAACCCAGGGAAAAGGTCGTCGTTATCGGAAATAGCAGCATGGGTATCGCAATAGCGACCATTATTGCAAATAAAGACGTCCTAGTGCAGGTTTATCATCCGGATACCGCTTACACTTCACAATCGAATGAGGAACGAAGAGATTTAAAGAATTATTCTTTGTACAAGCTTCCGCCGAATCTAACCTTTACTTCCGATCCGGAAGCTTTAAAGGACGCAACCTTGTTTATCCAGGGAACGAATCCTTGGGAAATTCATACGGTATATCCCGAACTCCAACTATACCTTACTAAGAATAAAGCTCCATTCTTTAACGTAGTGAAGGGATTCACAAGTTCGGGCCTGATTTTGGACGATCTTCAACAGGCTTTGGGAATCGAGGACGATCGAATCGGAGTTATTTCCGGGGCTTCCTATCCGGACCAAATTATGGAGAGAAAGATCTCCGGCTTTGAAATTGCTGCGGCCAATGAAACTCTCATTCCACGCGTTCAGAAACTTTTAACGACGGGTTATATTTTTCCAAGGCCTGCCATCGTTCCGACGGATTACAAAGGAGTTCAATTAGGCGGAGCGCTTAAGACGATCTATGCTCTTGTAATGGGAATCGTTGAGGGTTACTTTAATCAGACGTTAGGGGGAAATGTGGATAATTCGTTATTTCACCTTTCGAACCGCTTTTTCAATGAAATGGTAAAGGTCGGAGTTCAAATGGGAGGACAGCCCGAAACATTCCAAGGATTGGCAGGTCTGACCGATTTTATGCTCTCTTGTTTTGGAACCGATGCTAAGGATAGAAAGACGGGATACGATATTGCGAACGGACATCCTTCTGAAAAGATGTCTAACGGCTTTTACGGATTAAAAGTGATGCCGAATTTGATGAAAATCGATCCCGAAGAAGTACCGATTATGTATGCCGCCTACGAAGTCGTGATCAACAAAAAAGACGCACGAAAAGTTGCGGAAATGATGGAAGAAAAGCTTTCTAGAGTTTAACTCCGAACCGATTATTCCGCAGGAGTTTTTCCGTTTACGAATAGGTTAATGAGATCGTTTGCTAGAACTTCGATCTCGGCGGCTTTATCCTTTAAAATCTCGAACGTTTTAGTCACGGCGATCTCTATATCTTCATTAGGGACTCCAAATGTGGAAAGTCCTAATCGTAACGCGGTATTTACCATTCTATTTCTATCGATCGTTCCAACATACAATGCTTCTTCCAACAACGCTTGAAACATTCCTCGAAACGCATGCGTTCTAATTAGATATTCTTCATGATCGAAATCGGGATTATATTTTCCGAATAGCAATGCGTTCCTAGCGGCGCCTCTTTGACCGATCATCTCTAATACGCCATGAGTCCGATAAGCGGCTAAATATGTTTCGGCAATCGACTTCTTCTTATGAATTACGTAAAGCTGAAGTCCTATTTCTAAAGCAAACACGACCGGCGCATCTAATTCCCCCGCTAAACGTTCCGCAGTTTCAGAAGCTTCAGAAAAGACTTCGCTTGCAATGGCAAAAAGTATCTCTTCCTTATTTTTGAAAAAATGATACAGACTTCCGGTAGTGATACCGGCTTCATCAATGATTCTTCGGATAGTCGCCTTTTCGTATCCTTCGGAAACGAAAAGTTTGCGAGAAACCTCTAGGATTTTCGCCCTAACCTTATTAGATTGTTCTACTCTTTTCATGCAGCTGGAAGTAATTCCTTCCTACGATTTACTTTCGACCGCTTGAGAGTTCAAATCTTTTTAATAAGAATTCAATGAATGATGTATTTTGCTTCTATCCATTGAGGAATAGAAAAGCACGTCATAGTTTAACACGGATTTTTCGCAGAATGATCACAATCAAAGAACGGAAAGAATGGCAATACTTCGTTTTCCAACCGGAAGTTTACAAGTTAAACCATAATCGGGGTTAGTCGGTGCGGACCGCACCGACTCGTAATAAATCTACGTAATGCGAAAGATCTACTTCGCTTGAAAAAACCGAGATAATCGGAAATTTAAACGCCTAATTCGTTTAACCAAGCGAGAATACGGTTCGCTACCTTCTCCCAACCGACGTCGAGCATCATATCATGGGTCATATTCGGAAAAATCTCAGCCTGAGTTCGGTAAGATTTTCCGGTGGCTATGACTTGCGAAGGGGAAAAGATCGCATCCTTTTCGGCACCTAACACCAGTATGGGGGTCATAACGCGTTCCGGTTTCGGTAATTCAAAGATCATCATGTCCAAAAAACCGAGAAACGATTCTTCCTGCATATTTTGGAAGTATTTCTGGAGTGCGTTCTTCTTTATCTCGGAAGAAAAAAACGCCTCCTGACATAGATCAGGTGTGGAGACAACGTTATACAGACTCCAAGTAAGAGTCGTCTTTAAAAAAACGAGCGGATGCTTGCGGGCGATCCTCAAAGTGGTCGCTAACACTCCTGTGGGTGGAACAGAAGCTAACAGAACGGCTCCCGGAGTCGAATGCTTCTCCAGGTATTTTTGAACTACGAGACCGCCCATCGAATGTCCGATCAGAATCGGCGGAGTCGCAAGTTTGGATATGACATCCTCAAGATCCGTAACATAGTTTGCAATCCGATGAAAGCGAATTCCCTTCTTACCGTCACTTTCTCCGTGACCTCGTAAATCGAACGCGTTCGCTTCGAAACCTTTTGCGGCAAAATAGGGCAGAAAGAATTCGTCCCAACACCAGGCGCCGTGCCAAGCTCCATGTACAAATACCAAGGGAATTCTATGCTTAGACTTTTTAGTTGGACGACGAACGATTGTGTTAAGATTCATAATACCCCTAGTATCGAAAGAATTTGCCGTAGAAGATTCTCATAAAGCAAGAAAGTCGTCAATCTAAGCGTAGGCGAAGAGCAGAAAAGCTTAGGGTTGCACGAATTCGGATTTGCAATAGTGCCTCTTGCACTTATAATCCGAAAAATCCGGAGGACGCAATTGCTATAGAAATCATGCACAGTTGGAACTCCTACACGAGCGACATCAAAAAAAAGCTTTCTAAAATCGGAGAATTATGGATAAGCACGCTCGAGTACCACCGATCCGGCTACCGCCCGGAAGGGCTACCCGTTCAAATGAGCAAAATGCCGCTGATTCGATCTATATAACTCTCGAAAGACTTCAAAGTTTTTCTGGTAAACGGCCTTATTGGCCGGATTAGGTAACCAACGGTCCTTTACGGAAATTAGATTCGGAATATCTTTAAAGGAAGCAATTTTACCTAATCCAAGCGCCGCAATTGCTGCGGCCCCCGTTGCCCCGGCATTTTGAGGATGCTCAGTCGTTTCAATAATTCTACCCGTTATATCGGCCAGAATCTGACAAACGATCGACGAACGAGCAACGCCTCCTACGAATCGAATCGTTTTAGAAGAAGGAATATTTTTCTCGGACAATTCCAAAATCCATCGTTTATGAAATGCGATTCCTTCAATTACCGCCCGAATGAGTTTTCTTTTTCCGGTATTTAGCCCGATATTAAAGAACATCCCTTTCGCTAAAGGGTCTTCAAACGGACACCGATTCCCGTGCAACCAAGGGGTAAAAATAACTCCATCGCTTCCTGCAGGCGTTTCTTTGATCGATTCTAATAGAAATGCGAATAAACTTTCGTGGACGGCATCGGCGCCTTCAGTCACATTTCTTTTTTCCAAATAAACGTCGATCTCGTCCAAAGCCAAATGATCTTTCACCCATTGCAGACATTTGCCGGAAGTTTCCTGCTCGCCAAAGTAATTATAATGCTCAGGACGAGCGCCTACGATGGACGCGATTCTAGAATTGATGTCCACTTTTCGTTTACGAGTCACTGTAGAAACCCAACCGGAGGTCCCCGAATAAATATGAGTGTCCCCTTCTTCCACCGCCCCTGCGCCGATGCCGATCAACGACGCGTCTCCGCCGCCTCCAAACACCGGAATTCCTTGCTTCAAGCCTAGCTCGGACGCGGCTAACGGAAGCAACTCCCCCACCTTATCTGTGGAAGAAACAATTTCGGGCAAATGTTCGAATCTAACTCCGAACATACGACAAAGACCTTTATGCCAACGTCCTTTGCCCGGACGAGAATCGAATAGAAATGTAGCAAAGGCAGAATCTGCCGTCATCACAGCTTTCCCGGTACTCCGAGCGATTACATATTCTTTGACATCCAACCATTTATGGACTTTCCGAAAAAGTTCGGGCTCCTTGGCCTGGACCCATTTGTATTTCCAGAGTGGATCTTTTACGCTCCCCGCAACGGCGCCGGTGATCTGCAATGAACGTAGGAGTTTGAACGCATTTAAGCCCTCGATCTTAATTCCGGTTTTAATCCCAAGACGCATTTCTTCCTTAGCGCGCTGGTCCATATAACTCATAGCCGGGCGAAGCGGTTTCAGTTGCGTGTCGACTAAAACTAATCCCTGCATCTGAGAGCAGAAAGAGATTCCCGATATTTTTTCCGAATCAAAACCGGTCTCGGAAAACAAGCGACGGGTCGTATCACACATCGCTTTCCACCACTCGTTCGCATCCTGTTCCACTCCCCCGTTCTCCAGAACGGATAATTCATATTCTGCCGAACTAGAATGCAATAGTTTGAGCTTGTCGGAAATTTCAAAGAGGCAAGTTTTCGTACCTGTCGTACCGATATCGTAAGCCAAGATATGAACTAAGGAATCTTCCCTCATCGTTTTCTGGTCCCCTTTAGACATGCTTGGATTTGGTAAGTGAGCACTTACTCATATTAGAATTGTATGCGAAGGAAAGGCAATCATTTTTTATTAAAACTTTCAGCAGCCTTGCGTAACGAAGTCCAATTCGTATCACGTGCCTGGAGAATTTAATGAAACTCAAATCGCTTATAGCTCTCTCAATTTTCGCTCTCACATTTCTCGGCTTTCGGACTCTTATGGCAAAAGATAGCAGGAAGGAAGCGTTTAATAAACGAATCGTTTTAGAATTTTATGAAGCTGCGATTAATCGAAAAGATTATAACCAAGCTGCAAAATTTTTAGGAACTAAATACGTTCAACATAACCAAACTGCGGGCGATGGAAAAGATGGACTTAGGAAATTTCTTACGTTCTTAAAGGAAAAATTTTCGGATTCTCACAGTGAAGTTAAGAGAATTTTCACCGATGGAGATTACGTAATCTTACACGTACATGCAGTTCGAGAACCGGGAACGAAAGGAATTGCGATCGTAGATATATTTCGCGTCGAAGACGGAAAGATCGTGGAACATTGGGACGTTCATGAGGAAATTTCTGCGACTCCGGCCAACCAAAACGGAATGTTTTAGAAGGCTGATACTTTTTCGTTTTTCGATTAAGCTTTCGGTAATCCCTTAAGTAAATTATACTTCACTTATATATCTCTTACATTTTGCTGAAATGGTTTATTGAACCGTACATCAGAATAAGAAGCAACCCATAACAAGCAATGGCCGATTCCTTATCAAAAGTGTAAATTGCTTGGAAGAGGAAAGAAGATACGTAAATAATGTCAAGAATCGAGAAATCGTTGTTCGGAATTCCATGGATCTATTGAACTCCGGTATAAGATAAATAAAAATACTCTAACACTTTCGGCATGAGGAAACAGAATGGATGATAACCAAGTAAAGGTGTATGGATACAGATGGGTTGTTCTCGCGCTGTATTCCTTGATTACTGCCATCATCCAAATTCAGTGGCTTACTTTTGCTTCCATTGCAAGGGACGCGAAACAATTCTACGGGGTCACCTCTTTCGAAATCGATTTGCTTTCTATGATTTTCTTGGCGGTATTCGTTCTGATGGCAATACCGGCTTCCTATATCATCGATACGTATGGGATCCGAATCGGTATAGGAATAGGCGCAGCAGTTGCCGGGTCTTTGGGTTTACTAAAAGGATTGTACGCGGAAAATTTCAAAGTGGTTGTCGCTTGCCAAATCGGCTTAGCCGTTGCCCAACCTTTCATCATTAATGCGGTTACAAAAGTAAGCGTCCTTTGGTTTCCGATAAACGAACGGGCTACCGCCGTTGCACTTGGCACATTGGCCCAATTCGTAGGAATTATAATAGTAATGATCGGCACTCCGTTGCTGATAGGGGGAGATCAACCGGAAATCTCCAGAATTCCGGAAGCAGTTTTAATCTATGGAATCGCTTCTTTTATTGGAGCCGCGCTCTTTCTTATTTTTATAAAAGAAAAACCCCTAACATCACCGAGTATTCACGGAGAAGATACCAGAATCAAAGTCTTTGCGGGACTCAAACACATTCTTGGGCAGAAAGATATGCGAAAAGCTCTGCTACTGTTTCTTATCGGATTGGGAATCTTTAACGCTTTGAGTACCTGTATAGATCAAATCTGCGAAAGCAAAGGTTTAAATGTAGAGCAGACCGGACTCGTCGGCGGGGTTATGCTTATCTCGGGAATTATCGGGGGAGTCATATTTCCGCCTATCTCCGACGCAATCGGGAAACGCCAACCGTTTCTTATAGTATCGATGATCGGATTCTTACCGGGAATTCTACTCCTCACATTCGGAACGGAATATTCCGTTTTACTAATCGGATCTTTCTTAATCGGATTTTTCTTGTTAGGCGCCGGGGCGCCGATCGGTTTTCAATATTGCGCCGAAATTACTTCCCCTGCCCCCGAATCATCTTCCCAGGGCTTATTACTATTAATCGGTCAAATTTCCGGAATTGCTTTTATCGTAGGTTTAAATGTTATAGGCAGCCTGGAGTTCATGAAGGTATTCGTTGCTTTATCGTTATTTAATATAATTCTGACCTTTTTCCTGAGAGAATCCCCCATGATGGATTGGTCGGCAAAGGAGAAAAGCTCCGTGTTGCATAAATAGGTATTCAGACGAGGACGTTAAGCAATAGCTACGATTAGTTCTTTCCGTTAACAAAGAGGAATTAATTGACTGCCAATGCTCGGCGAATGAATTTCATCAAACCTTCCACGACTTTCTCATCTTGATCGAAAATGTTCGATCCAAGGTAAATTTTCATTCTTTCCCTATAATATTCCGAAGCGTAAGAAAATTGCAACGTCATGAATAAATTATCCAGACAGAACGCAAAAATTTCCTCTTCAATATCTTTGCCTATAATACCCTCTTTTTTCGCTTTAGACAGTAATGAAGTGTAAATTCTGGCGGAAACACTTTCCAATTCGGATGAGAGTCGGCGAATCAAATCCGAATTTCCTTCCGAAGTCATCTCATTATAAAGCCTAATGATATCTTGGTTTTCCCTGGAATGCCGTTGAATAATACGAAGTATACTTTCGATCTTTCCGAAAAGATCGTTTTCCTCTTGTATGACTTTCTCCAAAGTTCGTTCAAGCTGACTGATTCCGTGACCTACCGCGGTTAAAAAGAAATCTTCCTTTGTTTCGAAGTATTTAAATAGAGAGCCGACGCTAATTCCGGCCTTCCGAGCGATCGTATTGGTGTTTGCACTGGTAAAACCGCGATTCGCAAATTCGGCAATGGCTACCGAAAGAATCCGGTTTCGCTTCTCTTCCGGTATCCGTTCAAATGTTTCGCTGTAATATTTCGTTGGCATTGATGAAGTCAATTTAGTCTCGCCTCCCGCCGACAAAAGCGGAACTTTCTGCGTGCGCGGAGGATTTTTACCGCTTTTCAATTCACTTAGTATTTTCTGTTTGACAGTGAGTGAGCAGTCACTCACTGTCAAACAGAATTCAAAGAAAAATGGAGAGGGACATGGCTACCGGCTTTTCGATATCCAAATACCCTGATACTCAGGAAATATATCGCCAACTCAAGGAACTCATTTCGCAACCGATTCGCTCGGTGAAAAAGAACGAATTGCAGGCCTATTTAAACGACTATTACGAGAAGAAATGCTCTCGCTCAAAGGCGATGATTCAAGAGGCTTCCCAATACATTCCTGGCGGTGTTCAGCATAATTTGGCCTTCAATTTCCCCTTTCCCTTGGTATTTACTAAAGCGGAAGGAGCCTACCTGCATGATCTCGATGGAAACAAATACATCGACTTTTTGCAAGGTGGAGGTCCAACAGTTTTGGGGAGCAACCCGAAGTCGGTGCGGGAAAAGGTCATCCAACTATTGAATAGTACCGGTCCTGTAACCGGCCTATTTCATGAATATGAACTTCGATTAGCCGAAAAGATCGTCGAACATATGCCTTCCGTACAAATGTTCCGAATGCTCGGTTCCGGTACCGAAGCTTGTATGGCTTCCATTCGAGTCGCACGACTAGCCACTCGGAAGAAAAATATTGTTAAAATGGGAGGCGCATATCACGGCTGGAGCGATCAACTTGCTTACGGCATTCGTATTCCAGGCACGCGCCATTTCGAAGCGCACGGAATTCCCAAGCATGTTTTTAAATACACGCAAGAGTTTTATCCTAACGACCTAAATTCTCTGGAAAAAGCTCTAAAAAGGAATCGTTGGAGAGGCGGGACTGCCGCCGTTTTAATCGAACCTGTCGGTCCTGAAAGTGGTACACGACCTTTGGATTTTGATTTTAATAAAGGAGTTCGGGAGCTTTGCGATAAGTACGGAGCTTTATTAATTTTCGATGAAGTTGTAACCGCCTTTCGAATCGGAATGAGCGGCGCCCAAGGATACTTCGGAGTCAGTCCGGATCTTACCGTTTTCGGAAAGGTCGTTGCAGGCGGCTATCCTTCTGCGGGAGGTCTCGGTGGAAAAAGAGAATTCATGAAGTATCTTTCGGCAGGACTTCAAACTGGAACAAAGAAGGCATTGATCGGCGGGACTATGGCTGCGAATCCTTTAAGTTCAGCCGCCGGTTACTTCACTCTTACCGAAATTGAAAAACAGAAAGCCTGCGAAAAATCCGGAAGAGCTGGAGATCGCATCACCGCCGGATTGCAAAAATTGATCAAAAAATACGATCTACCTTTCGTTGCATTCAATCAAGGTTCCATTTGCCATCTGGAAACGGTCGGGACAATGCTGCTGGATATCGACATAAGGAAATTCTGGAAGATTAAAAGAACGATTCGCGAAGCTCATGAAAGAAAGAAGGCGATGGAAGAAATGGGCGCCGCTTATACGGCGGAAGGCCTAGTAACATTAGCGGGAAGCCGACTTTATACGAGCGCCTCGGATACCGACGCGGTGATCGACGAAGCTCTAAAACGTTTTGAAAAAGTATTTCAAAAGGTCGAAGGGGTTACGGCGAAGAAATAATTTACGATTCGCTTCGTTGAATACGATTCGGAGAACAATATGAAAATCGATAAGGCAAAAAAACTTGTTCGCGACACCGGAATACGATTACTAAAAGCCGGTCTGATTGCGAGAAGCTGGGGAAATATCAGTCAGAGAATCGACGAAGATCATTTCGTAATCACTCCGACTGGGAGAACCTACGAAGATTTGAAACCGGACGAAATCGTTCAGGTAAATAGACACGACCTGACACACACAGGTCGAATCAAACCATCTTACGAAAAGGGTTTGCATGCAGCGGCTTACAAACTCCGATCGGATATCGGCGCGGTTATTCATACGCACCAATTGCAAGCCTCTGTCGTTGCGGCCGCTCATCGGGAAATCCCCGTCCTGGATAACGAGATGAAGAAAGTAATCGGAGGACCAATTTACTGCACATCTTATTCCTTACCGGGAACCAAAAAGTTAATCCGAATGGCAATCGAAGCATTGGATCGTTCCGGCAGCAAAGCGGTGCTCCTTGCAAATCATGGGACGCTCTGTATCGGTCAGGACATGGAAGATGCGTTTAACGTGGCTCTAGTTTTAGAGCGGATTTGTAAGACGTTCATCGAGCGGGAGTTTTTAAAGGTCTCCGGAAAAAGAAACGCTAGTCGTGAATCGATCCGCGACTGGTACGTGCAAAACTTCGGAGTCGAGGTTAAAGCATGAAATTTCCGGAAAGTCCGTTAGAATTGCAAACCGTTTTACCTCAGTTCGTTAAGGAAGGTATCTTATCAAAGGGGGGTTGTGCGAGCGTAAAAATCGGGCGAAGCATTTGGATCACGCCCAAGAAAGTGGATCTTATCGCTTTAGGGAAAAAAAGTAAAAACGGACTCTTCGAAATTCCTTTAGTCGACGCACAGGTTTTTCCTAACGACGTCCCGGAGGAAGCGGCCGCTCATATCGCTCTCTACTTAGCAAGACCCGAATTTAACGTGATTATCCATTCAATGCAAGAAAATATCCTTACTTGCTCTATCGCCGGTGAAACGGTTCGACCGTTTTTAGACGACATGGCCCAGATCGTAGGACCTAACGCGAAAGTGCATTCGCTCGGATTCGAAAAGAAGGCAATAAAGGAATTAATCAACGCGATTAAAAGAAGAAATGCGGTTCTCCTTAAGGGCAACGGAGCTCTTTGCGCTCACGGAACGGTCGATGACGTACATGCGGTTTGCCAAGTCTTGGAAAAAACCTGTAAAGCGTACGTCGACTCCAGAATACTAGGAGGCGGAAAGCCTGTGCCTTGGTTGGAGGCCGAAGTGATCCGATTCGTTTATCAAAGAAAATATTCCAAACAAGCCGAAAAGAATCGTTAAATTTCAAAATCTTTTGCGCATCATTTTCTCACAGAAGAATTTCCAGCTATCTAAATGTTAGATTTCGAAATTATCGACTTTTCCACGTTTCGCGGGCATAGAATCCGCCATGGTTATCGCGGATAGGTTGTCTTTATTGGACATATTCCTTATCGTTTTCTCCGCGTTTATATTGTTTATAAAACCAAGCTGAGAAGCAGTGTCGATTGCAAGGCGATAGAATTCGATTTCTTTCAGGCCTATATTCTCAAAATTTAAAATTTCAGAGTCAAATTAAAAGGGTTTACTGAACCAAAAGTGTTCGTAATTTCTTCCTGACTTATTATACTGAATTAACGACTGAAATCTCTTATGAAAGAGAGATCGATACGGAAACCTAAAATGAGTATGGTTTATCTATGCTCTATCCTTATAAAAGAAGTAAGCATATGAACGATGTTCTGAAATTTCATACTATCAACGAGTATAACATTTTGAACGGGCAAAAAACCAGGCACCCGCTTGTTAACGTAATTCACTTATCAAAAGCCAAGCCCAGGAAACATCGTCGTATGTACTTCGGTTTTTATACTATTTTTTTAAAGCAGGTAAAATGTGGCGACCTCCGGTATGGACGCCATACTTACGATTATCAGGAAGGAACATTGGCATTCCTTGCTCCCGGTCAGGTGCTCGGTGAGAATAATAATGAATATTATGAACCGCAGGGATATGCGTTAGTATTTCATCAAGACCTGATTCACGGTACGTCTTTAGGGCGACACATTCGTGATTACACATTTTTTTCCTACGACGTACACGAGGCTCTTCATCTATCCGAAGAAGAACTCCAAATCGTTATTGACTGCTTCTCCAAAATCGAATTTGAACTGAAGCATTCAGTCGATAAACATAGTGATAGGCTGATAGTAACGAATATAGAGCTGTTCCTGAATTATTGCATGCGCTTTTACGAGCGGCAATTCGTTACCCGCGACGAGGCGCATAAGGGAATTTTAGAGAAGTTCGAAAATCTGCTGAACGAATATTTCCAGTCCGATAAACCTCGGACTATCGGATTGCCTTCCGTAGGCTATTTTGCGGAAGCGTTAGATCTTTCCGCCAACTACTTTGGGGATTTGATCAAAAAAGAAACCGGCAATTCCGCGAAAGATCACATACAATCGAAATTGATAGACATAGCCAAAGAGAAAATCTTTGAACCGGATAAATCGGTCAATGATATCGCCTATGAATTGGGATTCAAATATCCGCAACATTTCATCCGATTTTTCAAACAAAGAATCGGGTATACGCCGAACAAATACCGAGCCCTTTAAGTACTTTGGAATTCGGGAACGATTTTCGCATAGATTCCAATTATAAATCCATTCCATATAACTTAATTTAAGTATAATATTTTTGCATCTTCATAAAAAGAGATCCACTTTTTATGAAGATGCCCGCTACGATTTTAGATTTCTAATTGGCGACCGAATTCAAAGTTAGTAGGGTTCGTCTCCATGAAGATTCGGTTAATTCTCACCCTTTGCATTTCGTTTATCGCTTCTTGGACTACTAACTGTAGTCCTTCCGTAAACCAATCGATCCCGCTCCTATCGATTTTTTCCGGTACGCAATTTAACAGTTTGATACCAAATCATTTAAATCGATCGTTGAGTCTTAACGCCAACCTTCATAATCTAGACTATGTAGATACGAGCGAAGAGATCGGCATCGTTATCGGAGAAAAATCATACGCCGGTCAAATCGACAAGATCTTCTTAGACGGTCTTGGCAGAGAAGTTTACTTCCGCGGCTTTAATATCTCCGGAAATGCCAAGCTTGTCCAGCATGGCTTTAAGCCCTTTCAAAACGAAGCCGATGCCGAGATCGCGTTCGGAAGACTGGGCCAGACAACCGGCGCAAACATGATTCGATTTATTGTAGCGTGGGAAGGTACGCACCCTGCGGTGGATACGATGGATTACGCCTATTTGGATTCGATTATTGCCCAAATTCGAAAGGCTACACAAAAGAAACTTTATATTCTTCTGGATTTTCATCAGGACTTATTTTCAAGGAATCTATTTAATAAAAGCTCCTGGTATACGGGAAACGGTGCGCCGGCTTGGATTATCGCCGGCGGATCCTACCCTTCCGAATATTGCGGAATTATTTGCGCAAGCTGGAGTCAAAACAATCTGACCAACGAAGCCATTCGGAGAGCTTTCAGGAATTTTTGGAACGATTCGACTCTAAATACGGCGCTTGGAACCAGAACGATGCAGGAAGAATTTCTTTGGCAGCTCGGAAAAACCGCGGCATATTTAAAGGCTCAACTGACTCCTGCGGAATTCGCTTATATTCTGGGAATAGACCCGTTCAACGAACCTGTTGACGGAGGAATGCAGGGATTAACCCCCGCCCAGTGGGATAATCAAAAACTTTGGCCTTTCTATAATAAAGTTCGTCAAAGTTTGAACCAAAATGGATGGGATTCCAAATGGGTATATGCTGAACCATTAGTTTTTTGGAATACGAATATAGGCGCCATCGCTCCTGCCACGGGCGGCGGACATTTGACTACTCTTCCGGGACCGGGATTTGTTTTCAATTCTCACTTTTATGACGCTGCACGGATGGGCACCGATCTTACAGGAATCGATAATGCCACATACTTTAAATATCTGGATGATATTCGAAAAGAATCTAGATTCGAGCAAATACCTGTCTTTCTAAGCGAATTCGGAATGTGGCTTAAAGCCGTCGGAGCCAAAGATACTCCGAGAATGATCAGTGCGGTATACCAGGCCATGGAAATCTCCGACGGCCAACAAACGACGAAAACTCGTTATGCGGATTTCTATAACCCGGTCGTTTCGGGAACGGAATGGCATTGGGATTATTATTATAATAACCACCATGAATATATGAATAATAACGCCTCCAAACTGATCACTTCTAAGGACGCTTGGAACAACGAAGATTTTTCCGTTGTTGGAAATTACGGAACAACTTTCAACGTTGACAACTACACGATTCAACGAGCATATCCGAGGAGATCCCAGGGAGAAATTTTAAGTTTTTACTATAATACCGTTGGATTCGATTCGTGGAATAACGTATTCGAGTGGGGAGGAATCAGAGCGGAATCAGCCGGACCGACTTATTTTTCGGATAGAAGATTTATTATAGTAATCTGGAAAGGTAGAAAATCCGAAGCGCCGACCGAAATTTTTCTGCCCCCTCATTTTTCCGCACAAGATGTTATTCTAATAACGGACAAACGAATTTATAATAAAGGTTTACCGAATAGCATTCAAAACGAAAACGCCGAAGCCATCTTGGTTCAAGATCGGAATAGGCAAAGCGGTTCCGGAAATCTTTTAATTCTTTGGGATGATCTCGCAAGCGGGGAAGATTCGGACACGTCGATTCACTTTGCTATCGCAATCGACGCGGCCAATATTTCCTTTAATGACAGCGTTCTGCTCAATCTTCAAAACAGTTTAAAAACTAAAATTCAAATGAATAACCAAAGCCCCGTATATATGACCGGCAAAATGACGTACGGGGGATATCCGTCCGAGTGATTTAGTTATCGGTTATAAACGAGATTTCTACGCTCCCGCGAGCAAAACTTGAATAGGGATGGATAAGTTTATAATATTCTTATTTTTCGCTTATATTTTGGGGCGAAAAAAGGGAACAGTTTGGAATCCAATCTTATTCTCGGGTCCGAATATTCGAGAATTTGTAGACAGTTGCAACGCGAATCAAATTAATTAGTCTCGAATAGCCATTTTCTCAGTCGGAGCTTTAGCAATCATGGAAGATAAAAAGGAGCTATTAACGGATCGAATAGCTTCTTCAGGACCTATTACGATCAATCGAATCCGTTTTGGACTTGTTATTTTGTTTCTAGGTTCTCTAGCCGCATCTTGGGCCCAGAGTTCTTTGCTCCAAAATGTAGCATACTTGCTTGGAACCTGCACTTTAGCCGGCTTTGCCATAGTTAATCTTTTTTATCTACGCAGGAACGGAACGATTCCTGTTCGACTCGGAAAGGCAGCAATCCTCGCCGATGTCATCACCTTAGGCATCACTATGTTTGTCGCCTCTTGGACGGATCGAGACATGTCGTCTGGAGTAATCCGACAATTAGTTTTATACGCCATAAATATGATCTTTATCGTATATTCCGGACTTTTACTATCGCCGAATTTCGTTCTTTGGACTGGATTCCTTTGCGCATTTTGCCAAGGCATAGTAATCTTAAACAGCGGTTTTATGGGAGTGGAATTTACCGAAGACGAAATAAAAGTTTTATCGCCGGGGTATGCGTCCATTTCCGAACAAGCCTTAAAATTGGTTTTTTTGGTCGTTGTCGCATACATAACAAGGAGTGTAATCGTAATCTTTCGATTAATCGGCGCCGTCGAAGAGGAATATGCAAACACTCTGGAAGAGAAAGTAAAGGAACGTACTCGAGAAGTTACGGGCAAAATGGACGAGATCCAAGCCTTAAAAGTGCAGCAGGACGGCGACTATTACTTAACGTCATTGTTAAGTAAACCTCTAACCACAAACTGGAACACTTCGATAGAAGTCAGCACGACCTTTTATATCGAACAGAAAAAGAAATTCATATTTAAAAATCGGGAATCGGAACTTGGAGGCGATATCTGTATCAGCGGAAATCTTCTCTTCGGACCGAATAAAGAGAAATGGATCGTATTTCTAAACGGGGATGCGATGGGTAAATCCTTGCAGGGTGCAGGCGGCGCCATCGTACTCGGAACGGCAGTAAACAATATCATGGCAAGATCTGCAAGTCACGGAAGAGTCTTAGAAATGAAACCTGAAGATTGGATACGTCAGACGTATCGGGAATTGGACGATATCTTCAGAACTTTCGACGGAATGATGATGGCCTCCGTCATTCTCGGCCTTATCAACGAAAAGACCGGAAGAATCGTCTTCTTTAATGCCGAGCATCCATGGCCGGTGCTTTATAGAGACGGTAAAGCTTCGTTTCTAGTACAGGAAGCATCCACCTGGAAATTAGGTTCTCCGATTGAGGGCAAATTCAAAATTCAAGAGTCGACGCTTATGGAAGGAGATGTTATATACGTAGGCTCCGATGGCCGCGATGATATCAATTTGTCTGACGACGGAATCCATTGGCGGATGAATGAGGATGAAACTATTTTCCCGCAAATCGTCGAGGAAGCTAAAGGAGAAATCGACGGTATAGCGGACAGACTACATTCTTTCGGAGTTATATCGGACGATCTTTCCTTGATACGCATCGGCTTCAAGGAGCAAGTTTCCACCAATCATCCGAAATATTCCCAAGCTATAAGCAAGTATTCGGAAGCAAGAAGAAGTTTACAACAACGGGAAACCGTAAAAGCGTTATCTTTATTGAAAGAAGCTTGGGCAATCGCACCCACATTCAAAGAACCCGCTCGCTTATTAGGCCAAGTATACTATGATCGAAAGGATTATATAAATGCGATCAAGTGGTTTGAAAAATATCTATCGTTAAATTCGAATTCCCAAAATATATGGTTCGTCGTTTCCTTATGTTATAAACATATAAAAGACTTCAAAAAAGCCGCAGAGGCAGCCGAAACGGTTAGAGTCTCTCAACCGCAAAGGTTTGCGAATCTGATCAACCTTGCCGACAATTATCGCTTGCTTGGCGACTTTCAAAAATCCCGGGATATCCTTCAAAGAGCCAAAGAGATAAACGAGGATAGCGCCTTAATTGAAAAACTCGAGGAACTCTTGAATGGAACCGGCTATTGAATTTGAGAATTATCTTTCAGGATTTTATAAAAGAATAAACGGCTCAAACTTTTTTCAAGTCGATGTATTTACAGTCTTCTTCATTGTCGCCGAACTATGAATGCAATAAAAAACCCCGGTGTCTTTCAACAACCGGGGTCCGATCTCCCATCTCTATAATAGGGGGATTATTTTTTTTTCTTAGGTTTTGCTGCGGCTTTCTTTTTAGGAGCAACAGTCGTTTTCTTTTTCTCTGCTGCTACTTTTTTAGGAACTCGTTCCTTTTTAGGAGGAGCTTCCTTTGCGGCTTTAGCTTTCTTCTCATCGGAAAACACTTCGCGTTTATCACGAATTTCTTTGAGAAGGGTCGGACGATCTTTGCGGTTCGTCAGCTCCAAGATCCCGACTTCCGAATTATCGGAAGGGCGATTTACAAGCTTCAGAATCCGAGTATATCCGCCGTTGGTATTCGCAAAGCGAACGGCAATATCTTCGAAAAGTTTAGTTACGATATTGCGATCTTTCACTCTTTTTAAAACTTCGCGTTTGTTATGAAGTTTTATCTCGGGAGCGACATCGCCTAAATTTTTCTTAGCACGAGTAATGATCTTTTCTGCGTGTGAACGAACCACTTTCAATTTTGCCTGAGTGGATTCGATTCTTTCGTATTTAAAAAGACTCGTGATCATATTATTGATCAAAGCATCCCTATGGCCCTTTTCGCGGTTAAGATGCTTTACTTTATTTCTCTTATTCATTTCAGAAATCCCTCATTCCGAACGACAATCCCAAACCCGCAAGTTTGGACTTGAGCTCACCGAGAGCCTGCTCGCTGTAGTGTTTGGATTTGGACATCTCTTCTTCGGATCTCTTGACCAGATCTCCGACAAAATCGATCTCCAAGCTTCGAAGAACATTGAGAGAACGAACGGACAACTCGAGCTCTTCGACGTGCTTGGAAAGAGACGCTTTTAGCTTCTCGTCGGCTTCGTCTAGCTCGTCTTCTTCCTCTTCGAGTTCTTCTTCGAAATTGATGAAAACCGTTAGGTGTTCTTTTAAGATTTTTGCGGCTTGCGCGACCGCGTCTTCCGGAGAGATAGAACCGTCGGTCCAAACCTCGATGGTCAATTTCTCATAATCGGATCTTTGAGCGACGCGAGTTTCCGAAATTTCGAAGATGACTTTTTGAACCGGAGAAAAAATAGAATCGATCGGGATCGTTCCCAATACTTCTATATCTTTCTTTTTATCTTCGGCGGGAACATATCCCCTACCTCTTTGAATCTCTAAATCGAGAATCAAATTAGCGTCCTCGTTCAAAGTCGCAAGATGAAGATCGGGATTCATGATTTCTATGGAAGAATCCACAGCCAAATCACCCGCTCTAAAATATCCCGCGCCTTTCAATTCGAGGTGAATGACCTTGCTTTGGTCTTTATCTTCAGGCTCGTATTTGATACGAACTTGCTTCAAGTTCAGGATGATACGGGTAACGTCCTCAGCCACTCCTTCGATGTATGAGAACTCGTGGTTTACGCCTTCGATGCGGATTGCGGAAATCGCCGCACCCTCGATCGAGGACATAAGAGTCCTGCGAAGAGAGTTTCCGATCGTAGTTGCAAACCCGCGTTCGAAAGGCTCCGCGACGAACTTTCCGTAATTCGGCGTGTTCGTTTCCGTAGTGAATTCGATCTTTTTCGGACGTTTAAATCCTTTGAGTAAGCTTTTAAGAGACAATGTGAAAACCTTCGTACCTTTATTACTTGGAGTACAACTCCACGATCACCTGTTCTTTCACAGGAATATCCACATGATGGCGTTCCGGTAAAGAAAGAACATCCCCTGAAAACTTGATAAAGTCGGCAGACAACCAAGATGGAATTGAGTTCAAGGATTGAGCCAATTGAATGTTTTGAGTGATAAAAGCGGAAGTATGGAACTTACCTCTAATCTCGATTTTGTCACCTACATTCAGCCTGTAAGAAGGAATATCAACTCTCTCTCCGTTCACGAGAACGTGTTGATGAGAGATAAAATTCCTAGCTTGGCGCCTAGTTACTGCGAACCCTAGTCGATAAACGACATTATCCAATCTTCTTTCCAGAAGCTGAAGCAATATTTCACCGGTCACCCCGTGAGCGTGCGACGCTTCCTCGTAATAACGACGGAATTGTTTTTCTAACAGACCGTAAGCGCGTTTCAGTTTTTGCTTTTCTCTCAACTGAGCGCCGTATTCGGAAACTTTTGGTTTCCGTTTTGGCGGCATACCGGGAGGTCCCTTTTTGTGGAACTTATCCCGATTGAAAGTATAGCTAGATTTGAGGAAGAGGTTCACACCCTCTCTCCTCATCAGTTTTACGACTGGACCTCTATATCTTGCCATATTCTTCCTACCTTAGACCCTTCTTCTTTTACGGGGACGGCAACCGTTATGGGGTAGAGGAGTTACGTCCTTAATCATCTTAATAGAAAGACCTCTTGCAACTAACGAGCGAATCGCTGATTCACGGCCGATTCCCGGACCGGAAACCAAAACATCCACTTCGTTTAGTCCAGCTGCGTCGATCGCCTTTTCAGCGGCGTTTCCTGCCGCGATTTGCGCAGCGTACGGAGTGGACTTTTTTGAGCCACGAAAGCCCATTGCACCGGCAGTCGACCAAGATAGAGTGTTTCCTGCCAGGTCGGTTATGGTGATAATAGTATTATTAAAAGAAGCAGTGATATAGACCTTACCGCGCGGTACGACCTTTTTTTCCTTCTTCTTAACTTTCTTATCTTTCTTTGTTTTCTTATCTTCAGCCATGATTACTTAGTTGCCTTTTTCTTATTGGCGACGGTCTTTTTAACGCCTTTACGAGTACGGGCATTGGTACGAGTTCTTTGACCGCGGACCGGCAAGCCTTTTCTATGTCTTAACCCACGGTAACATCCGATGTCCATCAGACGTTTGATATTGAGCTGGTTTTCAGAGCGAAGATCCCCTTCCACCTTTACGGTTTCTTCAATCACCTTTCTGATAGCGGCCTCTTGGATGTCGGAAAGATCCTTCACTCGAACGGCTTGATCAACCCCGGCTTTCGCCAGGACTTTGCGGGAAGTAGAGGGGCCAATCCCGAAAATATAGGTTAAGCCCACAACGATTCTTTTTTCCCTTGGAAGATCGATTCCTGCGATACGTGCCATGGTTACGCTTGCCTTTGCTTATGTTTAGGATTGGTGCAGATCACGCGGATCACGCCCTTTCTTCTAATGATCTTGCAACTGGTGCAGATTTTTTTAACGGAGGTTCTTACTTTCATAACATCTGTCCTACTTCTTGCGGTAGGTAATTCTACCTTTGGTCAAATCATATGGGGAAAGTTCCACGGTGACCTTATCCCCGGGAAGGATCCTTATATAGTGCATTCTCATCTTACCCGAAATATGGGCCAAAACCTTGTGCCCATTCTCTAGTTCGACACGAAACATGGCGTTGGGCAGTGGTTCCAGAACCGTCCCGTCCACAGTGATCGCTTCTTCTTTAGCCAAGTTACGTCAGCTCCTTTTTGATGAGTTCGGTTACTTGTTCTAGTGATCCTACGCCGTTAATCCGGGAAAGATTTCCCTTAGCGGAATAGTAATCCAGAAGAGGAAGCGTCTTTTTATTATATGTGTCCAGGCGACTTTTGATGGTCGCTTCGTTATCGTCGGAGCGCCCTTCGATTTCTGCGCGCTTCAAAAGCCTTTGAAGCAATTCGGCATCAGGGACTTCCAGGTTTATCGCACGCTTAATGTCTTTGCCTTCTGCCTTTAGAAGCTTATCGAGCGCTTCTGCCTGCTCGACCGTTCTCGGGAATCCATCTAACAGGAATCCTTTCCTACAGTCCGGTTCCACGATACGATCCTTGATTATACCAATGACAACCGAATCCGGAACCAAATCGCCCGCATCCATGTATTTTTTGGCCTCGAGTCCCATTTGGGTTCCATTCTTCACGGCAGAGCGCAAAATATCACCGGTGGATATTTGGGGAATTCCAAGTGAATCACAAAGAATTTTAGCTTGAGTTCCCTTTCCCGCACCGGGTGGGCCCATGAAGATGATAGAATTCACTTTCTAAGACCTGCCCTTGATCTTGGATTTTTTCAAGAAACCGTCGTAGTTTCTCATTAATAATTGGGATTCTAATTGTTTCAGAGTCTCTAAAGCGACACCCACCATGATTAGAAGAGAGGTTCCGCCGAAGGTATAAACCAAAGATCCGCCGCCCGAATTCGTTCCCAAATCTAAAAAGCGAATTATGATGTATGGAGCGAGCGCTAGGCCTGCGAGGAAGATCGCACCCGGAAGAGTAATACGGTTTAATACCTTTTCGATATATTCTTTGGTATGAGAACCAGGGCGAATTCCCGGAATAAAACCGTTGTATTTTCTAAGGTTTTCCGCAAGTTCAGCCGGATTAAATTGAATAGCTGTGTAGAAATACGCGAAGAATACGATCAAACCTATGTAAATGAAGAAGTAAACTGCCGCGTGATACCAGATCTGAGAAAATGGATTCAAATAATCTAATAGAACTGCCCAGCCTGCCCATTCAGGAATATCTACGATCTGCTGAATAATGGTTTGCGGAAAAAGAAGAAGCGAAGACGCAAAGATGATCGGCATAACGCTTGCTCCGTTTACTTTAAACGGAATGCTTTGACTCTTTGCTTGGACCATCCTACGTCCGACCATCTGTTTTCCGTATTGTAAAGGCACCTTACGAACGCCTTGCGTCAAAAGAACGGTCAAAGAGATCAATAGAATGAACAATAATAATAAAATGATAATATTCAAACCGTCTACGAAGTTCTCTTGGAACAATTGATAAACGGAACTCGGTAAGCGCCCTACGATACCGGCAAAGATTAAAAGAGAGATTCCGTTACCGATTCCCCTCTCGGTAATCTGCTCGCCCAACCATATCAGTAATACCGTCCCGGTCGTGATCGACAAAAGCGCTATAAAGAAAAACCAAGATTCCACGGAGGAATGAATGAGGCCCGGGTGCAATGCCGCCTTTTGATCCGCGCCGTAAGACCACTGCTGCGCTAAACGAATTACCGCAAGAGATTGAACCGCACAAAGGATAATGGTTCCGTATTTCGTGTACTGTCCGATTTTCTTACGGCCTTCTTCACCCTCTTTTTGGAGTTTCTGCAAAGAAGGAACCAAAACCATAACTAACTGCATGATGATGGAAGAAGAAATATACGGCATGATTCCCAAAGCGAAAATGGAGAAGTTCAGAAGCGCTCCTCCGGCAAACATATCGAACATGCCTACCAATCCCTCGGAAGCAGTCGCATCGGCTGCAATCGCGGAAACGACTTTCGGATCGATTCCTGGAATAGTAATATGCGTTCCAAGACGGAATAGTAGGAGCATGCCAAGGGTAAAGAAAACCTTATTCCTTAGCTCCGGAATCTTAAAGATATTTGCGATCGAAGTCAGCATGTAGTTCTAAACTAAATTCCTTTTCCTATTTCCAGGACCTTTCGATCCCCTCTTGGGCAAAAGGGACTCAAAATCGAGTCCCTCCTTATAAAAGCTTCTATCAAAGCAGAAGCGTGAATCCGAAGCCCGATCAGGCTTCTTTAGCCAGTTCGGAACGTAATTTTACCGACCCGCCGGCTTTTTCTATTTTTTCCTTGGCGGATTTGGAAACGCTATCAGCCACGATATGGACTGCTTTTTTGATTTCCCCAGTGCCAAGAATCTTGAAAAGAGTCGTCTCTTTATCAAGAATCTTCGATTCAACCATATTTTTGGCATCTATGTTCCCGGTCAAACCGCTTTTCTCAATATCCCTGAGGTTGATTGGGAAGAAAGTCTTATGGAAGATCGAAGTGAATCCTCTTTTTGGAATTCGACGGTGGATCGGCATTTGCCCGCCTTCAAAACCCCGACGAACGCTATTCCGCGCGTACTGCCCTTTGGATCCGCGACCGGCAGTTTTACCGGTTTTGGAACCGATTCCTCTGCCTAAGCGCTTTTTATTCTTAGTGGATCCCGCCGGGACCGGAACCGTATTCTGAGCCGGAACATTTTCCTTTTCAGAGCGCTCTTTTCCGAACGCGAGTGCAGTTTTAATTCTTTCCTTGCTCATAATAAATTATCCGAACCTCTTAGGCCTTGTCCACTTTCACCAAATGCCTGACATCATTGATCATGCCTTGGATTTGAGGAGTTAGATTATGCTTGCGCTGTTGCCCCGTCTTCCGGAGCCCCAGAGCTGCGAGAGTCAGCTTTTGGCCTTTTTTAACGCCTATGCTGCTTTTAACTTGGGTGACGATTACGGTTTCCATCTTTCTTATCCTACGTCATTACCGAATAAACGAGCCAAGGTGATTCCCCTTTTACGAGCTGCCAAAACAGGAGTTTCCAACTGCTGAAGAGCATCAAGAGTCGCCTTAACGATGTTTACCGGGTTGGATGAACCCCAGGATTTACTTAGAATATCCTGAATTCCCGCTTTTTCAACTACGGAACGAACGGATCCTCCCGCGATGATTCCAGTTCCCGGAGAACTCGGTTTCAGAATTACTTTTGCCGATTTGAACTTTCCGGTGACCTCGTGAGGAATCGTGTGGCCGCGAAATTCCACCTTTACTAGGTTTTTCTTAGCGGACTCGATAGACTTACGAATTGCATCGGGAACTTCGTTGGCTTTACCAAATCCGATCCCTACTTTTCCCTTTAAGTCGCCTACAACCGTTAATGCATTAAAGGAGAAACGACGTCCCCCTTTAACAACTTTTGCGACACGGTCGATTTTAACGACCTTTTCGGAAAATTCTTTAGCTTCTTGATCTTGTTCGTATGCCATATATTAGAACTCCAAGCCAGCTTCTCTGGCTGCGTCGGCGAAGGCTGCAATCCTTCCGTGATATATCATTCCGGAACGATCCAGCATGACCAACTTTACTCCCTTAGAAGCGGCGCGTTCACCGATAATTTTACCGAGTGTCTTGGCTGCCTCTAGGTCTTTACGGCTCTTTCCAGAAGAAGCGAATTCCTTGTCGAGAGTAGTAGCGGAAACTAGCGTAGTTCCCTTGATATCGTCTACGATCTGGCAGGAAAGATAACGATTGGACTTATTGAAGACCAATCGGGGGCGATCCCCAAATTGCCGTAGCTTGAAGCGGGAGCGCTCTGCTCTTCTTTGTTTGGCTGCGACTTTCTTCAGTTTATTAATCATGGCCTTACTTCTTACCGGTTTTTCCGGCCTTTCTCTTAATCACTTCGTTGTTGTACTTGATCCCTTTACCTTTGTAAGGCTCTGGGGGTCTCTTAGAGCGGATATCGGCAGCGACTTGACCGACTAATTGTTTGTCGATACCGAAGATCTTGATCTTAACCTGCTCGTTTACGTCGATTTTGATTCCTTTCGGAGTCTTATAAACGACTTCATGCGAGTATCCCAAGTTCATTACCAGATCTTCTCCGCGCTTTGCAGCACGGTATCCGACTCCGGTAATATCGAGGTTTTTTTCCCAACCCTGGGTAACACCTTTAACGCAATTCAGTAGAAGAGCGCGAGTCAAACCGTGCAAAGCGACAACGTTTTGCTCTTCGCTGGATCTCTCCAGTTTCAAAGTACCGGATTCGTTTTTCAGGGCAATTCCATCGAAGATAGGAGTTTGTAATTCCCCTAGAGGACCCTTAACACGAATGGCATTGTTCTCTAATTTTACTTCCACTTTCTCGGGAAGTTTAATCTCTGCTTTTCCAATCCTGGACATAGGTTTTACGGATATCTAAAACTCTTAAGAGAGTTTGCAGATCACCTCTCCTCCTACGCGTAGTTTCCGGGCTTTTTTACCCGTCATGATTCCTTTGGAAGTAGAGAGAATCATAGTTCCCATGTTATTCTTGTAAGGACGAATGTCTTCGCTCTTAAGATAAACCCTTCTTCCAGGAGTGGAAACCCTAACGAGTTCCCGAATGACGGGCTTTTTGGTTCCGTCATATTTTAGAGTGACTTTAAAATCTTCAAAACTTCCGTTTTGGACGGGCTCATAGCCGTTGATAAAGCCTTCTTCTTTCATAAGTTCCAGGATAGAGCGCTTGATTTTGCTTCCGGGAACAAGGCAACTTTCGTGTTTCGCGCGACCGGCATTCCGGATGCGGGTAAGCATATCGCCGATAGGATCAGATAAACTCATAAACTTTCTCCCCCAGCCCTTACCAAGATGCCTTTACTACGCCCGGAATTTGAGCCTGGCTAGCCAGTTTCCGGAAACAAATTCTACACATATCGAACCTTCTAAGGTAACCGCGAGGTCTGCCGCAAAGCGGGCAGCGGTTGTGTATCCGCACCTTAAATTTTTTAACTTTCTTATGCCTTTCGATCAGAGAGGTCTTAGCCATAACTGCGGTGCTCCTTATTTCAGGTTCCGGAACGGCATACCGAACGCGACAAGTAGGCTATGTGCTTCCGCGTCGCTTTTAGTATTCGTTACGAAGGTCATGTTCATTCCATAGATCGTGTTAATCTTATCTACTTTGATCTCTGGAAAAATGATCTGTTCTTTGATGCTAAAGTTGTAATTTCCGCGGCCATCAAAACCCTTTTCGGAAACTCCTTTGAAGTCGCGAACCCGAGGTAGAGCGACATTCACTAGGCGGTCTAGGAACTCATACATATAGTTCCCGCGAAGAGTAACGGTTGCGCCGAGACTCATCCCTTCGCGCAATTTAAATCCCGCGATGGATTTCTTAGCCTTGGTTTTCACAGGACGCTGTCCGGTAATCAAAGCCATTTCCTCAACTGCAGCTTCAAGCGCTTTTGGATTCGTATGCGCTTCTCCCATACCCACGTTAAGAACAATCTTCTCGAGGCGGGGCACTTGCATTACAGATTCGAAGCTGTACTGCTTTTGGAGTGCGGGAACGATTTCTTTCCCGTATTTTTCCTTAAGTCTCGCTGCCATGGCTTAGATCTCTTTCCCGTCCGGTCTTGCTACGCGGACTTTTTTGCCTTTACTTTCTTGAAATCCCACGCGAACTCCCTTTTTCTTTTTGGAGTCGTAGAACATAACGTTAGAAATATGCATCGGCGCTTCGACTTCTACGATTCCACCCTGAGGATTCTCTTGAGTAGGTCTTAGGAAGCGCTTACGTTTATTCAATCCTTCGACAACGACGCGATCTCGCTTCTTGTCGATAACCAGGATTTTTCCGCGTTTGCCTTTTTCTTTTCCAGCGATAACGACAACTTCGTCGTCTTTGTGGAGCTTAACGGATTTAAACTTAGTATATTCGGAACCCCGATATGCCAGCTTAGACATTATAGAACCTCCGGAGCTAGGGAGATGATCTTAGCGTATTTCTTGTCCCGGAGCTCGCGAGCGACCGGTCCAAAAATCCGAGTACCTTTCGGGTTCCCCTTATCGTCGATAATCGCTACCGCGTTATCGTCGAATCTGATATAGGAACCGTCGGGACGACGAATTTCCTTTTTAGTGCGAACAACTACGGCACGTTGTACGGCCTTGTTGTGGACCTTTTTCCCCGTGGAATCCTTTAGCCCGTAAGCCGGTTGTGCATCCTTAACGGCGACGATGATTTCGTCTCCGACGGATGCATACCGTTTCTTTGAGCCCCCGAGGACCTTGATACACATAACTCTCTTGATCCCGGAGTTGTCGGCTACTTGGAGGATGGTTTCCTGTTGGATCATCTTACTTTGCCTTTTCTACGATCTTAAATAGACGGTGGCGCTTTTCGCGAGAGAGTGGACGGGTTTCAATCGCCAGAATCCTGTCTCCCACTTGGCACTCATTTTTCTCATCGTGAACTTTCATCTTAACGGTTCTGCGCACGATCTTCTTGAATCTTGGGTGAGTCTTGCGAGTCTCTACGACCATCACCAGGGTTTTTTCCATGGCGGTGCTTACGACCTTACCTTCGCTTAGAAGGGATTTTTTAACGGACTTCTTTGCTGTTTCCATAATCAGTTCTTAGCCTTTGCAGCCAATTTAGCCGCACCGTTCGACTTCGCACGATTCTGCTCTTTACGAGTCGAACGAGAGAAACGACGCACTTTATTTGCACCTGGAGTCGCAGCAAGCGCACGTTCCCTTTTAATTGTTAAAAGGCGCGCGATCTTTTTCTTAGCGTTAGCGATAACTTTCGGATTTTCAAGAGAACGCGCGACTCCGTATTGAAAGCGCGCGGTACGAATTACCTTACGAGCATCTTCTATTTGAGCCAAAATTTCGACGTCTTTCAGTTCGTGCAGTTTGACCTTTTTCATAATACCGACCTCTTCACGAATTCGGTTTGAACCGGCAACTTATAAGCGGCCAAATCCAACGCCTTCTTAGCGGAAGCTTCATCGATGCCGCTCATTTCGAATAAAATACGACCTGGACGAATCTCTGCGATCCAGAATTCCGGATTTCCCTTTCCCTTTCCCATCCGGGTTTCTGCCGGCTTCTTGGTAATGGGGAGATGCGGAAAAATCCTGATCCAAAGTTTTCCGCCTCGTTTCACTTGGCGGTTGATGGTAATACGCGCCGCCTCGATTTGGCGGGCGGTCAGGCGGCCGGACGTAATGGCCTTGAGGCCGTATTCGCCGAAGGAAACTTTGGAACCGCGTTCATCGGTTCCCTTGAGCCGTCCCCTTTGTCTCTTCCTGAACTTAACTCTTTTCGGTGATAACATCTTTCGTTCCCTGTAAACTGATCTTTAAAAGATCAGTTGGTCCTTCTCTTAACCGCGTATTTGTCTTCTTCCGACTCGTCTTTATTAGAGATAAAATCTCCGGTGTAGGTCCAAACCTTCACTCCGATTTGTCCGAAAGTCGTACTAGCTTCACGGAAACCTAAATCGATTTTTGCCCGTAAAGTATGTAAAGGAATTCTACCTTCGCGATAATGTTCGCGACGCGCCATATCGGCCCCGTTCAAACGTCCGGAAATCATGATTTTGATTCCTTCAACCCCGCCTCTCATTGCGCGACGAAGTTCTTGCTTCATTACGCGACGGAACGGTTGACGTTCTTCGATTTGAATTGCGATGGATTCGGCAATACATTGAGCGATGGTTTCCGGTTTCTTAACTTCGATAATATTCAAGTTAAGAGGTTTTTCGCTCATCGTTTTGATGACTTTCTTAACGGCTTCGATATTTGCACCGTTCTTACCGATCACTACGCCCGGTTTTGCCGTGTGCAAGTTTACGTTGATTTTCTCAGGAAAACGCTCAACGACCACCTTCACGACTCCGGCTTCGCGGAAACGATTTTGAATGAAACGACGGATCCGAATGTCCTCGTGAAGATTTTTTCTATAATCTTGTTGAGAAAACCAGATGGAATCCCATCCGCGGGTAATTCCGATACGAAGTCCGATTGGGTTAACTTTCTGTCCCATGATTTCCCCTTATTAGTCCGAGATTACCACTGTTACGTGGCTAGTTCTCTTGCGGATTCTTGCCGCACGTCCGCGAGCACGAGGCCGAAAGCGCTTTAGAATCGGGCCTTCATCCACGAGAATCTTTTTAATGAACATCTTGCCGGGCTGCGCGCTTTCATTCTTTACGACTGCGTTTGCAGACGCCGATTTGATCAGCTTGAAGATAGGCTCGATTGCTCTCTTATTCGTATATTTTAGGATATCTAAAGCTTCCGCAACTTCGTATCCCCGAATTTCGTCGGCGACGAGACGGAGTTTCCGAGGAGACATCCGGATAAATCTTGCTACGGCTACGGCTTCCATTATTTCTTACCGGCCTTTTTATCCGTATTTCCATGACCACGATAGGTGCGAGTTGGAGCGAATTCTCCCAATTTATGTCCGACCATATTGTCATTGATATATACCGGAATGAATTTGTTTCCGTTATGCACCATAATCGTATGTCCGATCATGTCCGGAAAAATCGTGCTTCTGCGCGACCAGGTTTTGAAAGGTTTCTTTTGGTTCTCGGAGTTCAGCTTGATCACCTTGCTCATAAGGTGGCTGTCGATGAACGGACCTTTTTTTGAGGATCTCATGATGATTACCTGCTCCTATTTCCCTTTCTCTTCTGTACGATGAACTTGTCGGAAGGTTTAGCTTTACGACGAGTCTTATACCCCTTAGTAGGAATACCCCAAGGAGTAACCGGATGACGACCACCGGATGTGCGCCCTTCCCCGCCACCATGCGGGTGATCGACGGGGTTCATAACGACTCCCCGAACTTTAGGACGTTTTCCTAACCATCTGTTCCGACCGGCTTTACCGATCGATACTAGGTTATGATCTTTATTACTGCAGATTCCGATCGTCGCGTAACAGTTATGGTGAACCTTACGAACTTCGGAGCTCGGAAGCTTCAGAAGCATATAATCTCCGTCGCGACCGGCAATCGTAGCAAACGAGCCGGCAGTACGAGCGATTTGTCCGCCTTTTCCGATTTTTAATTCTATATTATGAACGTTTGTGCCGGGTGGAATCTTTCCTAATGGAAGAGCGTTCCCTAGCTTGATTTCCGCGGTATCACCGGAAGAAATCTTATCGCCGACTTTCATGCCTTCCGCATTCAAGATGTATGCATATTCACCGTCCGTATAGCAAATCAAAGAAATGAATGCTGAACGGTAAGGATCGTATTCAACGGTCTTGACGGTAGCGGGAATACCTACTTTACGACGTTTAAAATCGATAATACGGTATTTACGCTTAACTCTTCCACCTTTACGGCGAACGGCGATTTTTCCGCCCTCTCCTCTACCGGCTTTATAGCTGAGTGAGATGGTGAGAGGTCTGTACGGCTCGGTTTCAGTCAGTTCTTTAAAATCAAGAACGGATTTGAAACGGCTTGCGGAAGTAACGGGTTTGAATTTCTTAATTCCCATTTCTTACACTTCCTTTCCAAAATCAATGCTCGCTCCGTCACGGAAGGTGACGATTGCCTTCTTCCAATGAGCTTTAGGAGCGGGTAAATGGCGGAAACGTTTTACTTTTCCACGATAAACCTGAATATTCACCGAGGAAGGAACTACATTGTATATCTTGCGAAAAGCTTCCTTCACTAGAGTTTTGTTCGCTCTAGGATGAATTTCAACGGTATACTTAACGGTTCTCTTGCCGGCTTTTTCTCCGATCGTCTCAAGATCTTGAGACTTTTCGGTAACGACAGGTGAAAGAATAACTTCGTGTAGGTTCATTATTTACCTTCCCCATAGTGCTTGAGGATCTCGCCTAACGCGGCCTCGGTAATCACCAGGTTTCTATTATAAAGAATGTCCCGAATCGAAATACGCTTAGAATTGATGTATTTCACCGTAGGAATGTTCCGGACCGATTTCTTAACGAACTCGCTCTCCCCACCTACGACGAACCCGATCACTCCGGTATTCTTTAATCCGATATTATTGAACAAAGTAGCAAATGCCTTCGTGCTGAATTCCTTCGGATCCAAGTCCTCGACGACTTTTATCGCTGCGCCTTGGGCTTTTTTATTCAGGATCGAAAGCACAGCGCGACGCTTTACCTTCGGGGAAATTTTATAGGAATAGTCCCTAGTTCTCGGTCCGTGAACTGTACCACCGCCGACCCATTGAGGAGCGCGAATGGAACCTTGGCGAGCGCGGCCTGTTCCTTTTTGGGCCCAGGGTTTCTTACCGCCGCCCGAAACTTCCGCACGGGTTTTTGTATGATGGTTCCCGGAACGTAGGTTAGCGTTCTCAGCCTTGATGGCATCGTAGATCGCTCCGCTGCTATACTTGGATTCGAAAACTGCCGCAGGCAATTCGATTTCCGAGAGCAGCTTTCCTTCTTTTGAGTACTTCTGTGCTTTCATCACTCTACCGGATCTTTATATCTTCTCGATGGTTACGATCGTGTTCGCTGGACCCGGAACGGAACCGCTGACAAATACCAGATTTTCCGCTTCGTGAATACGAACCACTTTTAGATTCAGAACAGTTTTGGTATCGGAACCTGTACGGCCCGGGAGTTTTCGTCCTTTAAATACCCTTCCTGGTGTCGTGTTGGAACCCATTGAACCTGGGTGTCTATGAAAACGAGAACCGTGAGCGCCTGGTCCTCCATGGTGTCCGTAACGTTTAATCACACCTTGGAAACCTTTTCCTTTGCTGGTGCCGGTTACCTTAACGGTATCCGCAACCGCAAACACATCTTGCGCTTTCAATTCCGCGCCAGGAGCAGGCTGATCGCCGAAATCCCGGAATTCCTTCAACACTCTCTTCGGAGTCAGTCCAGCCTTGACCAAATGTCCCTTTTGGGCTTTGGACAGGTGTTTTTCTTTATCGTCCTGAAAAGCCAACTGAATCGCTTCGTATCCGTCTTTCTCGACGGACTTCACTTGGGAAACTGCGCAGGGACCTACCTCTAAGACGGTTACAGGAATAATATTTCCTTGCTCGTCGAAGATTTGGGACATCCCTATCTTTTTACCGATTAATCCCTTTGCCATTGCTTCTTCCCTTAGGATTTAATGTCCACAGACACGCCAGCCGGGAGCTGCAATTTCATCAGAGCTTCAACCGTATCTTCATTCGTGTCGAGGATGTCGATGAGCCGCTTGTGAGTTTTCATCTCAAACTGCTCTCTTGATTTTTTGTTTACGTGAGGAGAACGGAGCACTGTATAGATTTCCTTCTTCGTTGGAAGAGGAATCGGACCGGAGACTGTAGCTCCGGTCCTTTTGGCAGTGGCAACTATCTCGTAAGTCGATTGGTCGATCAACTTATGATCGAAAGCTTTAAGCTTTACTCTGATCTTTTGGCCAGCCATTCCCTTACTCTTACTCGGTGATCTCAGCCACGACGCCGGAACCAATGGTCTTTCCACCTTCGCGAATTGCGAATTTGAGACCTTTATCCATTGCGATCGGGTGAATCAACTCGATACTCATAGTTACGTTGTCACCAGGCATAACCATTTCCATTCCGGAAGGCAGGTTACAAACACCGGTGATGTCGGTGGTTCTGAAGTAGAACTGCGGACGATAGTTGTTGAAGAATGGGGTGTGACGTCCGCCTTCATCTTTCGTAAGAACGTAAACTTCCGCGTTGAACTTCTTATGAGGAGTGATTGAACCCGGTTTAGCGAGAACCTGTCCTCTTTCGATGTCTTCTTTTTTGGTTCCACGAAGAAGAGCGCCGATATTGTCGCCTGCTTCTGCAGAATCAAGTAGCTTGCGGAACATCTCAATACCGGTAACGACAGTCTTGGTAGTAGGACGAATTCCTACGATCTCGACTTCGTCGTTGATTTTGAGGGTTCCTTGCTCAACACGACCCGTAGCAACAGTTCCACGACCAGTGATAGAGAATACGTCCTCTACCGGCATCAGGAACGGCTTGTCTACGATACGTTTTGGATTCGGAACGTAAGTATCCAGAGCTTCCATCAATTTGATAATCGATTTCGTTCCAAGTTCCGAATCATCGCCTTCGAGGGCTTTGAGGGCTGAACCGTAAACGATCGGGGTATCATCGCCTGGGAAGTTGTATTTGTTCAGAAGGTCGCGAACGTCCATCTCAACCATTTGGATCATTTCTTCACGCTCATCATCTGCGAGCATGTCCGCTTTGTTGATGTATACGATTATATAAGGAACGCCTACCTGACGAGCGAGCAGGATATGCTCTTTTGTTTGAGGCATTGGTCCGTCTGTTGCAGAAACAACCAAGATAGCTGCGTCCATCTGAGCAGCTCCGGTGATCATGTTCTTAACATAGTCAGCGTGACCTGGACAGTCAACGTGAGCATAGTGACGGTTTGCAGTCTCATACTCCTGGTGAGAAGTAGCGATCGTTATTCCGCGGGCTTTTTCCTCAGGTGCGTTGTCGATTTGGTCGTAGGCGACAGCTTTGTTTTTACCGCCCAGCACTTTCGCGAGGGTTGTGGTAATTGCTGCAGTTAGGGTGGTTTTCCCGTGGTCTACGTGCCCGATCGTTCCGACGTTTAAGTGAGGTTTGGACCTGTCGAATTTCTCCTTAGCCATAGTGCTTTTAAACTCCTTACTTGTTAACGAACCCTCACGGGACTCATTTAATGCAATACAGAATGGTGATCAAAGTCAAAAAGGGTGTCCAAAGATAGGACGCCCCTTCCCTGAGCCATATTTCTAAGAACACCGCTAAAGCCAAGCAAGTTTTGCGCAGCAGCACTTGCTTGGATCAAGGAGCGGCCTTCCGTAACCGAAATTACTTTCCGAATCTTTGCCTCTCGCTTAGCTAAACTTGCCAAGACATCTCCTAGATAAGAATCCGGTAATAGAATCTCCATCTCGGAAAGAGGACCAATATGATCCGTGTTAGACGGAATTATGTCCTTTAAGCCCTTGATAACAGCCACCTTCACAAGAGAAGAAAAATCAAGTTCCGAACCGTCCTTAGGAGGATCGAAAGCTTCGACGATCAAACTCAAGCCGAGGATTTCTTCCCCAGCCTGTCCCGTGGCAGTCACTTCTGCAAATGCAGATTCGATTGCCTTTTCTACTTCTTCCGGTAGCTGTATTTTAAACCGCACTCCCTTGGAGAAACTGTGAGAGCTTTCCAAGGACGCGAGCACCTGACCGCTCGAGACTTTTTGATCGAACGCGGTATGCTGAAATGCGACCTTTTTAACCAAATTTTTCCAAAGTGCAAATCTTGCAATATGTATTCCGCTGGTCTGAAAACTTTTTGGAAAGAACTCCTTTAAGCGAGAAAGTGCGATCTCAAGATGCAATTCTCCCATCCCTGATAAGCGAAATTGTCCTGTTTCGGGTAGAATGCCTATCTCCAAGCTCGTGTCTACCCAAGCCAACTCTTCTAACCCTCGCCAAAGCTCTTCGCGATCCTCGCCCTTTTCCGGTTCGAGAATAAGATGAAATTGTTTTCTGATTGGAGACAATAAGCTGCTTTTTTCCGACTTATGTCCCCAAAGAACATCTCCCGGTTTCAAAAACAACAAGCAGTCGGTGGCAAGGAGTTCGCCTACCGCTGCCTGGTTCGCTTCTTCATGCTCTCTTGCGGAAACTCGGTAAATAGTATTCATGGAGCCGACTTCTTGTTCGGAATGAAATTTGTCTCCTACCCGAATGGGAGTCCATGCCTGAAAATACAGTAACTTACCTAGATCGGGATGGATCTCTCTCTTGAATACCACTCCCGATGCTCCAGGTATCGAAGGTTTCAGCATAGGTTTTCCCGTTGCTAGAAGCTCCAAAAAACGCAAAAGTTCCGATATCCCCTGCCCATGCAGCGCTGAACCGCCGAGAACAGGAAATACTTTGCCGCTCCAAAACCCTTTCACAAGCCCGCTCTTGGCCAAGGACGAAATATCATCAGGGTTCTTAAGATAGCCTTCCGAAAGCTGCGGGTCCCATTCCAGAAGAGGAAGAAGTTCGTCCTCTCTTCCGGTGCCTTCTAATACCGGAAGACTAAAATCGTCGCGGAACATCAGGATAGGCTCCGTACCTAGGGCAACTTCTAGATCGACTAATGAAGATAGAATATCCGCTCCCTGACGATCGAGTTTATTCAAGAAAAATAAAATAGGTTTTTGAGCCTTGCGAAGAGATTCGACATTTTGAAACGTTTGCGACTTCAAGCCTTCGAACGAATCTATCAGAACCAGTCCTAAATCCACCGCCAAAAGAGATGCGTTAGCCTGAGGCTGAAAGTCCAAATGACCGGGATTATCCACGAATTGTAGAAGTAATCGCCGACTCTCCGCATTCGGCCACGGAATCCTAGCGACGGTAGATTGAATCGAGATACCGCGCTCTATTTCCTCTGTCAGATAATCCGATTCTGTGGTCCCCTCCTCTATGCTGCCTGGACTAGAAATCCGTCCGGTTTCGAACAAAATTCTTTCGAGCAAGGTGGTTTTGCCGGCGTCAATGTGCGCGAAGATACCGGGATTAAGAAGGGGGAGATCCATATCGATTTCGTGGAGATCCCAGCCTGAATCGGGTAGGCGCAAGGACAACAACATTCGGGGCTTTGTTAGTCAACTTTAGGGACTCGATGGGGAATCGATTTCAGTCGTTAACCCAGGATACCCCGCTGCGAAGAAAAAGGGGCTTGAAATAGCGAACACGCGTTCGATCGATATTTTTAAGGTTTGCTTTTCTACGAATCGCTTCTTCCAATTAAGCGCATAATCTACACCGCATTAGTCGAACGAATCGAAGAACGTTATGCGCAGTGATTTTGAATAAAGAAAATAGTGGGAGATTTCATTCGATGGAAATTAACGGAAAACAAACCAAGAACGCATGGAGAATTCTGATTCTATTATTCTTTGCGAACCTTTTGAACTTTTTTGATCGAACAATACCTGCGATCATCATTGAGCCGATTCGTCATGAATGGAATTTGACCGATCTTCAACTTGGATTTATAGGTTCCGCATTTACAATCATATATGCGATGGCCGGCATTCCGTTGGGACGCCTTGCCGATAGCGGGATTCGTAAAAAAATCATGGGTTGGGGATTAGCCGCCTGGAGTGCGTTTACAGCGATTAACGGGCTCGCTTGGAATTATACCTCTTTTCTATTCGTTAGAATGGCGGTGGGAATCGGCGAAGCTAGTTATGCTCCCGCAGCAAACTCTCTGATCGGCGATCTATTTCCGGCTCATAAGAGAGCGCGTGCAATGGGCGTTTTTATGCTAGGGTTACCGCTCGGGCTGGTGCTCGCTTTCTTTACGGTCGGCGCAATGGTTAAATCTTTCGGGACTTGGCGTGCTCCGTTTTTTATCGCTGCAATTCCGGGAATTCTATTGGCCGTCTTTTTGTTTTTCATCAAGGAACCGGAAAGAGGTGCAGCCGAAATCGTTTCGATATCCAAGAAACCGATCGATCGTCCGATATATACGGTAATGAAAAATCGCACCATGTGGTGGATTATTCTTTCGGGTCTAACTTTCAATTTCGCGGCGTATTCGGTGAATACCTTCTTAGTCTCCTTACTCCAACGATACTTTCATATTTCCTTAACTAGTGCGGCAGTGACCACCGGCTTCATCGTCGGTATTACCGGACTTGTCGGCTTAACCGTCGGCGGTTGGATCGCGGATAAAATTCATCAAAAGTCGGAGCGCGGACGTTTGCTCTTTGGAGCCATAAATCTTTTGGTATCCGGGATCGCAATTTGGTATGCCCTAAGACAATCGGATGAATTCATAATTTCTTTTACGATCCTATTCGCTCTCGGTTGGCTTGCCTCTTATAATTATTATACTTGCGTATATCCCGCCATTCAGGACGTCATCGAACCCAGACTCCGAGCCACGGCAATGGCGCTTTACTTTGCGGCAATGTATTTACTCGGAGGCGCTGCGGGCCCGGCAGTCGTAGGTTGGCTCTCCGACTATCTAGCTCGAGCCGCGATGGTTCGCGCCGGAGCGATCGAGATTACGGAACAATTCAAAGCGGTAGGCTTGCACGACTCGCTGTATTTAATTCCCGTTATGGTATTTGCAACCGCTGCCTTTGTTTTTTTGGCTTCCAGAAGCTTTCCCGAAGACGCGGCTAATATGAAGCGGGAGATGTCTAGTTGAAATCTAGGCACCTCCTAATCGGAAAATTTCCGTAAGCTAATCGCAGGCTTTTCCTTACTTTTTGCCCAATCGAATCAGCGTGAGCACGATACAAATGGAGGATAAGGTCGATGTCCATGCGGGTAACGGAAAGAAATAAACGAATTCAATAACTGCCAGGCCGGATAGATTGAATAGGATCGGGTACAGTAGATTTTTTGCGTTCTGGGGATTTGATACCGCTATGCCGCCGAGAATCCATAATAGAATCGTAATAGACAAGAGAGCTACGGACAATGCAATCCCCATTCCGTAGTAAAAATCGTCATAAGAACGGTTCGTCATTTTTCCCATCATCGGAACCTTTACCTCGGACATCGTCTGAATTAAGGCTTTAGCCGGAGGATCCTGAACGTTTTTTCTTGTCTGCATGCCGAACGTATGGCCGACGGCGTGGAAAAGAATTAAAAATGACGCTATCCGTAATAATATCTTAGGATTCATAGTTTCTACCTTTCTAAATGAGTTAAAATTTGAACGTTACTTAAATTATGGATTTTGCAATCCGATTCGATTCCCTTCAGTATCTAAAAAAAATCCTATATATCCCGCTTCGGGAGAAAGAAACGTTTTCTTCAATGTAACTTGCCCGCCCGCAGCTTCGACTTTTTGCAAAATCTTATCCAGGTCCGGCCCTCCGTCCAGATAAACTACGATCCCGTTATCGGACGGTGAGTATGATTCCCCTTGAACCAAGGCGCCGCAATTAAAAGAGTCTTCGCTCGGGAAAATCGCATATTTGATGGGGCCTATTTCCGTGCGGTGAAATTCGATTCCTAATATTCCGGAGTAAAATCCGACGGCCCTATCCAAGTTCATGACAGGGATCTCAATCCAGTTGGTTAGATGTTTCATATTTCCTCTATCGTAGATTTGAATGAGAAAACGATAATCGATCCGATCGCGATTGTATTGTAAAAATGGGACATTCTAATCGGGAAATAGTTTTCCATAATCGGTCGCTTCCTCTATGTAACGCCCGGGAGAACTTCCGGTAAACCTGCGGAAATCTTTGATGAAATGAGCCTGGTCATAATAACGATCGTAGAAAATTCGATCCTGTAATCTCGATGATTTCCGGTTTTTAACGATTTTATAAATGGATTGAAATCGAAAAACATTGGCCAATAGTTTCGGGCCGACACCGATCGTTTCCATAAATCTTCGGTTGAGATGGCGCCTTGAAAAACCTAATTCGAGAGATAGTTCTTGAATGGTTTTTCGGCCAGCGTTCATTCGCAAATCCCGTACGGCATATTCGATTAGCGAGTCACGATTTTTCTTTCGTCTTAATCGTTGAATTAAGCGGTTTTGAATGAACTCCACCTTCAATTCCACCGAAGGAAGATCCATGAGGATTTCTTCCCATTCGCGAATTTTGTCGCCAAATAAGTCCGCTGCGCTCAGGGTCATATTCGCAATCTCGGACATAGGCAAATCGAAAAAACGATAAGCGGCTTCGGGTTGTAAAATAATCCCGATCGTTCCTAATCCTTGCTCGAAATTCAGATACCCGGGTTCCGTTCTCATTCCTGAAATAATTAAATTGGAAGTGCGGTGAAGCCGTCCCCGATCCGCGATGGTACAACGGATATTCCCGTAAAAGGGAAAAATAATCTTAATTTCCCCGTCGGGAACTATCAACCAACTAGGCAAAACGATTTCCTTTCCTCGATTTTGATGAACCCATATTTTGGCGATCGAATCCCGTAATTCTCTCTTCGGTTTGAAAAAAGTAATATCCATAAGATCACGTCCACATAGATCTCTCAGTCTCTTTAAGTATATTCCCTGAGCATGGTTCACTTTGCGATGAATACGGGAAAAGACCAGGATCTTCGACGAAAAATTATCGAACCTAAACGAAAAGAAGTCAATTAAGTTCGAAGCCGGAGATTGAACGATTAAAACGGATCGGAGAAATTTATCGGATTGATCTCCGTTGAAATCTTGGCGCAATCGCATAGTTCAACTGTATCAAAAATATTGCGATAATGCTTAGATAATTATTTATAAAGCAAAGTAAGGCCGCGGCAGCGTAAAGAAGCTGTGCATAAAGCACCCGATTCCGAATCGTTTTATCGATCTTGCCAATCATCGAATGCTTCGAATCAACGAGACCGTTTTTATACGCGTATGCCCAATGAAAATAGATGGTGGTACCGAGTAGAACGATATTGAGCCAATATAAACCTATCGCAGTTTTAAATTCGATGAATTCGCTCAGAAAGGCGGTCGTAAACGGTAAGAGCGTTACGAAAGCAAGATATAGGATGGATATCCAGCTTAAATGACGATCGCTTCGAACGATGAACGTATATTGCATTGAATGTCCGACCCAAAATATTCCAAGAGTAATGAAACTCAAACAATAGCTTAAGAGCTTATGCGAAATTGAAATCAGATAAACGCACAAATCCGTTTCAGAACGAATCGTCTCCGCAATCGGAACTTTTACATCCAGTATTAAAAGAGTGAATGCAACGGCAAAAACTCCGTCAGCCAAAGCTTCGGTGCGATGAATTCTCTGTCCGGCTATTTCATTATAGTTATTGGTTCCGGACATTAGGAGATCTCCAAGCTTATAAGATTTAAGAAAGAAAGATTATTTCGCCGGAAAGATAAGACTCCAGACTACTATTTTCCGAACGAACAAAATGGATAAATTACTCCAATGCCGGGCAACCTGCAGAGCTTCTTTCTTAAAGCCGCCAGTATGCTAAGATCATTCCTATCGTTTGAAGCGAAACGAAATAGTATGCGGCATTAATTGAAAAAAGTTTCCAAGAGCGGCCTTCCCAAGAAATGGAGCCGAATAAAAGAGGAACATAGTATCCGATCCAGGTAAAAAAAGCCGCAAAGAATCCGTATGTCCAGGCGGGTTGATCTTCTCCGACCTTCCAGGAAGAGGGTCTCCAACTATCCACGCTA
This sequence comes from Leptospira fainei serovar Hurstbridge str. BUT 6, assembly GCF_000306235.2. Classification (NCBI taxonomy): domain Bacteria; kingdom Pseudomonadati; phylum Spirochaetota; class Leptospiria; order Leptospirales; family Leptospiraceae; genus Leptospira; species Leptospira fainei. The sequence continues at coordinate 319,009 of NZ_AKWZ02000010.1, forward strand.
TGTGCCAACACGTAAGCCGTCAAAAAGGATCCTATTACCATCAATACCATTGATTTCATCATTTGTTTGGTATCCGGTTTCATATCTTTTGGAAAACCCATTTCCGCCGCCCAAGCTTTTCCGAACAGCGGGCCATACCAAAGAAAACCGATTACTATATTCGCCAAAACTCCCGCGATAATTGCGAAATAATTTAAATGAATTTCGGGTTGCATAAAGCCCTCCTAGTTTGGGTAAGCCTTATATCGTTCTTTGAAAGCGAGTCAAGTATTTATTACGGCTTCTCGGACTGCGCGACTTAGTTATCAATATTTCAATTTCCTCCATTTGTAAAGTCTGTGCAGTTGAATATAATCTCTTTAAATAGATCGGGGCTCCTGATCGGCTTGAAATACTTTAAATATTCTTTCAATGGCTTCTTCGCTTCTTCAAAATCCTTTGCACGAAATTAATCCGAAAATTTCAAACATTCCTTTCAAGATTTTCGTTTTCGTATCCCGAAGGTGATCGCGATTAATTTATCGAAAATTCGCGTAGGAAGATACTTCGACAGAAGCGTATCCACGATAAAACTGCTTTTAAGAAAATAACGGACTTTCGGCCTTTTAGTTTCTAATGCGATAATAATAGTATCGACTACCCTACTTAACGGAATTCCTCTATGCGCGTTACTCTCATTAAGTTTCATAAATTTTAAAAGAGAATTTTGATAATCGGAAAAGGCCAAGGATGTTCGAAGATCATTATTAATCTTATCAGTCATCGGAGTTAAAATAGCTCCCGGTAATATTGAAATCACATCAATTCCATAAAGCCCTAATTCCCTTCTCAAACCGTCAGTGAGAGCCTCGATACCGTATTTAGAAACCGAGTATGCTCCGAGAAACGGAAAAGTTCTTACGCCGCTCATCGAACTAATATTTACGACCCGACCGGGAAGTTCCATGTTGTCCGGCCTTGCGCCCAAGAGCGGAAGAAATTTCTGAATAACGGCGAATGGACCTATTAAATTAATATCTAATTGTTTACGAAAAGCCGAAATGGGCATTTCCTTTAACGGTCCTGGAATAACGACACCTGCATTGTTCACTAATCCATTAAGGTTCTTTGATCCTAGAACGCTCTTCACTTCTATTTCCGCCTCGGAAATAGCGGTCTCGTCTGTTACATCAAAATACAAAGGATAAAAACGCTCACCAAGCCTGTTTTTTAAGGTAAGACCTTGATCCTTTGATCGAACGCTACCGAATACGAATGAGCCGTTTTTAATCAATTTTTCAGTTAAGGCCAATCCAATTCCGGAACTTACGCCAGTAACTAGTATCGAATTCATAATAGCATTCTGCTCAAGTCCGTAAAATCCGCAAATTAATTATTGGGATCCCGGACGTCATAGACACCTGAGATTATCGCAAAAAAATGCGTAATCGATTTTATAAAAGCCTTACCGAAGGATGCGCCGTCACTAAGAGTAGTGTTTATAGAATCAGAATGCCGCGAGAATAGAATTTTAATAATTTTGAATATAACAAAATTCACATCAAAAATCGATTTTTCGGGAAGGAAACGATTAGAATCTTATGATCACCTTGAGAATTGCGGATTTGAATCGATCATTACGAGTATCCGCTTACGTAATCACTAAGCCGATTTCGACGAAAAATAATTTATTTTTCCAAAAATATTTTTCAAAGTTCATGCCTCGGCGAAAAAAAATCTTTATAAAGTGCCGACGATCGCAAAAATGAAAAGATCATAAATTTTCAAATTATGTCCAAAAACAGGCCCAATTTTACAATATTTAACACTCTTTTGTCTTGACCGAATTTTTCCAGGTTGATTAACTCCTGTTCTGTCTGTTCAATTAATTTATTACAAAACTGTAAGGTAACCATTGATAGATCCCGCTATTGAAACTACGATCACTCAGATCCGACCCTATATACCTTCTGCAATCTACAAAAGACTAGCCGAAGAAAACGAATCAAAATTTTATAGATCCCAAATCGTAGACGGAGCGATATTATTCTTTGATGTCGTAAATTTTACCCCGACGACGGTTTCCCTCGCCGCAAAAGGAACCCGAGGGATCGACATACTGCAAAGCACTTTATCAGAATATTATACGAAAGTTATAGAACATATTCATTCCTGGGGTGGAGTAGTTTATCAGTTCGCCGGAGATTCCTTGCTCGTGAGCTTTGAAGCGTCGGAATCCGAGCCTAAGGGGAATTCCGCGCTCAGAGCCGCTAGTTGTTCGCTCGATCTTTTCCCGATTCTCTCTTCGTTCAAGGATATCGAACTGCTCGGGGACCGATATTCGTTACAGGCAAGAATCGGCCTCGGTTATGGAGGAATTAGGGAAATAATCTTAGGCGAATCAAGTAGATTTTTTCGAGCCGTCCTATCCGGCCATCCGGTGCAGGAAGCGGTTGACGCGGAAAAGATTGCTTCCGGCGGAGAAGTAATTATCAGCAAAAGCCTATTCGACCAGCTGCCAACTCGATCGATTGCATTCGAGGAAATTTCCAGCGACTTTTATAAATTAATAAACTTAAATATAGAAGTGAAGAGGCCGTTCGGCGCCTCTTTTCCGGAACTTATCCATTCGAATCCCGAACGATTGCTGAAGCGAAGTAAGCGATTTATCGTTCCCGAGCTGTTAACTAGCGTTACGAATATTCATCGCGATTTCTCCGGAGATTATCGGGAAATTACCGCCGTCTTTCTTCATGTTGAACCGCACTTAAGAAGAGAAGAAGACAGAAATAATCTTAATAAATTTGTAATTTACGTTCAATCGCTCGCTAGTTCTTTCAATGGAACTTTCTTGATGATAGATCTATCCGACAAAGGCGCTATGTTCGTAATAGTATTCGGCGCTCCTCAGGCTCTCGAAAATAAGGAAGCTCTCGCACAAAGGTTTGCGTTGCGAGTATTGGATAAATCTTCAGAGTTCGTAGCGGGTAAGGACCTGCAAATCGGGATAGCCACCGGAATGGCTTATACGGGCGATCTTGGCGCTCCGTTCCGAAAGGATTTTACCGCTATAGGCGAACTCATGAATATCGCCGCTCGATTGGCGACGATTCCCGACGAGAAGGGTATCCTGATAGATGCCAATACGAAAGCCAAGTCCGGGAGAAACTTTCAAGTAGAATCCGCGGATGAAATGGAACTGAAAGGCATCAAGGGTTCCGTTCGTATATTTCGTCTGTTAGAGGAAAGTAAAAATATTCCCGGATTGTTGGTCCAATATAGAGATCCGATTATAGGAAGAACCGAAGAACTAAATACTCTTCATCGATTCTTGGAAAAGGGGATGCAGAGCGAAGGCCAAGTTTGTCGCGTAGTTGCGGAGGCCGGACTCGGAAAATCGAGGTTAACGAACACCTTTATCGATCAGGCATACGAAAGAAACGTTGAAATCCTATTAGGTTATTGTTATCCTTATGAGAAATTCACTCCCTTTTATCCTTGGAAAGAGCTACTAGGATTATTTTTCGGCATTTTTGAAGATGATTCCCCGCAAGGTCGATTGTCGAAAATCGAATCCTCGCTAAAAACCCTACCGACTATAGATCCCTCCTGGGCTAAGCCGCTACTTTCATTGTTAGGAACGCCGATAGAAGAGGATCCTTTAACTAAAGGTTTATCTCAAAAGCAAAAAAACGAACGCGTTTTCGAAATAATTACGGAGTTATTATCAGTACGATCTAGTCAAAAACCTCTCTTGCTCGTGTTCGAAGATGTGCATTGGGCGGACGAACTTTCGTTGCGCTTATTAGAGAAAATCTCGTCGCGAATTCTCGATATGAAAGCCTTGCTGATTTTGGTATCTCGTCCCGAAGGGCAATTTGGAGAATCCAAGTTCGATTCGAATGAAAATTCGATTATTTTACGCGAGTTTACGATCGAAGAGGCGAAAGAATTCTTATTGCGTAAGTTTCACCTCGAGTCAGGAGGATTCATCGATAAGATTTTAGTCCAGTCCAACGGTAACCCCTTCTTTCTGGAATCCATCGTTCATAATTTAATTGAGGAAGGAGCGCTCATTAATTCCGAGAACGGTAATCTATATCCGGTAAAAAGCGACGCTGAAATCAATATTCCAAATAGCTTAAATGACGTACTCCTTGCCAGAGTCGATAGATTGGATGAGCAGGAGAAAATCGTCTTAAAAACGGCCTCCGTAGCCGGACGATTAATTCACTTCGATACTTTAAGCCATTTGCTGCCGCAGGAAATTCGAAAGGAACTAAGCGGAATCTTACAAGCCTTAGAAACTTTGGATTTAACTCCGTTAGAAGCTCCGGATCCTTTAACTTATATTTTTAAACATATAGTTATTCGTGATATCGTTTACAATACCCTCCTCCATTCGACTAGAGAATCTCTGCATCGTAAGATCGCCTCGTTTATAGAGGATAAAGCCTCGGATAACCTTTCGGAACAGGCGGATATTCTTTCCTTTCATTACAAAAATAGCGGTGATACGAAGAAAGCTTTCGAATTTTCGCTAATGGCTGCGGGAAAAGCTCGTGAAAATTATGCGAACCAGGATGCGATTTATCATTATAAAGAAGCGTTAGAAATCCTCGGCAAATCCGGAAATAAGAGCAAAGAAGCTTATTCGATAAAGGAGGCATTGGCGAACGTTTACAGACAGGCCGGAGAATACGTCGAAGCTGAAATTCTATTTAAAGAATGCTTAAATAGGAAAATCAGTAAAACGGAACGGATTCGTTTATTAACCGGATTAGGGCAAATTTATCAAGAACAGGATAATTCCGGCCCCGCACTGCGTTCATTGGAAAAAGCGTTGGCTTTAACAGGCCTGACTCCTCCGAAAAGACGCCTCGGAACCATTTTCAAGATCATCGTGCAAATACCCTTATTGCTTCGTTTCTCATTGTTCGGCCCCGCTTTGAGTTCGGCAAAAAAGCAAAAGCTACTCTCTCTTCGATCGGCTATTTTAGTCGCCTTGTCCAAAATTTATCTTTGGCAAGATACGAAGAAATTCGGCTGGGCAGTCTTCTCGAATTTTAACGCGACACAACGGTATGAAACATTTTCGCAACGAGCTCTCGCAGAAGCCGCGATGGGACAAGTGCTATCCGGTTTAAATCTTTTCTCTCCGGCGAGAAAATTTTTGGATAAAAGCTTAACATTGGCCGAAACCATCGAAGATCCTTACGCTCGAGCCGTCACGAGACTTTTATTCGGCGCGTTTTATATGATGCAAAATAAACCGCGTGAAGGACTTCCTTATCTGCACGAAGGTATCGGAATTTATCGACAAGTCGGCGAGAAATGGGAACTACTCTCTGCTCTATCGATAGGTGGATTTATGCATTATTTTCTATCCGATTTTAAAACATCTAGAACATTCTTCGATGATATCGGGACTGTCGCAGAAGAATTAGGCGCCAGGCTTCAGGCCAAATGGACGCGAATCTGGTCTCCATATTTCAGTTATTTACTCGGTGAATTATCTGCCGACGAATTGGAAGCAAAGCTTCTCGCGGAAGCCAACAGGGCAGCACATGAAAAAGATCTAATGAATGAACTTTCGACGTTGAATAAGCTTTTAAAACTTTCGGTCATGGAAGGCTGGCCGGAAAAAGCCGCCGAATGGAGCAATAGAAGCTATCGCGGATTCCTGGAATGCGATGTTAAGATGCCCCAATTGCAAATTGGAAACGTCTATAACGCGGAAGCGGCCCTCTTTGTTTTAAAATCAGGGTTTAGAACCGACAAAGCCAAATTTGAAAAGATTATAGAAACGGGTATCCACAGAGGTTTAGCGTTAGGCAAGGCTCTTCCTTATCTCCACGGTCCGGCTTTAGCATTGCACGCAAGTTATCTCAACTTCAAAGGTAAACAATCAGAAGCAAGACAGACTTTTGAGATTGCGGAGATGTTCCTTTCCAAGCAACCGAATCGATGGGAGCACGCTAATTGCATGTTAGAAGCCGGAATGAATTTAAACGATTCGCAAAGGATCGAAACGGCTAAAAACCTCTTTATCGAGTTGGGAGCTGCGGCCGATTTGAGACGCCTTAAACGCATCCGCCTTTGAATAACCTGACAATATTTATCTTCTATCGACGCGCCTTTCCCGCGACAAAAAACGCCACGGCGCCGACCGTATACAATTTATAGTCTTTAAAATTTTCCGCCAACGCTTTCTCTAAACCGGGAAGCGTATCTTGGGTGTTGTGAAATACGCCTCTTTTGTTAAGATTCTTCATTCCATAGCGCGAAAGTGGATGTTCTTGTCCTAAGTCGTATAAAGCAGTCGAACCGAAGATTACGCCGTCCTTGCTTCGAATTTTGATCAGGTTCTTAAATGCGACTGTCGCTTTCTCATAAATTTGACCGGGAACACAATGAAATAAGAAGCTTAAACCTATCGAATCGAATTTTTCCTTAATTGCAATCGGCTCAAGAATGTTCGCTCTGTATGCGCTGAAATCTTCGCTAATTGCCGATAACCTCCGACGGGCCTCGACTAGAGTATTCGGATTCAAATCTAAAACGGAAATTCTGGGCTTAGAAACGGGAAATTTAGCTTTTTGTAAAAGATATCCCGTTCCAACTCCGATATCGAGATGATTTCCCCGTAAATTCTCATTATAGAGCCGCACCATATTGTCCGGTGGACATCTCCAGAACCAACGACTTATAATATGCAGCACGACAATATCGTAAATACGCAAAAAACTATCGGAATATATCTTTTGACCTTCAATAACAGAATTATGATATTCATCCTCGGGTTTTCCTAAATCCAAATAATCCTTTGCCTTTTTCATTTTTGCTTTCCTTTTAGTTTTTCTGCTTACTGCAGTTACTTAATATTTTGCTGATAGCGCCTCGAAAGGAAGTTAAAAGCAATTTTTGAGCCGAAATCAGCCTTATATGATTTTTTATAATTAATGAAATGGCAATTAGCAAGCTATGTCCCACTTAATAATAATGTTATTGTTTTTTTACTCAAGAAAATCGGCTATTGTTATAGCAATAGATTCTTTATAATCACCCTAAATTTCTTCAAACTCTATTAAAGCTCCGACTTACATACTCGGCTATATGTTCGGAAACGGCAGAGATCGTCATAACTGGATGAAACCCTATCGAATTAGGAATAACGGATCCGTCGGCAACGAACAAACCCGGATAACCGAAGACTTCCCCGTTAGTGGAAACGACTCCTTTACTCGAATCAACGGCCAAATGGCAGCCGCCGAGTGAGTGGACCGATAAGATGCGATTAAAAAGTAAAAACGTCGATAAGACACCGAATTCGCCTCCGTACGCATCCCCGACTTGTCGCATAACAGCAGACATGTTTTGAATTAATAATTTGTTCTCCTTAGAATATCTCCATTTAACGTCTATATCTCGTCCCGAACGAACGACCAAACCGTTCGCATTGTCTCTGCCGATGGCAAATAGATTCGTCATTCTAATCGGATCTCCCGAACCCGGAAGTCGCTTTGCAACCGCATGACTAAGAAGACCCGATTTAAAGGCAAGAGGCAACATCCTGCCAGCAAGTTTCCAAAAGAATGGGGCGATCGCTCTTAAAAACCACCCGGGTTTTGCCAGCCCTAACGATGCCAAAAATGCCATAACAGGTTCGTTAAATGTCGGCGCTGCCAACGTAAACTCCATGCCTTCGGGAAAATAATTTATGACAGTCGTAACATCCGGACCGTCCCAAGGATGCAAAGCTTTTCGACTGTTCTCGATTGCACCTAAGAAATCACCGTTTGCAGAGTACCCCCAGCCTAGCCTTCGGCTAATATTCGGCAAAGTCTTATACGTATCTCGACTATTAAACAAAATACGGTTTGTACCGAGCGTCCCCGCAGAAAGAACGACTCGCTGTCCCGAAGCGCTGCGTTTCTGGCCGGATTCGAGATCAATGTAGTGGACCGTATAGCCGTCTTTAGAGTCTGTAGAAATATGAGAAACGTACGCGCCTGTTCTAAAAATCGCGCCGTTACTTTCCGCATCTCTTATATAATTATAATCTAACGTATTTTTAGCCCCGTAGTTGCAGCCGAATTCGCACTCGGCACATTTCTTACACTCTACCTGTCCTTTGGAGGCGGGGCTCTGCCAACTAACCGCCGCATCGGGATCAAAACAAGAATGCCCGTTTATCTCCGCCGCTCTATGAAATTCGGTACGCTTGGGAATATCCCAACTCGCGGGTAAAGGTTTAACTTGCAGCTTCTCGGCTACTTTGTCATAATACGGATCGAGATAGCTGCGACTAAACGGAGAAGGCCAACGCGCATTTTCGAATACCGATTTGTCGGGACGAATATGAACATTAGCATAAATTAATGAACCTCCTCCGAGTCCGGAGGCCGTAATCGTTCCCAATCCCGAAAAGAAATTTAATTCATAAAGTCCGCGAAAGTTTTTTTCTTTGGGGTACTTCCAGAATAACTCTTCGACCTTTCTCACGTCGCGCGGGAATTCACCCGGATGAAAGCGTTTACCTCGTTCGAGTACTAAAACGCTTTTACCTGCTTCCGAAATTCTCAATGCGTTTATCGAACCGCCGAATCCGGAACCGATTACAATTGCGTCATAATTTTCCATCCAAGCTCGACCCCTTCTCAAATTTAACTCGAACAATATCGAGGATTTCGAATCAAAACGGACTATGAATACGCATCTAAAGATTTAACGATGATAGGAAATACGTCCTTATAAGCATTCTTTCCGAAAATGCAGTCTATGTGGCCGTAACCGGGAATCAAATGTCTTTGGTACTTCTCCGGACCGAATGTATCGACCAATCTCGAGTAGGTTTTTTCAGTACTTTCAGGAAGATAACATTCGTTTAACGCACCGTGTAAAATCGTAATCGGTAAATTTAGACGTTCGAACGAAGGAATGTACGTATCATTCCCCTTATCGTCAACGACGTGCTTTGCGCGGACCATTTTAGATAAATGCTCAAACGCTTTAATATTACCTACGCCGAACATTTCTCTCAATCCGTATCTGTATGTTTCTTCATTTAGGTTTTCTAATCTATAAAGTTGTCCATATAGAAAGGTAATTCTACGACTAACCGGATTCATATCGTGCTCCGTAAGCGATTGCGGTTGAAGCGCGGATAGTTTATCCAATATTCGATCGGCCCAATTCGGATGTTTACCCGCATATGCCGTCAAATCCTTTACACCCAGCGCGTCTAGTACTTCCGATACGTGAAGTCCTACCTTAAGTTGCATTAAAGTCGGCACTTCGACATTTGTCGCGATTTGAGAAATTACCGCGGATCTGACCCCCGAAAGTCCGGCTAACATTGCCATAAAAAAAGTTGTTGAACCGAAGCAATGAGCCACGACTTGAATCGAGTCTGCACCGGTAATTTCTTTCACCTTTGCGACGGCCGCAGGATAATCTATCTTAGCAATGGGATCGCCTGAATTCGGAAAAGGTGCGGATCCGAGAGCGATAGAAGTTCGGTAATCAAATAACCAAACATCATAACCGTTACCGAACAGAAATTCCAATAAATTCACATCGATAGTATCGATGCTAAAAATTAAACTAGATACGCCTAAACCCGGAGAAAGTAATACGGGTCCTTTTTTGCCGCCTCGATACCGAAGTAGTCGTAATTGAACGCCGTCTTGAGTATTAAAATAGTATGCTATCGGCGCGGAAACATTCAGCTTTCTTTTTTCTCTCGGCCTCGCGTCCTTTTCCCATGGAAACATTGAGCTTGCAAGTCTCCCATAAACATCATATAGAGCGCCGGCAAAGAATTTTCCGAATTTAATTAAAGCATCCGTTTTTTGCAAAAAACCTTTCGAATTGATGACATTCATCGTAGTCATTTGCTTTGCGAAGTCTTCCGGAAGTATATGGAGAATTCCTACGCCTAGTACGGAGTCCATCTCGCTCGGTCCGTCATAAATCGTAATATAGAGAGTCGTCGTATCTCTCCAAAGGTTTATCAATCCGTCATTCTGAATCCATTTCTCTCCCTTAAATCGATAGCTCTTCCCCTCGACCGAATGCATGATCATTTTATAAACCATATTTCGAGTTTCAATTCTATCCTTCCGTTCGATGAAAAGCTCGAACTCTCCATTAGTAACCGTTAAAGCTTTGACGGATAATTTAGGCGCCTTTACCGTTCCGATAAGACCGGCTTTATGCGAAGGATTTCGAATCATTTCGTCCACGTTTTCGGAACGAATCGTTAGTTCGAATTCAAACGCGGTTCCATCGTTCTTACCGATTTCAAATCCCCGCTCCTGGTTATCGGTTTGTGCGGAATAAAATCCTTTCATACTTTCGGTAAATTCAATTCCTGGAACATCCGAATTGGAGTCGGGTATAGGGGGTTTAGACGGAAGCGCGTAGCCTATTTTCCATCCCTGTCTTTCGGCAAGTTTTTGGCAGGCCCTTTCAGCAATTGCAGCGATCGTTAATAAGGGGTTAACACCCACTGATCGTGGGATAACCGAGCCATCCATTACGTACAACCCTTCGTGTACATCTTCCCCGGTTTCGGAGGAATACACTTGGCAGGATCCATTTACAACCCCGGTTTCGCCGCTCTCTCCCATGACACAACCACCTAACGGATGTACGGTTATTAAATCCTGTTTAGTCAGATTGTTCCATACAGGATTCTTAATGTAAATACCTCCTCCCGGAATCGTAGCTTTCTCCAACATCGAGCTAATTTTCTGAAAGATAGGTCGTTGGCCTATTCCCGGCCAACGAATTCGAAGACGGTCTTTTTCCAGCGACATTTGCCCCGAACTTCCATCATGCGCCATGACTAGATAAGTTTGAGAGTTCCTGACGGCTCCTCGATAAGGACCGAAAATAAAACTAACCAAAGTTCGAAATCGTTTCAGAAAAAAGTCCGATGCACTTGAACGAATATTTTTCCCCCAAAGTTTGGCTGCCGCAGAAAACAACTCGGGTAACTGTCTCCCTATCGCTCCCGGTATGGATCCTTCCTCAATGACCATACCTTCTTCCAAGTGTCCATAATCTCGAGTGTCGATCACTCCTGTTATACAAGGACCCACAGGAATTCGATTTTTAGGATTTCTAAAACCGAAACCGATTCCATTAATATGCTGGGCCTGGTTATAACTAAATCCCAACATATCTCCATTTCCCGTAAACCGAGTTCCCAAAACATCGGATGTAGATAGTCCGTTTAAGCGAGATCGTAATAAAATTTCGGTAGAGCCTAACGTACCTGCGGAAAGAATAACCGTTTTCGCTCTGACGAATAATGTATCTTTTCCGAATAACTCCCTTCCCAGTCCGAGTAAATCAAAATGAACAAGCCATCCTTCTCCGCTCTTTTCGATATATCGAACTTTCGATTCGGTGAAAATGCTTGCACCGTGATTATACGCATCCGGCAAATAATTCATGAGTGTCGTGTTCTTCGACGAGTAATTGCATCCGGAAACACAATCGCCGCAGTTAACGCATGCGTCTTGCTTTACTCCTACATGATTTATTCCGGAAGTAAACGTTACGTTAATCGGGACTCGATAGAATTTTCCTTCCACATATTGGGAAGATTGCTTCAAAGCCTGCAGCTTATTCAAATTCGGAAAATTAGAAGGATAAGGATTCGGTTTTAACATTTCTTCTGCGAGCGCATAATACGGATTTAATTCGTTCTTAGAGGATTCGACTCGAATTTCTTTCGGCCAACATTCGTCTTGAAAAACCTCTTTATCAGCCCGCAAACTTACATTAGCATTAATAAGCGAAGTTCCGCCCAACCCGCACCCCACGAGAACGCTAATATCGGGACTAAGATGAAAATCGTATAATCCCGCTTCGGAACCTATCCGATCCTCCGGCAAACTAAATTGTACTTCGCGAATCGCTTCGGATTCTTTATTTGGAAATTCTCCCGGGCGAATCTCCTTGCCTCTCTCCAATAGACAGACTTTTTTACCTGCACGAGACAAACGCGAAGCCGCGATGCTGCCGCCATAACCGGATCCGATTACGACTACCTCGTATTCTTTTTCTATTCTTTCGATGGGAAGCGAAATTCTATTTTGCAACTATCTAATCCTCTCCGAAATACACGGTAATAATAAATACATAACCTAAATATTATATTTTTTGCATTTACTCGAACTATGCCAATTTTATATCGGGTTTTCTACCGGTAATTCCTTCGGCGACTCTTTCCGAGAGAGCGGAAATTGTCATCGAAGGATTTGCCCCGATCGCTGTCGGAACCAAGCTCCCGTCAGCCACATATAAATTTTGATAATTAAAAACCTGCCCGAACAGTTTGGGATCGGCGGAGCAGACTCCTTCCTTGACAGAGTCGCCTAAAATGCATCCTCCAAGCGGATGTACGCTAACGTTATTTCGGATCGGCCAGGCCCAAGTCGGCATAGCGAATCTTGCCTCCCCTTTAGCATATTCGTAAAATTTCCTATTTGCATCCATGATGGAATCATACAGATGCATATTCTTTTTTTGCGGCCAAGATATTTGAAAATTCTTTTTGCGATCCAAATACATTCGACCGTCGGCGGAATCGATTCCCATGCAAAGCAAGACCAGCGATGAATATGATAAATTTCCTTTTAACGATTCTCCCAATAGAAATCCGATTTTACCGAATATTTTTCCGTCAAGTACCCTGCGGATCAACTGGCCCATTATAAAAAAAAGATATTTCAATCTAAAGAGTATCGGAATTGCCCCTTCGACAAAATAAGAAGCGAATACCGGATAGCTTGCATCTTCTAAAATGAACGCTTCTTTAGGATTATAATTCTTAAAAAGATTATAATCCGTATATTGAGTTATGACTGGTCCGTAATTCGGATCCGCAGGCTCTTTTCCTTTAGCAACAAAAGAGAGGAAGTCTCCATTACCTGAAAATTGGGTGCCGATTTTTTCCGAGATATCTGGTAAGGATTTAAAATCGGTTTTGCAACGAAGAAGCAATTCGGTTGTTCCTAGTGTACCGGCCGAAACTACTACTCTTTTTCCGTCTGCAAAAGATGAAACGGTTTGGGAACCGCTAACATTTAAAAAATAAACGCGATAACCGAATTCTCCATGCTTAGTTTCGTCCTCCTCGCCCTTCGGTCCTAGCGGTATGATCTTTGTGACTATATGTTCCGTTCTGATTTCGGCTAGATGTTTATGTCGAGCTACGAATAAATAATTCAAATCGAGCGTATTCTTCGAGTGGGTATTACAGCCTACGTCACATTCGGCACAATAAGTGCATGAAGTTTGAATCGCTCCGTATTTATTCTTCTCTTGCACGCCAATCGGCGTCGGGTTTTTGAAGTCGTTACCGAAAAAGACGTTTATGTCCGCCAGCTCTGAATTTCTCCCTTCGGACTTTGCAAAGCGTTGATAAAGTTCGGTGCGTACGATTTTTCTCCGCGGCGTATCCGCTTTCGGAATCGGTCTCGAACCTAATACGGACTTAACGATCTTATAATACGGTCTTAAATTGGATTTTTTGCATGATTTAGGCCAGCGATCGTCAAAAATATTATCCGGAGGTTCCAGGAAGACGTTCGCGTATATCAGGGAGCCGCCGCCTAATCCGGCGGAAAGAACCACGTCTAACTTTGGATAGTTTCGGATATCGAATAGACCGGTGGATCGCTCGTTACTTTTTGAATTCCGGAATTTGCGCTTCTCTTCCGGAATATTCCAAAAGTTTTTAGACATGTCGTGAGGGGATCGGGGAAACGAGCCCATCGGATACTCTTTTCCTCTCTCCAATACGAGAACCTTCTTTCCCGGCCATTTTTTAGAAAGCCTACACGCATTAATAGCACCACCAAAGCCCGTGCCGATTATTATGGCTTCGTAATTCTTCAAAGTAAACTCCTCTCCGAATGGCTAAAAGTTTACTTATTTGCTTTATTTGTCCCACAAAAGCAATAATTAATTGATTTAATTACAATATTTTAATAACTTCACACACGAGAAAGTATGAGCCAAATTCGTTATATAGTAGTTTCTGATGTTCATTTTGGAGCTTATAATAGCCTCCTCACTAATATTGAGGAGGTCCCCGGAGCTACACCGAGTAAACGATTTCCGGTTAACGCGTTAAAAACTTCTCCCGCTCTCAAAAATCTAATGGAGAGCTTAAAAAAGATCGTCACTTCAGTTAACAAAATCGGTAAACCCCCCCAGTTTATCCTGCTGGGGGACATTCTTGAATTGGCATTGGGAGGGATGAACGACGCTGCTATGACTTTCGAGCGTTTTTTAGAATGTGCGTATACGACTGCGAAACCGATTTTTTCCGACCAACTATTATATATTCCAGGTAATCACGATCACCATCTCTGGGAGACTGCGAGAGAAAAACAGTACGTAGATTACATTGCTGCCCTGAAACCCCGCGACCATATAGCGGACTCTTGGCATACCACTAAGATGGTCGAACCGGATTTCATTCTTTCAGACCTACTTACCGGGATATTACGACGGAATCCCCGTTTGAAACAAGCTAAAGCTCTGATCGCTTATCCGAATTACGAAATTCGAACAAAGAGCAGCGGCAAATCAATTATACTGAGCCACGGAAATTTCTTAGAAAACATCTATTCGTTGATGAGTTCCATCCAAAGAGTACTTCTCCCGGAGATGGATGCAGTTACGAAATCAAAAGCGCCGGCTACTTTCTGGGTAAAGCTCAAAAATAAATTCCCATTTCAAAGCAAACCCGAGCCGAACAAGCCGGAATCAATCTACGATCTTGAGCGTGAGAACTTCGCTTGGATCGATTTCTTTTGGTCCACATTGGGCAGATCCGGTAAAGTAGGCAAAGGAATCGGGTTAGTTTATGATATGCTACAGGATTCGAAAGCGGTCGGCAGATTATCGGCAAACGTATCGGAATATCTACTTCGAAACCTGAGTATACTTCCTTTTCTGAAATCACTCGTCCGACACGCGTTATCTTTTTTTCTTCAAAGAATCATCCTTAAAGTCGGACAAAGCGAACGTGGAATGTCGGACGAGGTACTCAGCCAAGAAGTAATACAAAACCTTGACGTATACTTGGATACGGTTCTTCCGTATCAGTGGGGACTCGAAACGAAACGCGAGTTCCCGAAAGAATATTCTTTTATCTTCGGACACACTCATAAACCGTTCGAATCTTATTCTCGAGATCTAGGTTTAGATAAACGATCAGCTCGAATTTACAATACCGGAGGCTGGGTAGTGGATACGATTAAGGAAATGCGTTCCCACGGCGGAGCAATTCTCTTAATCGACGAAGAAATGAATATCGTTTCATTTCATGCTTATAAGGAAAGCGATCTAAAACCTTCCTTTCATCGGTTAAAAGACGACGCGAATCCTTTATATGATTCCTTAATTCAAAAGGTCGATCTTTCTTCCGGCATTTTCAAAAAACTTTCCGAGTCCTTTCATAAAGAAATCGAATTACGCAGAAAGATGTTAAAGACCCGAGTGGACGAGTAAAAGACCCGAATAATTTCTTATTCGGTCATTCTTCGAACTTCGGCTCATATTCGAATTTCGTCGCAGTCAAGTCGCGAAGCTCACCCGTAAAGCCTCTCGTTGAGAAGGTTGAAATAAAGAATTCTCGATAGAAAATAGATTAGAAAAGCTGAAATTCCGGAAATTTAACGGAAACCTCTCGCTTCCCAAGAACTTTCAATGAAGAACCATAACGAACTGGAAGAATTAAAGTGAAAATCAGTCATGTAATCCCCCCTGTCGTCGAAATTTTTAAGGGGGCTTCCGTCTCGCCGACATCACTCCTTTTTCGAATCACAGACTCGTAATAGGATTCGTAATCGGGAAAATTCGTCCCCATGATTCTATCCCAAAAATTAAAATACAAGCTATAGTTCCCGTGAAATTTCTGATGATGCATATTATGGTGAGACGACGTGTTGATCCATTTTAAGATCCGATGGCCGGCCCAACCCTGTGGAAAAAGTTCGTATCCTAGATGCCACCAAATATTCATTATCATTGCGTAAAACGTATGAAATAAAACTACGTAATAGTATACGGGTAAAAAACAAATGATAGGAACGATATAAACTCCCTCTAAAAACGCCTCCGCCCAATGAAAATTATAAGCTGCTAAAGGAGAAGGGTTTACGGATTTATGATGAACGGAATGAACATACGGATAAATGGATTTTAAATGGACCAATCGGTGCATCCAATAAAACCAAGTTTCATGCCAAATCGTAATGACTACGTACGTAAAAATCGCGTAGAACCAGCCGCCATGCAATGAAAAATCATAATATACCTTTCTTTGGAGGTAGCCTAGTCGGGACAGCGTAAAGACCGTAACGGAGATGGCGCAAAACATGAACAGAGTCACCGCGGATTGCTTTATTTCGAAAATAAGGCGTTCTTTTTTGGGGAACGTCGATTGTATGCGAAAACGTTGAAAATAACCTTTCTTCCAAACCCAGAATATTAAGAAAGCTAGACCCGCAATAGGATAATAGCGAACAAAATTCATCATCAGCTGATAAAGCGCAAATCCTCCGACGCAATCCCAACTCAGTTCGCAAGTAAACCTCATCGCGAAACCCCCCTGTATTTACGCTTTTATCTTAAGATAAAATCGACATTTCGTCTTCTGAAAAATCTTTCCGGAAATGAAGAAAGAGCCCCCGATTATTTGGCGCTCAAACGAATTCTCGGAATTCATTCTGTATGATTCGCCCTGATCGAGCTTCTCAATCATAACGCTAGAACTTAGAATGCTTTTGAAATTTTGATCCGTATTGGACGGTTAACTTGGAAATAAAAAAAGGAGGCTTCTGCCTCCTTTCATTGATTGGGATTTCTCGAACAAGTCGAGAGACATGCATTTCACACCCGGAAAAAAATCCGGGCCGTCAGTACTAAGAAATTTCTTACCAGCGGTAGTGGCTGAACGCCTTGTTTGCGTCCGCCATTTTGCGGATATCTTCCTTCTTCTTGATAGCGGAACCTGTGCCTTTTTGGGCTTCGATGAATTCTGCCGCTAACTTATTTGCCATTCCCTTTTCGTTTCTGTCTCTGGAATAACGAATGAGCCAGCGAATTCCCAGAGCCAATCGACGCTCGGGGCGAACTTCGATAGGAACTTGGTAAGTAACACCACCCACGCGGCGTGATTTTACTTCCACCTGTGGTTTTACGTTTTCGAGAGCTTCTTTAAAAGTTACATACGGATCATTTCCGGTCTTCTTCTGAATCAACTCGAGTGCGTCGTAAAATAGTCTCTCTGCTACGGATTTCTTTCCGTCTACCATAAGACAGTTAATGAATTTTGCAATATGAGCGTCGCTGTAAACCGAATCAGGCTGAATTTTGCGGGGCTCGACTTTTCCTCTTCTTCTGGACATTCCCTATCTCCCGTTACGCCTTAGGTTTTTTCGTTCCGTATTTAGAACGGCTTTTGCGACGTTTGTCGATACCAAGTGTGTCTAAGGTACCGCGGATAATATGATAACGAACCCCTGGTAAGTCTTTGACCCTTCCACCACGGATCAGAACAACGTTGTGTTCTTGCAAGTTATGTCCCTCACCAGGAATGTAAGCGGTTACTTCGATTCCGGTTGTAAGACGCACCCTTGCGACTTTTCTCATAGCTGAGTTCGGTTTTTTAGGAGTGAACGTAGTCACCCTTGTGCAAACCCCCCTACGTTGGGGGCTACTCTTAAGAGCAGGAGATTTAGATTTGTTCTTCTGTTTCTTCCTGCCGTGGCGTATAAGTTGGCTAATTGTAGGCATGAATCCCTTCTATTTTTAGGCGGGTGACGACCCGATTTTACCAGATCGTCAGTACCCGCTCTATTGTAAATCTCTTTAGTTCTCCGTATCTTCCGGTATCACTGGGGGAATCTCTTCCTCTTCCACTTCTATCGGTTGATCCAGGTCTCCGTACGTTTCCTTGAATACCGCTACGTCGCGATACTTTCTCATTCCGGTTCCTGCAGGAATCATATGACCGATGATCACATTTTCCTTAAGTCCCGCTAAGTTGTCCGTCTTTCCTTTGATTGCAGCGTCCGTCAAAACTTTGGTTGTCTCTTGGAACGAAGCAGCAGAGAAGAAAGATTCGGTATTTAAGGATGCCTTGGTTAATCCGAGAAGAATCGGGACCGATTGTGCCGGAGAACCGCCTTCCGCTATGACTCGTCTATTTTCTTCAACGAACATAAAACGATCCACTTGCTGTTGGCTCACGAAAGATGTGTCCCCCGAATCCGTAATCAAAACCTTCCGCATCATCTGACGAACTACGACCTCGATATGCTTATCGTTGATATGCACCCCTTGGAGGCGGTAGACTTCCTGAACTTCCTGAACCAGATATACTTGAAGGGCCGTAACTCCCTTAACTCGAAGAATATCGTGCGGATCCAGATTCCCGTCATCCAGCTGATCGCCGCGTTTGACGAAGTCTCCGTGACGCACACGAAGTTGTTTTCCGATCGGAATCGTTACTTTGACTTTGTCCAAATCTTCGCTATCCGGAACGATATAGAGAACCCGTTTTTCTTTTACGATTTCTCCATTGTCTTCGATCTTACCGTCCATTTCCGCGAGAGTGGTTGCGTCTTTCGGACGACGAGCTTCGAAGAGTTCGTCCACGCGAGGCAGACCACCGGTAATATCCCGGGTTTTTTCCGCAACGGTAGGAATCTTGAACAGAATATCTCCCGCCTTAACCTTATCTCCGTTTTGCACCGAAAGAATCGCATCCACGGGGACGAGATATTCTTCCCGGGTTCCTCCGGAAGAAACGACAACGCGTGGAACTAGTTTATCCCTACGTTGCTCGATAACTTTATAATTTACGTTAGAAGTTTTAACGTCCTCGTCTCGGCGTACGTTCTTACCTACTTCCAGATCCACCCATTGAGCGGTTCCTTCTATCTCGGTGACTCCGATTTCGTTATACGGGTCGAACT